>CAYOKU010000001.1:0-60575 GCA_964404645.1 uncultured Alistipes sp.
CCTTGCGGCAGATCTGGTCGCGATCGTTGATCGTCTCGATGTAGTGGGTTTTCACGCCTGCTTTCTGCAACTCTTTAAAAATAAGCGTTGAAATCTCATTATTGAGCACGCCTTTATTCTCGATAGTGGCCTTTTTGATGTTGTTGAAAGCCGTTGCTGCATCCTTGTAGTGGATGATGATTTTATCGGGATCATCGGTGCGGAAAACCTGTTTTGCTTTGCCCTCGTAGAGCATTTCGAGCTGTTTCATGATGTGCTTGTTTTTAAGTTTATATGATCTGTTTTCGTTCTTTATTTATTCTTTCTGAAATAGTTGACGGCATTGACAAAAAGCCCCTGCTCTTTGTTTCCGGTTATATTCTTGAAGAGATTCTTTTCATAACGCTCCGTGTGTCCCATTTTTCCAAGGATCTGACCGTTCTCCGAGATGATCCCTTCGATCGCATACGATGATCCATTGGGATTATAGGGAGCCTCAACCGTCGGTTCACCAGCGGGATCGACATATTGGAACGCCACCTGTCCGTTGGCAAAAAGTTGACGAGCCAACTCTTCACTCACCACAAATTTACCCTCTCCGTGGCTCACGGCAATTGCATGCAGTTCGCCCGCCTCAAAACTTTGTAACCACGGTGATGCGGTTGTAGCCACGCGCGTGGTGACGATTTGCGAGATATGGCGGTTGATATCGTTGCGGAAGAGTGTCGGAGATGACTTGCCGACCATACCCAGTCGTCCGTAAGGTAGCAGACCCGACTTGACAAGAGCCTGAAAACCGTTGCAGATACCCAGAATCAGGCCGCCGCGGTCGAGTAACGCATGAATCTCCTCGCGAATGTCGGCATTATTCAGCACATTGACGATAAATTTGGCACTTCCGTCCGGTTCGTCACCGGCCGAGAAACCACCGCTCAATACAAAGATGTGGGCCCGGCGAATATGCTCCTTCATCTCGGTAATCGAACGCAGAATATCGTCTGCTGCAATGTTACACAACACGCTGGTAGTCACTTCGGCTCCGGCACGGCGGAACGCTTTGGCAGTATCGTAATCGCAATTGGTTCCGGGGAAAACAGGCAGATAGGCTACCGGATGTTCGACGGGAGCACCAGGGTAGCAATAGGTACGCGAGGCGGGAGCGGCACTCATCACCTCGGCGCGATTCTCTCCTTTATCGGGATAAATTGTCGCAAATTTTTCGGTATTGGCCGCATAAAGCGCATCAAGCGGCATCTTCTCTGCGGCAATGGTCAACATCTGATCGACCGTTGTAAATCCGACCATTTCAGCATCGGGGTACTCCAAAGTCCCCTCACACACCACCACAATCGAACCATAGGCGTAGTTGTAAAGTGCGGTTTCTGGCATCGTAACCTCTGCACCGATGGCGTTACCGAATGCCATTTTGGCCAAAGCTTCGGCCACACCACCCATACCAACCGCCCAAGCCGCCGTAATCTTGCCACACTCAATCTGCTCGCTCACGAACGTAAAATTGCGTTTAAGTTGATCGGTATCGGGCATATAATCCGCCTTGGGCGTATGACGCACCAGATAGATACGATCTCCGGCCTTTTTGAATTCGGGAGAGATGATCCGTCCGGCATTGACCGTGGTGATACCGAATGCCATAAGCATCGGCGGCACATTGATCTGCTGGAAGGTTCCCGACATCGAGTCTTTACCACCGATTGACGGCAGCCCCAACTCCACCTGCATTTTCAACGCTCCCAACAATGCGCTGAGGGGTTTACCCCACGAATTCGGCTCCTTGGTCATACGCTCGAAATACTCCTGGTAGGAGTAGCGCATGCGGTCGTAGCGCGCTCCGGCCGCCACGACCTTCGCCGCAGCCTCGACAACGGCATAAGCCGCACCGTGATAAGGGCTCCACGAAGCCACATAGGGATTGTAGCCGAAGGCCATGATGCTGGCCGTATCGGTATAACCGTCAACAGGAAGTTTCTGTACCGAGACTTGGGTTTCGGTGCGCTGCGTGCGTCCACCGAAGGGCATCAGCACGGTCGAGGCTCCGATCGAGGCATCGAACATCTCGATCAGTCCGCGCTGCGACACGACATTCTTATCTTTCAGATTGTTCTCAAAGCGTTCTCTCACCGTTTCTCCGGCGATCGATCGTTCAAAAGGATTGCGCTCCTCAACCTCGGCAATGGTCGCCTCGGCGTAATGTTTCGCCCCCGCGCTGTCGATAAATTCACGGCTCAGATCGACAATCTTCTCATCGCCAATGAACATGCGCATCCGCGCCGTATCGGTCACATCGGCCACATGTACCGCCTCGATATTCTCTTCGCGGCAATAACGCATAAACTCTGCGGCATCTTTGGCCTCCACGACCACCGACATACGCTCTTGCGACTCACTGATTGCCAGCTCAGTAGCATTTAAACCGCTATATTTGGTCTTCACACGATCGAGATAAATATCAAGACCATCCGCCAACTCGCCAATCGCCACGCTGACACCTCCCGCACCGAAGTCATTCGATTTTTTCACCAAACGGGTCGCCTCCGGACGACGAAACAGGCGTTCGAGTTTACGCTCCTCGGGAGCATTTCCCTTCTGCACCTCACTACCGCATGTTTCGAGTGATTTGACATCGTGCTCTTTCGACGAACCCGTTGCTCCACCGATACCATCACGTCCCGTGCGGCCACCAAACATGATAATCATATCGCCACTCTGCGGCTTTTCGCGCCGCACATTTTCGGCTTTGACCGCTCCGACTACCGCGCCGACCTCCAATCGCTTGGCTACATAGTCGTCGTGGTAGATCTCGCGCACATGAGTTGTTGCCAAACCGATCTGATTGCCATAGCTCGAATAACCGGCTGCCGCCTTTTTCGAGATCACGCTCTGCGGCAATTTGCCTGCAAGCGTATCGGCCACTTTCTGATAAATATCACCGGCTCCGGTCACACGCATCGCCTGATAGACGTAGCTACGTCCCGACAACGGGTCGCGAATCGCACCGCCCAAACAGGTCGAAGCACCGCCGAAAGGCTCAATCTCGGTGGGGTGATTATGAGTTTCGTTCTTGAATTGCAGAAGCCATTTCTCGGTTACGCCGTCCACATCGACATCTACATACACCGAGCAGGCATTATTTTCGTCACTTACCTCCATGTCGTCCAACAGCCCCTGCTGGCGAAGGTAACGCGCACCGATTGTCGCCATATCCATCAGGCACAGCGGTTTGTGCTCACGCCCCAACTCCCGGCGAATGCGCAGGTAGAGCGACAACGATGATTCGATCTCCGACTTAACGAATGACTCTTCAACAGTGATTCCTTCCAATTCGGTCGTAAAGGTGGTGTGGCGACAATGATCGCTCCAATAGGTATCGAGAATGCGCAACTCTGTTTCATACGGATCACGCCCTTCGGCACGGAAGTAGCTCACTACCTCGGCCAAGTCATCGGCATTCATCGCCAACCCCATCTGCTTACAATAGGCCTCATAGGCCTCCTCCTTCATCAGACGGAAGCCATCAAGCACCGGCACAGGTTTCACCTCGGCCTGTTCCATATCGGAGAGCACTTCGAGATTCTTCTCGCGCGACTCCACCGCATTGATGTAGTAATGTTTGATCTTCTCCACCGCGGCATCGGCAACCGTCGCATCGAATAGCAGCAACTTCGAGGAACGAATCCGCACATCGGCCGATGGGTCAATCAATCGCACGCAATCCACGGCCGATGCCGCACGCTGGTCGAACTGTCCGGGCAGAAATTCAACAGCAAGGGCTTTGCTGCCCGTCATGTCACATTGCTCCGAAACTTCGTCCGTCACGATCTCGCCGAAGACTGAGTAACGACTCTTGTCGAGCAGCTCCTCGCTGAATCCGAACAGGTCGTAGACACACAGCAAACGCAGCGAGTCGAGTTGTAGGTTGAGATGGGTGTTCAATTCGCGACGCAAGCTTTCGGCCTCGACACGGAATTGGGGTCGTTTTTCTACAAAAATGCGGTAATTCTTCATTATCTGTTATTTACACTTATTTTACAAATCTATCAGCCCACTTGGCAGCATACTCCTCGGCATTCATTCCGACAAAGGTAATATGCCCCATTTTGCGTTTGGGGCGACTTTCGGTTTTGCCATAGAGGTGCACATACACCCCTTCGGGATGTTCGGCCGCAAGTTGTTCGGCCGCTGCAAGATCTTGTCCCAAGATATTTTTCATCACGGTCGGAGCCACCAATTGCGGTTCTTGGAGCGGCTCGTCCAAAAGCATGCGCACCAACTCCCGAAACTGGTTGGTCGTGCACCCTTCGATCGTATAGTGACCGCTGTTGTGAGGGCGTGGAGCCATCTCGTTGAAGAGAAAACGGCCATCGCGCACAAACAACTCGATCGCCAAAATACCCACGTAACCGCACTGCTGCATAAAACGCTCGCTCACCATACGCATACGAGTCAGAATCTCGGCATCGGCCTCTTCGGCCGGCACATAACAGAGATCGAGGATCCCATCGCGATGTACATTGCGACCTACCGGAAAACTGATCGTCTGCCGACCATCGGAAACCAGCACAATGCTCGCCTCGTAGTCGAAACGGACAAACTCTTCGAGAATGCACGGCACGGCGAGCATCGGCAACGCCCGCGTTACATCCTCCTCGCTACGCAGCACCATCTGTCCGTGGCCATCGTAACCGAGCGTCCGCGTTTTCAGCACGCTGGGCAATCCGATCTGCCGCACCGCCACACGCAACGACTCTTCATCATCCACCGCCGCATAAGCCGGTGTAAAAAAACCATAAGCTCGCGCATTCTCCTTTTCGCGCAGACGATCTTGCGAATCGTACAGCGGTTGAAAGCCCTGCGGAATATGGAACCGGTGTACGAGCGGCATCAGGATCTTTCCGGGAATATTCTCAAATTCGTAAGTGACGACATCGCAGCAACGGCATAGTCGTTCCAAAGCCGCCGGATCATCAAATTGTCCCACCATATGATCGTCACACACAGCAAACGCCGGAGCATCCTCCGCCGGATCGAGGCAGATCACTCGTGCGCCCAGTTCATGCGCCTGCTCCGCGATCATCAACCCCAACTGACCGCCGCCGATAATACCGATTGTTTTAGCCATTCCGAATCTGCTTACAATGCTGCGTTCAACACATCCGATGTCTGTTTTGCACGGAAGGCATCGAGCCGTTCGGCCAACGCTGCATCCTGCAAAGCAAGAATTGACACCGCAATCAGAGCCGCATTCTTCGCCCCGTTGATCGCGGTGGTCGCCACCGGCACACCGGCCGGCATCTGCACGATCGAAAGCAATGAATCGAGCCCGTTCAACGCACGCGACTTAACGGGAACCCCCACCACAGGCAACGTTGTCATCGAGGCGACCATTCCGGGCAGATGAGCCGCGCCACCCGCTCCGGCGATAATAACACCAAGACCACGTTGACGCGCCGTCTTGGCATATTCGCACAGCAAATCGGGCGTGCGGTGAGCACTAACCACCCGCTTTTCGAAATCGACACCGAACTCTTCGAGCGTGCGGACGGCATCAACCATCACCTCATAATCGCTCGTTGAGCCCATAATAACTCCTACTTTCATCGTCTAATGTTCTAAAAAAATCTAAAAAACAGAGCCGCCACGACATTCCATGTCATGGCGGCACCTATTTAGCTGAGCATCCCAAGAGCCGACACCTGCTGCCGATTGAACTGCGCACAGGAATTCCGCTGCTTTCGACACGACGACAAATAAAACGCAGCGGCTTGCCCCTGCTGTTTTTTTCGTTCACGCTGGTCGAAATAGCCGATTGGAATCATTGAATGCTGTGATTAACCTAACTTTTGTTAAAAATACGCTACAAAAGTAGCTATTTTTGGCCGAGATTCAAAATTATCCGATAGATTCTATCGACATTTTATTGACAGCGATCTCTCGTTAACCAATCATTGGTAACAATAGCACGAGGAGGAAGAGTATCACACCCTTCCTCCTCGTATCTCTATTGATTATTCTACTCTCCCTCCTGCATCGCGAAACGCAGTTTGACACCTCGCAACAGCTCCGAATAGTGCAGAACTGGATCCGAATAGGTGTGGCCGTTGAGTGTCATTGATGAGACATAACGATTTTTATCGCTGTTCGAATACCCCTCAATCACAATATCGTGGCCGTTTTCGAGGTGAACCGTCGCCTTACGGAAGAGCGGAGCTCCGATCGCATATTCATCCGAGGCAGGACACACGGGATAGAATCCCAACGCCGAAAAGACATACCATGCCGAAGTCTGTCCGTTATCCTCATCGCCGCAATAGCCATCCGGTTTGGCCGAATAGAGGCGATTCATCACCTCGCGTACCCAAAATTGAGTCTTGTGCGGTTGACCGACATACCCATAAAGGTAGATCATGTGCTGTGCCGGTTGGTTACCGTGGGCATAGTTACCCATATTGGCAATCTGCATCTCGGTGATCTCATGGATACGCGCTCCGTAGTAGCTATCGTCATAGATCGGCGGCACAACAAATACCGAATCGAGCATCTTGGCGAATTCGGCCTTACCGCCCATCAGATCGGCCAACCCCTCGACATCGTGAAAGACCGACCACGTGTAATGCCATGCATTGCCCTCGGTGAATACCCCACCCCATTTGTAGGGCGAGAAGGGCGTTTCGAACGAACCGTCGGCATTGCGACCGCGCATAAGTCGGGTCTCAGGATCGAAGAGATTGCGGTAGTTCTGTGAGGCCTTCGTTAGGCGCGCAGCATCTTCGCTACGGCCGAGTTTCTCGGCAACCTGCGCAATACACCAATCATCGTAGGCATATTCGAGCGTGCGAGCCGCACTTTCATTGATTCCTTTGTCGCAAGGCACATATCCCAACGTATTGTAGTATTGGTGTCCCAACCGCCCTGTCGAGCTGACGGTAGGATGCACCGTATCGCGGCCACGAAGCATGGCAGTATAAAGCGTTTCGAGATCGGCATCGGGTGTCACACCTTTCAGAATCGCATCCGCAACCACCGAGGCCGAGTTATTACCCACCATGCAGCCACGATGGCCGGGGGAGGCCCATTCGGGCAGGAAACCGCTCTCGCGTGCCGTATTGGCCAGCCCCTGCTGAATCTCGGCATTAACCGACGGATAGACCAGATTCAACAGCGGGAAAAGCGCGCGGAAGGTGTCCCAAAATCCGGTATCGGTATACATATAGCCGGCCAGCACCTCTCCGTTATAGGGACTGTAATGCACGGGCTGACCATCGGCTCCGATCTCATAAAATTTGCGCGGAAAGAGCACCGAGCGGTAGAGGCACGAGTAGAAGGTACGGTATTGATCAACAGAACCGCCCTCCACCTCGATGCGACCGAGAACCTCATTCCAACGCTCTGCGGCCTTGTTCTTCACCTGTTCGAAGGTGCTGTCGCCCAACTCGCCAAGGTTTCGTTCTGCCTGCTCAACCGAGATAAACGAGGAGGCAACTCTCGCCGTAATCTGCTCGCCGCGTGTGGTTGTAAAATGCACTTTGGCAACAGCATGCTCGCCCTCGGCTGATTTGCCACCTTCGGGATAGAGCATCTCGCTACCGGCTTTATATTTTGCAGGATTGGTCGTCAACTCGATACTATTGATCGGTTTATCGAAACGAATCACAAAATAGTTGCGGAAATTATCGGGGACGCCTCCGCTATTACGAGTCGTATAGCCAACGATCGTCTGCGAATCAACCAATTCAAGACGCGATCCTTGGTCGAAAGCATCGACCACCACGCCCGATTCGCCTGATTCGGGAAAGGTAAAGCGCATCATGACGGCACGTTCGGTCGGAGTGATCTCGGCCGTAATATCGTGGTCGGCCAGATAGACTTTATAATAATAGGGACGAGCCTCCTCGGATTGGTGCGAGAACCAGCTCACTCGCGCCACTTCGTCCAGCTTATCGCGGCCTACGACGGGCATCAACGAAAATTGTCCGTAGTCGTTGATCCACGGTGAAGGTTGGTGGGTCTGTTTGAAGCCGCGAATTGTGCGCGCGCCATAGGTGTATGCCCAACCGTCCCCCATCTTTCCGGTTTGGGGTGTCCAGAAATTCATCCCCCACGGCAAAGCCACCGCAGGATAGGTATTTCCGGTAGAGAGTGCGTAATCGGACTGCGTACCGACCAGCGTCGATACATATTCGACAGGGGCGAGCATCGGTTCGGCCGAATCCGTTCGGCATCCGCCAAGCAGCACAACCGCCGCCGCTAAAATAACAGTTCGCATCAATTTATTGGTTTAAGGTATTTAACAAATTAATTTTCCCGTCATTGACCAACTTCACAATCAGTTCGCCGAAGAGTGTATTTTGCCAAGCAAACCACGCCCGCGTAAAGTTCGAGGCATCGTCCTTATGGAACGACTCATGCATGAATCCAGTGCCGGCATCGGTACGCATCAACATGCGCAACGATTCGGCAATCTCTTGGTCATCGGTAGCAGTAAAGGCTCGCATCATGATACTCATCGGCCAGATCATCTGCACGCCGATGTGCGGCCCCCCGATCCCCTCTCCGGCTGCGCCGCGAAAGAAGTAGGGATTATCCTCGCTCCATACGAAACGACGGGTATTTTCGTAGATCGGATCCTTGCGATCCACATCGCCCAGATAGGCCATCGCCAACAACGAGGGAACATTGGCATCATCCATCAAAAAACGCCCCCCGAATCCGTCAACCTCAAAAGCGTAGATTTTTCCGTATTTGGGATGTTCGACCACCGCCTCTTTTTTCAACGCCGCAGCTACCTCATCGGCCAAAGCCCGACACTCTCCGGCCAACGACTGTTCATCGCCCGTAGCCGTGAGAATCTCAGCCGCTTTGCGCAACGAGCTGACAGCCATAAAATTCGAAGGAATCAGAAACTCAAAGGTAGTTGCATCGTCCGATGGGCGAAATGCCGAGGCGATCAACCCCACGGGGCGAACCGGATTCCCATGTCCAACCGTACATTTGGTATCCAACTGTCGATCAGTCACGCGCAGGAACGTATAGGGGCCAAGTCCCTCTTTCCGCTGCTGTTCGCGCATCGTTTTGACAATCGCAGCAATAGCCGACTGCCAATGTTTGTCGAAAACCGAGGTATCACCCGTTGTTTTCCAATAGTGATAAGCCAATCGAATCGGGTAGCAGTGCGAGTCAATCTCCCATTTGCGTTCGAATACCCACGGACTTTGCGGATAGAATGCAGCATCCTCACCAGCCCCCGTAGCTCCGTCATTAAAAGCATTGGCATAGGGGTCAATGGTAATCAGTTTGAACTGGCGGCGGATGACACCGGCAATCATGCGCCGCAGCTTCTCATCTTGGGGAGCGAACTGCACATAAGGCCACACCTGCGCCCCCGAATCGCGGAGCCACATGGCCGGAATATCGCCCGTATAGACATAGGTATCGGGCTGCCCTTCCTCATCCTCGCGTGCATGCACGGTCGTATCGAGCGTATTGGGAAAGCAGTTCTTAAACATCCAGCGCAGACGTTCATCGGTAATCTGCTCGCTGATTCTCGCGATCTCAGCCTCGACCGCCTCGGAGGTAAAAACCCGTTTATCAACATCGGGACGTTGCGAGAGGTACTCCTCCGGTTCATCAATGCAATACCACGTGCGCGGCTCCGCACCCATTTCGAAGGTCAGTTCACCGCCCGCCATAATGTCCCGATAGTCGATATAGGCTTTGGCGTAGGGTTTTCCATTAAGCAGAACCGATTGGATATACTTGTTATCGGCCGAATTGTTATGCGCCGTGATCGTAAACGATCCGTTCGGCAGAGCGATCTCTACCCGATCAAAAAGTGGCGACCCGAACCAATAGCGACCGTCAGCCGGATTGACTTGATAAAATCCCATCGAAGAGAGCACGTACCAGGCCGACATCTGTCCCACATCTTCATTGCCCGAAAGTCCATCAGGTGCATCGTGGTAGAGAGTCGAGAGCACCTCGCGCACCTTATCGGCCGTCTTCCAAGGTTGACCGACCATTGTATAGAGGTAGAGAATATGGTGACTCGGCTCGTTACCGTGGGCATATTGGCCGATCAAACCCGAAATATCGGGTGAGGCATCGTCTGCAAGTTGCGAGCTTACGGTAAAGAGAGAATCGAGTTTTTCGACAAAGGCTTTTCGCGTACCGAAACAGCCGACCAACCCCTCCACATCATGCGGAGCCAACCACGTATATTGCCAAGCATTTCCCTCGCAGTAGTCATCGGCACGATGTGACGAAGAGAAGGGACTAAACGGAGTATTGAACTGCCCCTTCGAATCGACACCGCGCATAAAACGGGTCGAAGGGTCGAAGAAATGACGGTAAGAGTGGCTACGTGCGGTGAAAAATGCGTAATCTTCGCTCTTACCCAATGCTTGGGCAGCCGCAGCCGCAGCTCCATCGGCAATGGCATACTCCATATCGAAGGCCACCGACTCGGTCATCTTGTCGCAAGGGATATAACCGTACTCTTGCCGCAGATCACCGCCACGCCCCCGATCCATCGCCGTTGCTTTGATCGCTTCGAACGCCTTCTCGCGATCGAAGCCGGGGATCCCTTTCACAATCGCATCGGCTACCACACAGATACCCGGATTGCCAACCATACAGTCGGTTTCGTTGCCCATCAGATGCCAGACGGGCAGACGACCCTGCTGCTCATAGATTTTAAGCATCGTATTGATAATATCGGGCATTCGATCAGTATGGAGCAGCGTCATGAGCGGCTGTGCAGCACGATAGGTGTCCCACAACGAGAAGGTCGTATAGTTGACAAAACCCTCGGGAGCATGGTTCTGGTGATCGGAACCGTAATAGCTGCCGTCCGTATCGCAGAAAACAGAGGGGGCAATCATCGTGTGGTAGAGAGCCGTATAGAAGATTTTGCGTGCCGTGGCATCTTGGGTCTCAACGCGGACTTTGCCCAATTCGGCGTTCCACGCTTTGTCGGCCGCCGCACGGGTCGTTTCAAAATCCCAGTCGGGAAGTTCGGCGGCAAGATTTGCCTTGGCCCCCTCGACCGATACGGGCGAGAGCGCAACCTTGACCAGCACCTGCTCACCGGCAGCCGTTGCAAACGACACTCGGCCGTAACGTGCGCTGTCAATCACCTCGAAACGGGTAAACGGCTTCGAAAATTCAGCCACAAAATAGACACGTTGATCCTTGGCCCAACCCGTTGAGTAACGATAACCCGAGATGCGGGTATCGCCCTCCTGTTCGAGGTGCGTAGCGGTCGCTTTATCCCAACAGCCGCCGTTTTCAAGATCGAAAACCACCGCAGCCTCCTCCGATTGGGGGAAAGTATAGCGGTGCAGACCCACACGTGCCGTGGCGGTCATCTCGGCCGTAATGTCATAACGGGTCAGCGGCACGGAGTAATAACCCGGACGTGCCACCTCTTTCGAGCGATCGGCATAAGACCACATGCCCGAAGCGGGATCGTTCTCCTCTCCGCGAGCATATTTCACCGTTCCGACCACCGGCATCACCGTCACATCGAACAGATCGCCGATCCCCGTACCATTGAGATGAGTATGCGAAAAACCGATCACGGTCGAATCACTCTGGTGATAACCCGAACACCAATCCCACGAAACGGGGATGCTTGTCGGGCCTACCTGCACGAATCCATAGGGGACATTCGCCCCTACGAACACGTGGCCGTGGCCACCGGTGCCGATCTTGGGATCGACCCATTGCGTAAAATCGGTATCGGCAGGTGCTTTGGCCGTACAGGCCGCCAGGAAGAGCGCACCAGCCGTAAATAGATGTTTAAAATTCATTTATCGTTGGTTTTGAAGTTCAAAAGTCAGTTTTTTGCCGCTGAGCAACTGGCTGTGGCTCACGCGGTAGGTGGAGAGCGACTTGCCGCCCAACGTCATACGTCCGATATAGATCGCATCGGCAGAGCGATGCTTCGACTCGATCGTGAGAATCCCTTTTGCAGTATCAATCTCGGCACGGTCGAAGGTAGGGCTTGTCAACGTATAGTAGGGTTCACCCGGGCAGTCGGGATAGAATCCCAACATCGAAAAGAGAGCCCACGCCGACATCGTACCCGTATCATCGTTACCGGGAATACCATCGGGTCGTGTGGTGAAATGTTTTGCCAACAGCCGGTTTACCTCGCGCTGTGTACGCCACTCCTCGCCACGAAAACGGCTGAACAGATAGGGATAGGCAATATCGGGTTCGTTGGCTGGATCATACAGGCCTTGGTCAAAGACCATTTGCAACTTCTCGACAAAGTTGCGGCGACCGCCCATGAGCCGCGCCAACCCCTCGACATCGTGAGGCACATAGAACGTATAGTTCCACGCCGTACCCTCGTGAAAACCCGGAGCCGGTTCGAAGTTCTCGCCGGCTTTGGGATCAAAGGGGGTCAAGAACGTACCCTGCTGTGTGATCGGACGCAACGTACCAAACTGTTTGTCGTAGTAGTGCTTATAGCCCAGCGAGCGCGAACGGAAAAGAGCTGCATCTTCTCGCTTACCGAGCGAATCGGCCAACAGCGAGAGTGCATGATCGGCAATATAATATTCCAGCGCATGCGACACCGAGTTGTCGCCCGAAAGATCGGCAGCGTACATTCCCAGCGGCACATATCCCTTTTCGATATAGGGGTCGATGTCGGGGCGCATCTTATTTTGCGCGCCGGCTGTGGTCGCCGATTTGCGCATGGCGGTGTAGGCCGCCTCCATATCGAAATCACGCAACCCCTTCATCCAGCTATCCACCAAGACAGGGATCGAAGGGTCGCCCTCCATCGTAAAGGTTTCGCGCCCGTAAAGTTCCCATTTAGGCAACCAACCCCACTCCTTCGACATATCGACCATCGAGCGCAGCATATCGGCTTGCCGTTCGGGATATACCAACGTAAGAAGTTGGTGCAGATTGCGATAGGTATCCCACAACGAAAAAACCGTATAGCGGGTATAGTCTGCTCGACGGATCTCTCCGCTCTCCATAGCCGGATATTCACCATTGACATCGCTCAACACATTGGGGTGGATCAGCGCATGGTACAATGCCGTATAGAATACCGTCTGCTGTTTGGGTGTACCTCCCTCGATTCGAATACGCCCAAGATCGCTATTCCAACGAGCATGAGCCGCCTCACGAAGTTGCTCAAAGGTGAGCGACTGTTGCTCGGCATCGAGGTTCATACGCGCATTCTCGGTCGATACCATCGACACCCCCATGCGCACCTCAATCTCTTCACCGGCTGCAAGATCCTCGAACGTAAACCAATAACCCACATCATCGCCCGCGAGTTCCTTGGCGTAAGAGGTGTAGAGTTTATAACCGCCCGCATCCTTATCCCACGCAGCCTCAACCCCCGTTTTCGGCGGTTGCTTCTTCCAGTAGCCGGCCGATGTTGGGCGTTTCGACACACGCATCACAAAATAGAGCGGAAAAACCGCTTGCGGATTGTAGCAGAAGGTCCCCATGAGTTTCATTCCCTCAATCTCAGTGGCACTCACACGGCGCACCATTGCCCCCGACTCATTGGTCAACCCTTCGCCAAGGTTCAAGAGAATATGTCCCTCGCCAGCCGGAAACGTGTAGCGTTCAGCCGATGAGCGCATCGTTGCGGTCGCCTCAGCACAGATATCATACTTGGTCAGCATCACACCGTAATAACCTGGCGTAGAGGCCTCCTCGGTATAGGCCGAACCGTATTTTCGGTAATCTACCTCCAATGCACCGGTGGTTGGCATCACCAACAAAGAGCCCAAATCGGGACACCCCACACCACTCAGCGCCACATGGGCAAAGCCCGTAAAAAACGAATTGTGGTATTCGTAAGGAGTTGACCACCAACGCGCATCCTTATCGTAACGATTCTCGGCTGAGCCCATGACGTTAAATGGCGTGACGGACATCATGCCATTGGGACAGAGTGCTCCCGGGTTGGTCGTCCCGAAGTTGGTCGTCCCGATAAAGGGGTCGACCCATTCGGCCGGAGTTTTCGCTTGCACGCCGAGGGTCAGCCACGCGGCGGCCAGCAGAGCGAGCATTTTCATGGTTTAGAGAATATTATTTTTCTTTGTAAACTCGATAATTTCGTCAATGTAGCCGAATGCCAATCCTGTGACCGTGTCGGCACATCCGTAATAGACCGCCACACGTCCCGTTTCGGGATCGTGCAGAGCCGCACACGGAAAGGTTACATTGGGCACATCGCCCATGCATTCATAGCTCTCGCGCGGCGAGATGAGGTACGGGCCACTACGGGCGATCACCTTCCACGGCTCATCCAAATCGAGCAAAGCCGAGCCAAACGCATAGACATAACCGTTGCACGAGTGAAGCACACCGTGATAGAAGAGTAACCAACCCTCGCTCGTCTCGATCGGCACAGGACCTGCACCGATCTTCATGCACTGCCAAGCACTCTTCTCGAAGGCAGCGGGAGCCATTACATGACGGTGGCGACCCCAATAGACCATATCAGGCGATTCCGAGTAGAAAATATCCCCGAACGGCGTATGTCCCGTGTCGCTCGGACGCGACAACATGGCGTATTTGCCGTTAATCAATCGCGGAAAGAGTACGCCGTTGCGGTTGTAGGGCAGAAAGGCATTCTCCTCTTGGTGAAAAGTTTCGAAATCGGTTGTCCATGCGATACCGATCGTTGGGCCGTGGTAACCGTTGCACCACGTCACATAATACTTATCGCCGATCTTCGCCACACGCGGATCGTATCCATAGACCCACTCCGCGATCTCGGCATCACCGCCCGTCACCGCGAAATCAGCCTCGTCAATCTCCCAGCTAATGCCATCGACCGAGTACCCCACATGAATACGCATGCGACGGTTTGTATCATCGCAGCGGAAAACTCCGGCGTAGTTATACTTCCCCTTCTTGAACGGGACAACCGCCGAGTTAAAGATCGAGTTAGAGGTCGAGAGCAGATCACGCGGAATAATCGGATTCTCCGAGTAACGCCACATCGGGGCATTGGAACCGGCAGGACGATCCTGCCACGGCATTTCGGGCAACGCTTGGCCCATGATTCTTAGATTTTTCATACTATTTTTTTGGTTTTTCGTCATACGTAAAGGGCACAAACCACGTGATTACGAAGGCCGGAATGGTGGCAATCATCACCGCAATAAAGAAATGCCCATACCCCAGCCAATCGCTCAGATAACCCGAAAATGCTCCGGTCACCATCACCGAAAGATTCATAATTCCCGTAGCAAAGGCGTAGTGCGCCATTTGATGCTTGCCGGGGGCTACCTGCTGCATCATAAAAAGGGTCAAACCCACGAAACCGAATCCGTAGCCGAAATACTCCAACACAATGCCGCCACCGACCAACCACATGGATGTCGGCTGCGCCCACGCCAGAAAAGCATAGACGGCAAACGGAATGTTAAAGACACAGCATAGGGTGAAAAGCGTGCGTTTAAGACCGAAATGCGCGATATAATAACCGGCCAGAATCGAGCCTACAAGGAATGCCGCCGCTCCGAACGATCCGTAATAGAGGCCGATCTGCTGATTAGTCAGCCCCAACCCTCCTGAGGCGGTATCTGTTTTGAGAAACAACGGTACGATCTTCATCACAAAGCCCTCTCCCAGGCGATAAAGGATGATAAAAGCGATGTAGTACCAGATATGTTTTTTGGTGAAAAATGCAGCGATAATCTCTTTCAACGCGCGCAGACCATCGCCGAGCGAATTACCACTTGCGGCCGACACCCCTGCGGGCAATACGCGGCTGTGATAGAATCCCAAAGCAAGCAACAGCATCGAAAGAATCGTCAACACCACCGTCCACGACTGCACATAACCTTCAAATTGCGAGGCTCCGGCGGCACTCGCCCGCTCGTAGAGCCAACCTGCCATCCAAACCAGACCGCCCGTGGCCAACAATTTGGCCAGATTATAGAAAGCTCCTTGCCAACCAATGTACTTGGCTTGATCTTCGGTCGAAAGTTCAGCCATATAGACTCCATCGGCCGCAATATCGTGGGTTGCTCCGCTAAATGCCACCACAGCAAAGACAGCGACCGTCACCGCAAAAAAGGTCGGCATGTGCAACGCCAAGGCCGCCAAACCGAACAACAAACCGCTGGCGAGCTGTGTCGCAACAACAAAGAATTTTTTGGTGCGGAAAAGTTCCAGAAAGGGGCTCCACAGAAATTTAATTGTCCACGGCCACATAATGAGCGATGTCCAGAAGGCAATTTGGGCATCGGAGATTCCCAAATCCTTGAACATCACGGCAGAAACCATATTGAGCACCACAAACGGAAGACCCATGGCAAAGTACAACGATGGAACCCAACGCAAGGGTGATCCAGAAGAGAGAGGTTTTTTCATCAAAATAGTTGGTTAGCTGGTTGTGTATGTTGGTACAAAGGTACGAAAAAACGCTAAAAAACCGTCATTCGAAGGTCATTTACACAAAATATAGGTCCTGTGAAACACCTTCACTTATATATATAACAACTCAGCAGCAAAATGTACTAACCCAATCTGTATTTTTTATCCACAAAAAAAGTAAAAAACGTGCAGCCGTAGGCATTTCGGCCTGCGGCTGCACGGATTAAACTCAACAGGACGGGGTTATTTGTAGGAGATAACTGCGCCTGCGGTATAGCTCATATTCTCAACAGTTTGACCTGTTTTGAGATAAATAGTCTTCAACACATCGGCCTTACGTTTCGCTGCAAGAGTTTTAAGTTTGGGGCATCCCGAAATATCAATTGTATGCAAAACGTCTTTATCCCAGGTTGATGACGGATTGAGATTCAACGATTCAAGATTATCCGATACAACCGTAAACGTTTCAGATGCAATCTCTTCCCATGTAATGATATCGTAAACACCTAAATAACCAAATGCTAACGAAGTAATCGGATTGTCACCCAAAATTACCCGTTCGACAGCTTGCGAATTGGCACTGAGCGATGTAACCTTATGCAATTTACTAAGATCAATCTCAGACAACTTATTGTTAGGAACTGAAATCTTTTCCAGATTCGGGAAATTCTCAATACCAGCCAACGAACCCATTTTTTGACCGTAGTATCCCGGATTATAAGTAAATTGTGTTGCGGCTACACCCTTATCTGTTAAAAGGCATTCTGTTCCTGCTAACGCAATAATCCAACCAAATTCGTTCAGTTTCTTGCGGAAAATAGGATCCGGAATTTGAACAGTCTTCGCATTCGGATCTTTTTGAAGAATCGAAACAACGATTGGATCCCGAAATCCTGCACCTTGAATTGAGATAGAAGCACCACGAGCCGGAACATCCGATGGTAAAGCCTCAATCGCGAAGGTCAGCTTTTTAGTCTCGGCAGCGCGCGTTTCAACTTGTTTAACCCAAGTCTGACTACTTTCGACTGTGTAAGTCACATTGGTAAGCATCTCCAATTCAATAGTTTGTGCAGCTACTCCGATTTCGTATGCCGTCTTTTTGACACCAAGCGTATCCACCTGTTTCTGCATAACCGTCACCGGAATATCCTGTCCACCGCCAGAAATCGTCAATTTGGTCGTTCTCGGACTATAATCCACATTCTTCTTTACATCAAAATGCAACAAGACTGAACCACCCAAGCCGCTCGTGCGCTCTTTGAACGCAACCCACTTATCACCACCATCCGAGAAGGAATATGCCAACTCCGGAATATTAGTTCTGGTTTTGAGTACAATAGTACCTGCTGTACGATCTAATGTCATCTCTGCGGCAGAAAGTAACTCTAACACAGAGCCTGGACTTGAAATAATATTAACCGGCACAACAGAAGATCCTGTAAAAATCTTAAATGTCGCTTCTCTCTGCGCATCGGTCAGGTTCGGATCAACCGTAAAGGTTATCTTATCTCCACTTTTTCCGGATTCTGCCGAAGGTCGTGCCCAATCACACACACCCGAAACACGCCACGGACCAGAACTGGTCACCTCAACCTCGGCCGTACCTCCTGCCTCAGGCATAGTAATTATATCCTGCGACACCTTAATTTGGTCGCGCGAGCTATCAGCTTCGCTCTTATCATCTGTGCAGCCACCTAATACAAAAGCAGATGCCGCAAATGCTATCATTAAATTTTTTATAGTTTTCATACTTTCTACTATAATTTATAACGTGTCGTATCGTTTTTCTTGTAGTAATGTGTCGGATAAACCACCTCGTCATCGTAATTGCCTCGGCTGGCTTCTTGCACACGACCTACCTGGTAAGAGTATTTACTCGGGTCAAGCGCAAAAAACATATAGTATCCATACCCTTGGTTTCTACGTTCGCGAGCGGTTTCTTCGCTTTCATCACCGCTTCCACGCGCCAGTTCAATCGACATTCCGGAACAGTTCTTTTTGGTCATTCCCTTCATCGGCTGTGCATAACCACCATAGTCAGCCACGGCATAATCGACAAACTCGCTCGGCATAACACCATCAACGACCTCAATGTTCGAATAAATCGTACCCAGATAGTACACCATAACGGTTTTATCCGGCATTGCACGTTTGCTTTCATACAGTAGACGGCTGGCCGCCGTAACAGACACGGGAGCAAAAAGCGGATTTGAAAGATCGGGAGCATTAGAATACTCATCATCATAGCCAACTCCATCCAGATTGTAAGCATAGCATATCGAAGCCAAATCCTGCGCAAACATCATAGATCCGAGAGATGATAACTGACCCACACCCGACTCATCGTGATTGCCCAGAATACCCAGAATCACTTTGATCCCTCGCTTACGCAAAGGCTGTAAATACTCATCGTTATGATCGAGCAGGAATTGTACATTGGGGTTATTGTAGACATACACGCGCCCTGTTTCGCGATTGTAGTTCATATTGGCCGAGAAAAGCACTACCTCATCAAAAAGCAGTTTCCCGCTATTTTTCAAAGCGAACTCCAATGCATTGAGGGGATTAACATCATTGACCTCAAAATAAAGAACCGTCTTGATCGCATCCTTACCCTTATGACAATCGCTCAAACCACGATAGTTTTTCACCAACAAGACAGCATGTTGTGCCGCCTCCGAAAGGGTGATACCTTCGGTAACAGAGGTCGCTTTGAGTGGAATAGCATAGGTAACATCGGCTTGAATTGCATCCGAAGCCTTGATCGTCACACCCAGACCTATCGAAGTTTTCTCATCGGGTGCCAACAACAATGCACCGTCATGAGCGATCGTAACCAATTCGGCCGGATAGAGTTCGAACGCGGTATTATGCGCCGCATTATAGGTTTCGAGATAGGCGGGATCAATGGCGACCTTCACATCAACACCCTTCTTCGGAAGTTGTGTCAGGCGAAAATAGACATTGGTCGTATAGCTATCACCACGCAATTCAACTACGGACTGGTTTTTGTTGGTTGCTTGGTCGAGCAACATGCCATCCACACGGGTTGCCGCTTCGTAAGCCCCCTCATCCACGTTCCGTCCGATTTCAATGTCGTCCGTACACGACACCGCCAAAGCCGCACAAGCTACTCCGACTACCGGAAGAAAGTTTCGCTTAAAATATCCTATAAGATTCATAATTATCAGTAATTATCGGTTAGACTTAATTCTTTTCAGGGAGTGACACCGGTGTCCATTTCGGCATTTTACTCATCGACAAATCGTTGCCGTTGCTGGTCTTATCTTTAATAACTGCTCCGGCTCCCTCATCGAATTTCCAGTAGGCCACCAATCCGCTTGATGCGGGATCAACCTCATAAAAATGGCCAGCAGCGTTAATTTCGGCAGCACTCAACGCTTTATTCCAGATACGCACCTCCGAGATACGACCATCCAAATCACGATCATCATTGTAGGAGTAGCCGATCCAGAAACAGCGCGGAAGACCATTATCTTCGTTCGAATGCGCTACACCGAAGTTTACGGTTGTAACACCCGCATTACCGGATAGCTTCTCAACCCCGTTCACATAGACCTTTACAGCTCCTGTTGCAAAGGTCACGGCCACATGATACCATTTGTTAGCATCAAATTTCAAATTGCCGTTCGTCAGATTCGAACGCGAAGCAACCTGCAACTGATTTGGATCAACACCCGCATCACCGAAACGCACCAGGAATTTACCTTCAATACCCATTAGGGTAGAGATCTGCTTGTTGAATTTATTGCCGTAGACCAGTGCTTCGAGGGTAAAAAACTCCATATTAGTCACCGGAGCAGCTTTTTTCCAATCGGGCCAAACGCGTGAACCGGCAATGTCGGCCACCACATTAATCAGGGCTGCACCCTTGAAGATGTAGTAGAGCGAGCGAGCACTCGACAGCGCATCAATACCTGTTACCGAAGCAATGGTGACCGGTAATACATAGCGCGTATCGCGATCCAATTCGTTCAGATCGACAAATTGAAGTGTCAGCGGGGTGCTGACCACACTTCCGGCTTGGATTTTAGTATCAGTAGCCGCCATTGCATAGTTCTTTTCGGGCAGCAACACAGCAGCCTCATCGTAGTATGCTTTGCGGTAGGTGTCAAGCAATTCGGGAGCCACCTTCAACGATACGGCGATATCGTGAGTTTCGGGTTTAGCAATACCCACCGTAATATCGCGCGACGCGGTGGTCGTGCTGGCTTTTACCAACAGCTCATCGGTGAATTTCGTGCCGGAGATAAAGAGCTTGTTATCGTAGTGATGCTGCTCCAAATCCTCGTTCTTGCACCCTGCCAGCGCAAGGGCTGCAAAGGCAAAAAGGGCGATGTATTTCAAATTCTGTTTCATGACTCAATTAGTATTTAGGTGCAGGATTCATGATACCGATCGCCGCACGCAGGTTTTTGTAGACGAAGGTAATGTTGTAGTAGTCGTTCTGAGCATCGTCGATAGCAATACCCGATTTCGTATAACCGGCAGCTGCCTCAACACTCCACAATGCCGCCCCTTTGGTCGCGCGAATGCGGGTTTTGCCATCAGCCTCATAACCGTTGAAATAACCGAGTTCACTGGTAGGATCGACCAAAGAGGGGATTGTTACCGCCACCAAGAATCGATCGGTAGGAACACCCGCTGTCATCGCCATACGCACGGCATACGATATTTTATCGCCTGATGCAGCCGACAACACCGGAATAACCAGATAATTGCACTTATTCATCAAAGCCGGATCGATCAGATTCTGCGGATTGCCACGGAAGAAGAGCAATTTATCGGCATGTTTCTCTTGCCAAGCAGTCACCGCTCCTAAAAAGGCATTTTGACGTGCCGTATAGTCGGTCTTCACCGTTTCGGTCATCCCCTGCGTAGCAC
Organism: uncultured Alistipes sp.; assembly: GCA_964404645.1. Lineage (GTDB taxonomy): Bacteria > Bacteroidota > Bacteroidia > Bacteroidales > Rikenellaceae > Alistipes. Next base: position 21,268 of record CAYOKU010000001.1, read on the forward strand.
GTCCTTCATAGCAGAACTCCACGCCATCGAATCCAAATTGGTCGCAATAGGCTAATTGCAATGTCGTTTGCTCCGTGCAATAAGCCACAAAACGTTCCAGCTCAGTCGGCTCGACAGGTGCTTCACCACCCTCTTCGAGTGCCGCCGGAGTTTCGGGTTTAGCAGCCTCCTCTTCCAAAATCTTCTTCCATTGCGCCTCAATCACAGCATAGTCGATCGGGTAAACGACGCGCGTACCCTTCTCATGCACCTCTTGAATCTCCTTCACCAACATCGGGTGGAGATTGGCCGGAGTCATCAGACGAACAAAATCGACACTATCGGGCAAGGTAGTCAGGTGATGATTACGCTGCGCAGGGGCTTCGGTGCTGTTTTGAAGCGAAACGTAGGTAATCTTATGCTCGCCCTGTTTGTAAGCGCGTAACGCTTCCATATACTTTTTGTAGAGTTCCGGATTCTGCTCTTCGAGTGTCGGATAGTGCATATCGACACTTTCGGTATCGGTCCAGTCGCTGCACGACCCCAATGAGAGCGCCGCAAAAGCCGCAACCGGCATCAGCAATTTTTTTATGGTTTGTATCATAATGGTTTGCATTCAAAGGTTGATGATTATTTGATAGCAGGATTGCAATCCCACCACACGCGGGTCGCCATGTTATCGGCACCCTTCAACAGCGACGAAACGGCCGTCTGAATATTTGGCCCGTTAGTCGTGTATTCGGACTGCGGATAAGGCATGCGGCGAGCACCAAGCTTGGAATCGACAATGCCGTTGCTCTTGTTACCAGCGGCAGTCGCAGGCATCAGATGCGGATAACCCGTGCGGCGGAAATCGGCCCAAGCCTCGTTACCGAGTTGCCAGTTAGCAATCCACTTCTGGGTAATAATGCGCTCTTGCTTCTGCGCAGCCGTTGCCCCTTCGTCCCATGCAACTGCCAACGTGGTGAGCGGCTCAGCATAAGAGTTGGAGCCGGCAGGGTCGGTGAATAGTACCTGTACCGGTGTGTTTTGGGCCGCATAGGTGTCGGCTCCCGAAACTTTCCACTGGTCAAACGACAGACGAATGCCCTCTTTGTAGAGCTCTTCGGCCGTGCGTGCGCCCATATCGAATCCGAAAACAGCCTTGGCTTCAGCCATCAAGAAAGCCACTTCGGAGGCATTCATCCAATAGACCGGAGAGGTTGGCGTTACATTGACACCCGAATATTTACGGCCAATGTTGATCGCCGGAATAATGATGCTGCGACGCTGCCCCACGTACTCTACACCCGACCACTCGGAAGCAATGAAATAGGCCGCACGACGCGGGTCGTTGAAGGCATTCATGTAGGAGGTGATATCGGCTGCCACGTGGGTATCGCCACCCGTCAAACAACCGTCAGGCGTGTTATACTTAACAGCCACATAGATCGGGTTACCCTTCTCACCAAATGAGGTCATACGTGCATTGTCGGCGTTCGAGGTGAAGACTCCTACCTCATGTTTCACAGCCTCCTCGGCCATTTTTTGAGCTAACGCAGCATCAGCATAGACGATACGCATTGCCAAACGCAACTTCATCGAGTTAGCCAGTTTGCACCAGTTCTCGGCCTTACCGCCGTAGATATAGTCGGCCGTTGAAGCAATTGCACCCGTGCGACGCTCGGTCAGCACACCGATAGCATGATCCAGCTCCTCAAACATCTTTTTGTAGACATCAGCCTGCGAATCGTAAGCCACCTGCAACTTGCCATCGACACCCACTTTCGAATAAGGAATCGGACCATAGGTATCGGTCACGCGGTTCATTGCGCAGACCTTCATGATCTCACCGATGGCAAGAGCGATCGGATCTTCGGTCACTTTATTGAGTTCGCGCAAGTTCGTATAGAGCTTCGGAATAAGCTGATCGCTGGCCATAAAGACACGTGTCCAGTCGTCCGTTGCATCGAAATTTTCGATCGTATTGCGAAAGCCGCCCGATGAGGCAAAATAGCCGCCCAATGGCCCGCCCAACAGGCACTCCGTAAACTGAGTCGTATTAACATCAGTCGAAACGATGGTCGAAGAGATTGAGGTCAATGCCGCGCTGATGGCATAACCATCAGTCTGCATCTGATCTTTGGTCGGCTCGTAGGGGTTACCGTTGATCTCCATATAGTTGGCAGTGCAGGCCGCCGAAGCAAGCGCAGCTACCGCAACTACGGATTTTATAATGATAGGTTTCATAGTTGTCCTGTTTTAGAATTTAAGTCGAAGGTTGAAGCCGATGTTACGCATCGAAGGCATCATAAAGTAGTCGATACCTTGGTAGAAGTTACCCGTCGAAGCGACCGTTTCGGGATCGTAGGGAGCTTTGTTGTAGATCATCCACAAGTTACGACCCACGAGCGAAAGAGTAATTTCGCAAAGATCGCCCAATTTCTTGCGAGGAATCGTATAGCCAATCGAAGCCTCTTGCAGACGCACGTTGGTTGCCGAATAGGTGTAATTTTGCGGAATCGAGGTACCTCCACCGATGGTCGAGAACCACTTGTTGGCATTGACCAGATCGCCGCCGTTAATCATCACACCGCCTGCATCACGCGCCGCAGCCGAAGCCTCCGACACACCGTAGTAATCCAACATGGCTTGTGTACGCGAGAAGACTACACCTCCCAGACGTGCCGTCACCATAAAGCCGAAGTTGAAACGACCCAGTGTGAAATCATTACGCCACGACATGTTAGCATCGGGAAGCGTGCTGCCCAACTTGATGTAATCTTTAGAATTCTTAATTGTTTCGGTCGCCAAGTTACCCTTCTCATCCATATAGATCGCACCTTCGCTATCGCGTTTGAGGTCGATAAGCGAATAGAGATCGCCCAACGTACCACCTTCGCGCAGGATAAAGTGTGCTTGACCCAATCCTTTCATATCGAGCTGGTCGATCGAGATTATCTCACCCGAATCGGGATCACGGAAATTATTGGCCAATTTGAGAATCTTGTTGCTGTTGGCCGAGAGTGTATAGTTGGTATCCCAAGTGAATTTACCCCATGTGTTATGGTAGTTCAGAGCCACCTCGACACCACGGTTACGCACGTCACCCGACTGGATGTAGATCTTCGAAGAGCCCGATCCCGTAGAGATTTCGGGGGTGAAGGTCTGATCCTGTGTTTTGGTATTGTAGTACGATACATCGAGGTTGAAGTGACGCAGGAAACGCATCGTAAGACCCACCTCAAACGATTTGGTACGTTCGGGTTTGAGGTTATAGACCGGATAGGTCGTTTGCGTATCCCAGTTCAGACCGCTGGCGTTCCACGTATAGCGCGGATTGGCAATAAAACGCTCAAAAGCAACACCCACCGATGCATACGATGCACGAACCTTCACATAAGAGAGGTTCTTCGGCATCTCCGGAATCAACTGCGACAACACGACCGAAGCACCAACCGAGGGGTAAAAGAACGAAGATTTGTTGGAGTGAGGACCTGCCAATTGCGACGGCCAATCGTTACGACCGGTCACTGTGAGGAAGTAGGTGTTTTTGTAGCCCAACTCAGCCGAAGCGAAGATCGACTGCGTTTGTTCGCGCCAACCCTCCTGCAATCGTTGTGTAATAGCTGTGTTACTGAGGTTCTGAATATTGAAGACATTTGCAAGAGTCGGTTTCTCATCGGTAATGATACCGTCACGAATCGGACCACGCACCTTGTTAGCATCGGAACGCATATCGGAAAGCGAGGCTCCGATATTAGCCTGCAACGACCAGTCGTCGCCGAATGTTTTGTTGATATTGACCAACATATCGCCATAAACCTGACGATCTTCGGTCTTCGTAATGCCATACAGACCGTTGCGAGAGCCCTCAGTCAACTGTGTATTGGACGATGCGTACATCTTCTCGGTGTAGCTATTGCCAGCGTTATCGACACGAATACGACCCGTCAGGTTAAGCCAATCAAGCACATCGTATGTCAGCGAAGCATCCAGCATATAGCGATCCTTGCGGTTCTCGCGCAGGTTGCGGTAGTTGACCCAATAGGGGTTCTGCAAGGTCATACCACCATCACCCACCGGCCAATACTGCGTGTAGAGTTTGCGCGATTCGTCATAACGCTCATACATCTTGATATCATTCCAATCGTTGCCGCGCGGAAAGAGATATGCACCGGCCACGGGATTTCCGTAGACACCCTGATTGACCATATTGCGGTCCTTCTGAATCACATAACTGGCTCCTACATTGAGCGTCATCTTGTCGTTCAAGAATTTAGTGGTGTTACGGAACGTAAAGTTATAACGATCATAGCCATTATTGGGAACAACGCCTCGCGAATTGACCGTTGCTGCCGAAAGGTAGGTCTGGTTCTTATCCGTACCGGTCGAAAGTGATACGCTCTCCGTACCGGTTACGCCAGTCTGGAAATAGTCACTGGCAGGATCATAGCCACGATAGTTGCTGCTGTTAAGACGGTTACCCCAACTGCGAATAAGCGAGCCTTCGCTCGAATTGAGATCACCTGTGCCATAACGGTTCTGAAATTCGGGCAACACAAACGGCGACATTACTTCGGTCGAGCTTGACACAACCACTTCGGTTTTGCCAGCCTGTCCGCGCTTGGTGGTCACCACAATCGCACCGTTGGCAGCATCCGAACCGTAAAGAGCGGCAGCGGCCGCACCGTTCAGCACCGAGATCGAAGCGATGTCCTCAGGGTTGATGTCGGCAATCGGATCGGTCGAACCTTGCGAACCGAACTCCGTGCTGCTATCGCGTGCAGAGGTGAACATCGGCACACCGTCAATGACGTAGAGAGCATTTGATGACTGCATGATGGATTTGGTACCACGCATAATCACACGCGAAGCACCTCCGACACCCGACGACGAAGCGTTGATCGTAACGCCGGCCACCTTACCGTTCAAAGAGTTGATAAAGTTGGCATCTTTGTTGGCTACGATCTCCTCCGAATTGACCTGTTGTACGTTATACGACAGTGCTTTTTCCGAACGTTTGATACCCAATGCAGTCACAACAATGGCATCCACATTGACAGCCGACTCTTTAAGCGTAACGTGCAGTTGGGTGCGATTGCCCAACGTTACAGCCGAAGTCTCAAAGCCTAAATAGTTGATTTCCAGAATTGCAGAAGCTGCGGGGGGGGGTACTTGAAGTGTAAAAGAGCCATCGACATCGGTACTTGCACCGATCGTCGTCCCCTTTACGACAACCGCCGCACCAATAATAGGTACTCCGGCCGCATCGGTCACAACACCCGTCACCATTACAGGTTTCGAGGACACAGCTTTGTGCGAAAGGACAATCGAGGTATTCTCGACAGCATAGATAATATCGGTAGATTGGAACAGCGTAGCAAGAACCGTTTTTAACGGGGCGTTGGTCACTTGAATAGAAACCTTACGCGCTACATCTACACTTTTGTCATAGACAAACAGATAGGAAGTTTGTTTTTCGATGGCTCCGAGCACCTGCTCCAACGGAGTATCGGTCACTTGGATAGTCACCGAAGCAGTCTGGGCAAACACTTGCACCGCAAAGAGGCTGCACAAGAGTGTGAAAACAGGTAACAGCAGACGTGCTCTTACTTGGTCTTTCATTTTCATAAGTAGTAAATTAGGTTTAATTATAGTCTTCTGGTCAGGAAGATTTTTGAGCGGTTCGGTGTCCGCCGTATTTCCGTTTGCGCCGGAGGGGGAAGGGCGATCGAATTATTGTCAACGTGTTAAGGCATAGGCATTAATCGGTTTTAGTAGGTTTAGTTAGTATCAATTTATCTAATAGATCGTAATCACATCTTTGGTCGCATTGCGCGAGTAACGGAAATCGGAGTTACGCTGTAAAATCCAGAGAGCATGATCGATACCCTCCGAAATCCGAATTTTTCCCGTAAAGAGATTTTGGGGTAATTGCGCGCGCTGCACCTCAATTTTCACCCCATAATATTTTTCGAAGTCGCCAATCAGTTCGGCAAACGAGGCATCGCGGAAGGCGATCAAACCGTCACGCCATTGAAACTGCTCATGTTCGGGAATACGGCCGTGGCTAAGTTTACCGGCGATCCGCTCCACCCGTTCGTTCGGGGCAAGCAAGACGGGGCTTTCCACAGCGTTACGGTCGGTCACGCGCACCTTACCTTCAACCAACGATGTAGAGAACTCATTGACCTCGGCACGAGCCTCGACATCGAATTTTGTACCCAACACCTCTACGTCATATGCATAAGTCTCGACAATAAACGGATGATCGGCATCGTGCGTCACATCGAAAAAAGCCTCACCTTTGAGTTGTACGCGACGAGTTTTGCCGGCAAACACCGCCGGACACTTCAACTCCGAAAGGGCGTTCATGCAGACCTTCGTGCCATCGGGCAACACGATGTTTACGCGCTGCCCGGCCGGAACCGTTATCGTATTACCGCCCTGCATCAATTCGCGATGCATATGCGACACATACGCCCCTCCGAGTCCGGCCGTGACCAATATGGCAGCTGCGTATTTCATCACCTCGCGCGTCCAGCGAGGCAGGACAAACAACCGACGATGCGGTTTTTCGGGACGCGCAAGCATCAACGCAGCATCGAAAAGACGCCGCTCGGCAAGCAGTTCCTGACGATGTGCAGGAGCAGCATCGACCCAATCGAGAATTCGACTCTCCTCTTCGGTCGTTGCACGGCCATCGAAAAAACGGTAAAGTAGTTCTTTTTCCATATACATACTAATAACACCTCACGTACACAAATCCCTGAAAAAAAATGTTTTTTTTTGAGATTTCGTACCTGAAAGCAGGTTAATAAATTATAAATTAGTGAATTATAAACCAAAAAATAAAGAAAGGTAGATAATCTTTCAACGCCGTCCGCAACGCCTTCATCGCCTTCGATACCTCGAATTCGACACTTTTGACCGTGATCCCCATTTCGAGAGCAATCTCTTTGTAGCTTTGGCCTTGGAAACGACTGCGGACAAAGATTTCGCGCGTCCGCTCCGGCATCCCATCAAGAGTGCGGTTGACCAACTCGCGAGCCTCGACCTTGAAAAGTTCTTCGGGATCGCACGCTTGAAGGGTGGAGATCCGCAGATCGAGCATGCGTGAGCCGTGCGAATGGATGTCGGCCGCTGCCCGTTGTCGCACATGCTGGGCGCGCAGGTGATTCAGGCACTTATTCTTGACAATGGTGAGCGCATAGGGCGGAAAAGTTTCAGCGGTAAGCGTATCTCGGCGTTCCCACGCTGCCACGAAACTCTCCATAACAAGATCCTCTGCCACAGCGACATCTGCCACATAACTTACCGCAAAACGAATAAACCGTTGCTGGAACTCGCCAAAGAGTCGATTGAAGGCGCCGATATCGAGCACTTCGTATTTAGATACGCCGATTTGTGCCATATATTCTCTTATACCCGCACAAAGATATAACAAATATTCGGCCGTAAAAGGAAAAACATCAAGAATTCAGCAGACAGTATGCAGAATGAGGAAGAGATACATCGAACCGTTTGCGCGATGTATCTCTTCCTCCTGATAATTTTTTACGAATTATTTTGCTTTTGCCTCGCAGTATGCACAACGGAACGATCCGTCGGGCATTGCACGAAAGAGCCGATCGACATCCTCGCTGGCCGAGATACAACGGCGGTTTGAACATTCGTGTTCGTTGACAGCATATGTCTCGTTAAAAACAGGAGTTTGAGCATAGGGTTTATTCTCATCAGCCCAACGCAGTAGCGTATAAATGAGAGCCATCCGCACAAATTTACCATTTTCGACTTGTCGGAAATAGGCTGCACGCGGATCATTATCAACCGCACGCGTAATCTCGTTGACACGCGGCAGCGGGTGGAGAATAATCATATCCTTGCGCGCGGTTTCGAGCTTTTCGGGATCAAGCACGAAGCTGTTCTTCACCCGATCAAACTCCTCCTCATCCAGAAAACGCTCCTTCTGCACGCGCGTCATGTAGAGCACGTCCAATTCAGGCATCACCTCCTCCATCGTCTCCACCTCGCGGAACGAGAGGTTCGAATTCTCGGACATCTCCGCAAGCATATAATCGGGCAGACGCAACTCCTGCGGTGCAATCAGAATAACATTGATCCCCGTATAACGCGACAATGCCTTGATGAGCGAGTGTACTGTTCGTCCAAACTTCAAATCGCCACAAAAGCCGATCGTCATATGGTCGAAACGGCCCTTTTCGCGCTTGATCGTCAATAGGTCTGTGAGTGTCTGTGTGGGGTGTGCGTGGCTGCCGTCACCGGCATTAATCACCGGAATTCCAGCGTATTGCGAAGCCACTAAAGGTGCTCCCTCCTTGAAATGACGCATAGCAATGATGTCGGCAAAGCAGCGGATCACACGCACCGTATCGGCCACCGTTTCGCCCTTGGATACCGATGACGAATTGGCATCGGAGAAACCGATCACCTGCCCTCCTAACTCCAACATAGCCGAGGTAAAACTCAATCGTGTGCGGGTCGAAGGTTCGTAAAAAAGCGTGGCGAGTTTCTTGCCTTTGCAGGCCTCGCTGTATTTGGAACGGTTGGCGATAATATCCTCGGCGAGGGCAACAATCTGCTCGGTCTCTTCGACCGTCAGATCGGTCGGGTCGATTAAATGTCTCATAGCGAAGATTATTTACTCATCCAACTCTCATCCGAGGGGTTAGCCCGAAAATGGAGGAGTTTCGCCTTGTCTTCGGGCTTGATATAGCCCTCTTCGGCCGCCACTTCAACCAACGCATCAAGGTTCGAAAGGCTATAATTGGTCACGTGCGCCGCTGCCATACGATCCAACCCTTTCTGCATGCCGTAGGTGAAGATCGAAGCCACCCCCAGCACCTCGGCTCCAGCCTCGCGCAAAGCCTCGACCACCTCAATACACGATCCTCCGGTCGAGATCAGATCTTCGATCACAACGACTTTCTGCCCCTTTTCGAGTTTCCCTTCTATCTGGTTGCCACGTCCGTGATCCTTCGAACCACTGCGTACATAACCCATCGGCAAATCGAGCAACGTAGCCGTAATAGCCGCGTGAGCGATTCCGGCCGTTGATGTACCCATCAGCACCTCCACTTGGGGAAATTTCGTGCGAACAATTTCGGCCAATCCGGCTTCGACATGCTTGCGCACTTCGACAGCTGTTAAAGTCAGTCGATTGTCGCAATAAATCGGGCTTTTGATACCGCTTGCCCATGTAAACGGCTGCTCAGGGCGCAGGAATACCGCGCCGATTGAGAGCAGGTCTTTTGCTATTGATTTCTCCATATCGGGTTTTATATTATTCGAGAGCTTTGCGTAATAATTGTTTCACCTCATCGGCCCAGATGCCACCTTCGTGTACCTTCCGGCCATCGACATAGAAAGTCGGCACGTAGTAGTAGTCGAACTTTTCGGCCACAGCAGGCTGCTCCGACTCCTCAATCATCTCGATTTCAATGGCGGCCAAAGCCGGATCGGCGGCTTTCGCCTCCTCGATGTATTGCAACGCTTTTTTGCAATAGGGGCAATTTTTCAGGTAAAACAATTTTACAGGCTTCATAATCAAATGATTAACAATTAAAGAAAACGATCTATTCTTCTCCTACAAATTCAACTACACAGCGACGATAGGCCGCCACAGGGTCAGTCGCAGCCGTAATCGGCCGTCCGACTACGATAAAATCCGAACCGATCTCACGAGCACGAGCCGGCGTGGTAACGCGCACCTGATCGGCCACCTCACCGTCGGCAAAACGCACGCCAGGGGTTATCGTCAGAAATTCGCGACCGCAGGCATCGTGCACCATACCTGCCTCTAACGGTGAGCAGACCACGCCATCCAATCCGGCCGCCTTCGTATTCTGCGCATACTTGACGATTGTATCGTTGATCGACGCCCCGATCAGCAACTCCTGCTGCATGCGCTCCTCGCTGGTGGAGGTAAGTTGTGTCACGGCGATCAGCAGAGGACGCGTACCATCGGGACGAGTCAGCCCTTCGAGCGCATAGCGCATCATCTCGATCGTGCCGGCCGCATGGACGTTGCACATATCTACATCCAAGCGAGAAAGCACGGCCATCGCCTTTTTCACGGTATTGGGAATATCGTGCAGTTTCAGATCGAGGAAAATTTTATGACCGCGGCGTTTGATCTCGCGCACGATTTCTGGTCCTTCGGCATAAAAAAGTTCCATGCCGATCTTCAAAAAGGGTTTGCGCGACTCATCTTTAAACAGATCCAGAAAACGAAAAGTCTCCTCGGCCGATTTAAAGTCGCAAGCTATAATCACATCGTGTTGCATACTCTCTTATTTTACAATTCCTATAATATCACTCAATTTTTCGATCCCCAACCGTTGCATTTCGACAGGCAACGCCTCGATAATCTCTTTGCAAGCATACGGATTAACCAGATTGGCCGCACCGACCTGCACGGCCGTAGCTCCGGCCATCATCATCTCGATCACATCGCGTGCCGTTTCAACGCCACCGCACCCCATCACGGGAATGTGGCATGTCTGTGCCACTTGGTAGACCATACGCACAGCCACCGGAAAAATTGCCGCACCCGAAAATCCGCCCATCGTATTGGCGATGACCGGACGGCGGCGCGCCACGTCAATACGCATACCCAGCATCGTATTTATCAAGCAGATGCCGTCTGCTCCGGCCTCTTCGCACGCCTTGGCGATCGCCACGATGTCGGTGACGTTGGGCGAGAGTTTGATAAACACGGGTTTCGTGGTCACGGCTTTCACAGCACGTGTCACTTCGGCAGCCGCTTCGGGCGAGGTGCCGAACGACATGCCGCCATGGCGCACGTTGGGGCACGACACATTGACTTCGATCCACCCCACCTGCTCCTCGCGGTCGATCCGCTCGCAGCAATAGGCATACTCCTCGATCGAGAAACCCGAAATATTGGCAATCGCTGGCTTGTGAAAATAGGTCTTCATCCGTGGTAACTCCTCGGCAATCACGCGCTCAATGCCGGGGTTTTGCAGCCCCACGGCATTAATCATGCCCGACCGGCACTCGGCAATGCGCGGTGTCGGATTTCCGAAACGCGCCTCGCGTGTAGTGCCCTTCATTGAGAATGAACCGAGGATATTGATGTCGTAAAAATCCTTGAATTCGTTACCAAAACCAAAAGTACCGCTGGCCGGAATCACCGGATTATCCAGCCGCACACCACACAACAGAACCGAAGTATCTACCATATAATCTCTCCTTTCTCCAGGACGGGACCCTCTTTGCAGATGCGCTTACTCCCGTATTTGGTCTGGCATGAGCAGCCCATACAGGCACCGAAACCGCACCCCATGCGCTCCTCAAACGAGAGTTGCCCCTCTTCGGGCACTGCATCGTACAGCGCACGCAGCATCGGCATCGGGCCGCACGCATAGTAATAGTCACACGCGATCGACTGTTCGGCAATCGCCGTGGTGACGAATCCGTGTACACCCAGCGACCCATCGGCCGTAGCCACCGTCACAGAGCAACCCAACGCGCGAAACTCCTCGGCATAGAACACCTCGGCCGCGCTATTGAACCCCAGCACCACCTGCACCGTGCGTCCGGCTGCAAGCAACCGTTTGGCCAATCCGTAGAGCGGCGGTACACCTACCCCACCACCGACTAAAAGCGGGCGGCAAACGGCGTCCGTCCACGAAAACCCGTTACCAAGCCCCGTCAGTAGATCCAACCGTTCACCGGCACACATGCAGCTCATCTGCGCCGTACCTTCGCCCACTACCTTATAGATCAGCGTGATCGAATGCTCATCCCAGTCACAGACCGAGATCGGCCGACGCAGGAACTTGCCTTCGAGGGCGATATTGACAAATTGCCCGGGGGCGGTGATCCACTCCGTGTCGCCTTCGAGCCGCATGCGCCACACCGTGTCGGTCAGCGGCTCGTTGATTGCGATCGTATATATTCCTTGTTTATACATTATTTGGCATCAATGGTTGATACACGCAGGGTGATCTCCTCCAACACATCCAACAGCACCTTGACCGTTTCGAGAGCCGTGAAGACCGTCACGTTGTTCTCGACCGCCGTGCGGCGAATTTCATAACCATCAAGTCGGGTATTGTGTTGGTTGATGTCGATCGTATTGATGACATAGCTGACATGTCCCTGACGCAAGGCTTCGATGATTTCGTTGCTGCCCTCGTTGAGTTTGCGACGGGTGCGAGTACGGATGCCGTGTTCGCGCAGAAACTCGGCCGTACCGGTCGTGGCTTCGATGTTGAAGCCCAGATCGTAGAAACGGCGGATTTGCGGCAAAGCCTGTTTTTTATCATCATCGGCAATGGTGACGAAAATTGTCCCATAATTCGACACATTCATCCCCGTGGCCTGCAACGCTTTGTAGAGTGCGCGTGTCAGTTTATCATCGTATCCGATCGCCTCACCCGTCGATTTCATCTCAGGCGAGAGGTAGGAGTCCATGCCGCGAATCTTGGCGAACGAGAACGCGGGAGCTTTCACATACCAACGCTCCTTCTCTTTGCCGTAGACCTCCGTGATGCCCTGCTCACGCAACGTTTTGCCCAGAATGACCTGCGTGGCGATATGCGCCATCTGTACGCCGGTCGATTTCGAGAGAAACGGCACGGTACGCGATGAACGGGGATTGACCTCAATCACATAGACATCATCATTGCCGTCCAAAATGAACTGGATGTTATAGAGGCCGATGATGCCGATCCGCAGACCCAGCCGCACCGTATAGTCAATAATCTTATCTTTGGCCGCCTGACTGACGCTGAATGTCGGGTAGACACTGATCGAGTCTCCCGAATGGATACCCGTGCGCTCAACATGCTCCATAATACCGGGGATGAAGACATCCTTACCGTCGCAAATGGCATCTACCTCCAACTCCTTACCCATGATGTAACGATCGACCAGCACCGGCGAGTCATCGTTGACCTCCACCGCATTTTGGAGGTAGTAGCGCAGCCGTTCTTCGTTCGACACAATCTGCATCGCACGGCCACCGAGCACATAACTCGGACGCACCAACACCGGATAGCCGATGCGCGCCGCGGCGCGAACACCCGACTCAATATCGGTCACCGCCTCGGCTTCGGGTTGCGGAATGCCCAACTCCTCCATAATCTTCTCGAAACAGCCGCGATCCTCGGCATTCTTGATCGCCTGACAATCCGTGCCGATAATGGGCACGCCCAGTTCGGCCAGCGGTTCGGCCAGATTGATCGCCGTCTGTCCGCCCAGCGACACGACGATCGCCTTCGGGTTTTCGAGGTGGATGACGTTCATCACGTCTTCGACCGTCAGCGGCTCGAAATAGAGTTTGTCGCTGGTGGTGTAGTCCGTCGAAACGGTTTCGGGGTTGTTGTTGATGATGATTGCCTCGTAACCGGCTTTGCGGATCGACCAGATCGCATGCACGGTCGAGTAGTCGAATTCGACACCCTGACCGATGCGGATCGGGCCCGAACCTAACACAACGATCTTCTCCTTGGCGCTGACCACCGATTCGTTCTCCTGCTCGTAAGTCGAGTAGAAATAGGGCACGTAGGAGGAAAATTCACTGGCGCAGGTGTCGATCATCTTGTAGACGGGATAGATGCCGTACTGCTCGCGCAGGCGGTACATCTCGTGCTCATTCATGCCCCATAACTGGCCGATGTATTTGTCGCTGAAGCCCATACGCTTGGCATCGCGCAGGGTTTCGAGATCACGAGGCGAGGCCTTGACGGTCTGCTCAAATTCGACGATGTTCTTGAATTTTTCGAGGAAAAACATGTCGATCTTCGTGCGGTTGTAGATCAGCACGAGGTCGATGCCGTTGCGGATAAGTTGCGCAATGGCGTACAAGCGGTCGTCCGTACCGTCTTGGATATAGGTCAGCAGGTCGTCGTTCGACCAGCCGTTGAATTTCTTGTGATAGATGTGGCAAACGCCGGTTTCGAGCGAGCGCACCGCTTTCAGCAACGACTCCTCCATCGTGCGCCCCACCGACATCACCTCACCCGTGGCCTTCATCTGCGTGCCCAGCTTGTTCGAGGCATCGGAGAATTTATCGAACGGGAAGCGTGCGATCTTGGTCACCACATAGTCCAAGGTAGGTTCGAACGAGGCCGGGGTATTGGCGATGCGGATTTCATCGAGAGTCAACCCCACAGCGATCTTGGCACTCACTCGCGCAATCGGATAACCCGAAGCCTTCGAAGCCAACGCCGACGAGCGCGACACACGAGGATTGACCTCGATCAGGTAGTATTTGAACGAGAGCGGATCGAGTGCGAACTGCACGTTGCAACCCCCTTCGATCTTCAAGGCACGGATGATCTTCAAGGCCGAGTCGCGTAACATCTGGTACTCACGGTTGGTGAGCGTCTGGCTCGGTGCTACCACAATCGAATCGCCCGTATGAATACCCACCGGGTCGATATTCTCCATATTGCAGATAGCGATCGCCGTATCGTTCTTGTCACGGATCACCTCATATTCGATCTCCTTGTAGCCCTTGATGCTCTTCTCGATCAGCACCTGATGCACGGGCGAGAGGAACAGCGCGTTGCGCATCATTTCGCGCAATTCGGCTTCATCATCGGCAAAACCACCGCCCGTACCGCCCAGCGTGAAGGCCGGACGCAGCACCACGGGATAGCCGATCTGTTCGGCCACGCCAACCGCCTCTTCGATCGTCATGGCAATATGCGACGGCAGCACCGGTTCGCCCAGCCCCTCGCACAACTCTTTGAAGAGTTCGCGATCTTCGGCGCGCTCGATCGACTCAAAGGTCGTACCGAGAATCTCCACCTGACACTCGTCGAGAATGCCTTTTTTGGCCAACTGCACCGCCAGATTCAGACCTGTCTGACCGCCCAATCCGGGGACAATGGCATCGGGACGTTCGTAGCGGATGATCTTGGCCACATACTCCAACGTTAGCGGCTCCATGTAGACCTTGTCGGCAATATGCGTATCGGTCATGATGGTCGCCGGGTTCGAGTTGACAAGCACCACCTCATAGCCCTCCTCTTTGAGTGCCATGCAGGCCTGTGTTCCGGCATAATCGAATTCGGCAGCCTGACCAATCACGATCGGGCCCGACCCGATCACCATTACTTTGCTAATATCTTTTCTCTTAGGCATTTTTGTGGTCCTCCATCATTTTAATAAACTTATCGAACAATCCGGTACTATCCTGCGGGCCGGGGGCACTTTCGGGGTGATACTGTACCGAGAAGAGCTTCTCTTCGGGGCACTCCACTCCTTCGGCCGTATTATCGAGCAGATTGATATGCGTAAGTTGCAACGGGGTGTTTTTCAACGATTCGACATCCACCGCAAAACTGTGGTTCTGACTCGTGATCTCGATCTTTCCCGTAGCCAAGCACTTCACGGGGTGATTTCCTCCGCGGTGACCGAACTTCATCTTGAAGGTCTTGGCTCCATAAGCCAAGCAGATCATTTGGTGTCCCATACAGATACCGAAGATGGGCAGTTTGCCCTTCAATGCACGCACCTTCTCGATCACCGGATTGACATCAATCGGGTCACCGGGGCCATTCGACAAGAAGATGCCATCGGGACGAAACGCCAAGATTTCCTCGACCGTGGCATCAAACGGAACCACCGTCACGTTGCAACCGCGTTCGTTCAGACAGCGGATGATGTTGTATTTGATGCCGCAATCAATTGCCACCACATCGAAACGGTGGTTGGGTGTGCGCGAAAACCAACGTTTGCTGCAACTTACGCGCGCGACCATATCATGCGGCAGTTCATATTCGCGAATCTTACGCAGAGCCTCATCAAGAGGGGTCGAGGGGTCGGTAATCAACACCTTTTGGCTACCTTCATCACGAATAATGCGAGTCAACATGCGGGTATCAATTCCCGAAATAGCCGGAATATCTAACTCCTCAAAAACTTCATTCAACGTGCGTGTATAGCGAAAATTCGACGGTGTGTCGTTGTATTCGCGCACGATCATGCCGCCGATGGTCGGAAACTTGGTTTCGTAATCCTCTTCGGCTGTTCCATAATTACCGATCAGCGGGTAGGTCATCACCACCATTTGGTCGGTGTACGACGGGTCGGAGATAATCTCCTGGTAACCCACCATGGAGGTGTTGAAGACAATCTCGTTGATCGCCTCTCGGTCAACTCCGAAACCGTAGCCGTAAAACTCGCGGCCGTTTTCGAGAACAATTTTCTTTGTGTAGGGTTTCATTCCTTATTTGATAATATTCGAATTATTTTCTTGGTAAGCCACCTCGCCGCCGACCACTGTCAGCACGGCTCGCCCTTGCACGCGCCACTTCGAAAAGGGGGTTGCCGTCCCTTTCGAGAAAAACTCGCCGGGGTCGAGCATGTATTCGGTATCAAGATCAAGCACCGTGAAGTCGGCAGCATCGCCCACCGCCACGCCCCCTTCCAACCGGAATATCCGGCGAGGATTGATCGCCATCAGTTCAATAAGTTTTTCGAGCGAAAGCAGACCTCGCAACACCATATATTTGTAGAGCACCGGAAAAGCACACTCCAAACCCACGACCCCCATCGCGCTTCCGGCCAAGCCGCGCGCCTTCTCCTCGGCCGTATGCGGAGCGTGGTCGGTAGCGATCACCTCGATCGTCCCATCCTGCACACCGGCAATCAGAGCCGCCCGATCCTCGCGCGTACGCAACGGCGGATTCATCTTAAAACGGCCATTCTCCTGCAAATCTTCATCGGTAAGCAGCAGGTAGTGCGGAGCCGTTTCGCAAGTGACCTGCAAACCTCGGACTTTGGCTCGCCGCACCAACTCAACACTCTCTTTGGTCGATACATGGCAGACGTGATACCGACATCCGGCCGTAGCTGCCAATTCAATATCACGCGCCACCTGCAACCATTCACTCTCCGAGCAGATGCCCCGATGGCCATTGACACGGCAGTAGGTTCCATCGTGAATATAACCACCATGCAACAGATCATCCACCTCACAATGAGCCACAATCGGTCGATCGACCGCTGCGGCACGGCGCATGGCCTCCGCCATCAGCTCCGCCGACTGCACACCGCGCCCATCGTCCGAAAAACCAACAACATCGGCAGCCAACGCCTCGAAATCGACCAATTCGCCACAACCCCGTTGGCCGCGCGTAATACATCCATAGGGTTTCACACGCACGCACGCATCGCGTCTGATCAGATCAAGTTGCAGGCCCAAGGTTTCAGGGGCATCGGGAGCCGGATTCAAATTGGGCATCGAACAGACCGTCGTATAGCCGCCATGAGCAGCCGCGGCCGTACCCGTTGCTATAGTTTCTTTCTGCGAAAAACCGGGTTCGCGCAGATGCACGTGCACATCCACCAAACCGGGTATAACATGACGACCTCCCAGATCCACAATCCGGTCGTCTTGGCGCGGGGCATCGAATGTTACGATCCGGCCTTGGTCAACGACCAGCTCTCCGGAGGCAAAACAGCCGTCACGATAGATCAACGCATGGGTATAAACAGTTCTCATTCTCCGCCGAACATAAAAAAATAGGGCAACTGAAACAGCTACCCTAATAAAACAATAATACCAAAATCCGCCGAGGAGAGAGAACCCGACCAATAATCCTGCTGCCAGAATACTTGCGCCACTGATATGTTCGGGTTACAATTCATAGGGATTTTCGATACGCTATAATTGTGCGCAAAGATAGAGGTTTTTCACCGATCCGGCAAGTAATTTACCGAAAAAACTTTTCAACAGACAACGAACAACCGCTCCAATGCTGCAATCCCCGATTTCAAAATCGGCGCAATACTCCGATCAGATGCTCTTTACGACCACCAGATCCACCCCCGCCGCCTCGATGATCTTAACCATCTGCGACGGAATACCATCATCGGTCACAATGACATCAATATCCTCCAATGCACAGATACGCCCGAAACCGCGCTGTCCGAACTTCGACGAATCAGCTAAAACGATCGTTTGCGATGCCGATTCCATCATCCGGCGAGTCAGCTTAGCCTCTTCGATGGTCGAGGTGGTGATGCCGTGTTCGAGATCAATTCCATCGACGCCGAAGAAGACCTTCGAGCAGATGCAATCATCCAGCGCATGCGCAGCCTCCTCGCCCAATACCGAGAGCGATTTTTTGTGTACCGTACCGCCCAACTGCACCACATCTACCTGCTCCGCCTCATTGAGCAACACGCCCAAGCGCAAAAACGGCGTAACGATATTCAGATGATGCCACGTGCGCATGCGAATCTCCTCGGCAAAAGCGTAGATCGTTGAGCCGGAGGCTACGATGATCGAATCGGTATCTCCCAGCATCTCAACGGCTCGCTGCGCAATACTTCGCTTCGAATCGCGGTTGATATTATCCTTGACATGCACATCGAGATCGGCCACATGGGGATTTGCCGGACGTGCGCTGCCGTGCACCTTGTAGAGCAGGCCTTTACTTTCGAGAATCTTAACATCTTTACGGATTGTCACTTTGGTGACACCCAATTCGTTGGCTACATCCGTAATACGGACAAATCCGTATTTACTGAGGTTATCGAGGATGTATTTGTGCCGTTCGGCAATGCTGAGCATATCTTGCTGGTTTTTAGTTAAACAAAAGTACTTCTTTTTTTCTTATTTCCAAAAAAAGGGTCTATTCGCCCAGCGAATACGACCCTCTCTATTTCGAAAAAGCAAGTTGCCTACTCCTCGCGGATTTCGTAGCCGTTGGCACGCGCACCCCACATCAAAAGGAAGACCACCATACCGACTAACGACAAACCAACGATACCCACATAGGCCCAGTTCCAACCGTAATGCTGCGCCACATATCCCAATCCGACACCCGACACCAACGTCGAGGCGTAACCAAACAGACCGGTCAACCCATTGGCCGTTGCAGCAGCACTCTTCGTTGCTTGATTGGCGGCCGCAATGCCGATCAACGCCTGTGGCCCATAAATACAGAATCCGGCCAGACAAAGCATCGTCAACAAAAGCCACAGCGGCGCATCCGATGGAAGTTGCCAGAAGAGATAGACAAACAATGCCGCTCCGCCCATGCAGAAGACACAAGTGCGATGAGCTCGACCTTTGAGCCACTTGTCGGTAGCCCAGCCGGCGAACAACATGCCGAGAATGCCGGCAATCTCAAACATCGCCACGAGCCAACCAGCATGCGACATACTAACCCCCTTGGACTGACTAAGCAACGAAGGCCCCCAATCCAACACCGAGAACCGAACAATATAGACAAAGAAGTTGGCAAAGCCCAGAATCCAGATCAGCGGATTACCAAAAACATGCTTCATAAGAAATGCACGATGCTCCTTACTCTTCGTCTCAGGTTTCTCGATATCTTCGGTGGCAGTCCCCTCCAACTCGGGCAAACCGACCGATGTAGGGGTATCACGCAGGAAGATCACCAATCCGATCGCTCCGGCCATTGAGATGGCCGACGGAATCCAGAAACACCACTTCCACGCACCGACATGGTCGGGTCCCGACCCCATCGTCCCCATGATATACCCGCAAAGGATAATTACCAAACCCGCACCGATCGAGTGCGAAGTATTCCATACCGACATCTTCGTCGCCAACTCCGTGGGCGGAATCCAATGGGTCAGCAGTCGTGCACAAGGAGGAAAACCAGTTCCCTGCAACAGACCGTTAATCACCCACATGATACCCATGAAGAGAATCATCGTATTGGTGAATTGATCGCCTGTGCGCTGCCCCGTAATCCAATACGAGACATCCTCGCCGAATCCGAAGGCAAAATTAGCCAGCGCACACAACGCCAATCCGATAGCCATATACCAACGGGCATTCATCCGATCGGCCAAAATACCATTGGCGAAGCGCGAAAAGCCGTAGATCAGACCATTGAGCGTCAAAAAAATACCAAGACTCGTCTTCGAGATACCGAGGTCGGCCTCCAAACCGGGCATGGCCAGCGAGAAGTTTTTACGGACAAAATAGAAAAGCGCGTAACCGATCATCGTAGCGACAATCGTGCGTATCTGCCAGTATTTAAAGCGTTTTGCTTGTTCGGGAGTCATTTCGTTATGAAAGTTTTAAGGTTTCGATTGGCAAATGTACTACTTTATTTGCCAAATTCCACCCTTTCCGAACAATTTATCGAGCCATTCCGCCATCCATCCGCAACGGAAAGCGACATCAATCACCGTGAAACGACTACGCATATAGGGTATCTTCTCAAACGAAGCCCTGAATTTTTCACGCGACACACCGATCTGCTCCGGTTCGCAGGGCGCGCCCACCGCCTCCAAACGGCGATGCACTTCGCCAAAGGGGATAATCTGCTTGCGAATACGTTCCCGCAGCTCAGGCCACGCACGTTGCAACAGCAGCAACTGCTCGCGCAAACCCGCCCGATCGACATATTTATCGCGCGTCTCTTTGAGGCCGCGAGCCACAAACTCAGGGTCATTGTGGAAGATCGCGCGAATATCGCATTCGGTCTCATCCCACGACTTCCACGCCGCAACACACCGATCGATGTCGAGCGTTTCGAGGGGGGCTTCGAGCAACATTTCGAGAAAAGCCGTTGAAGCCAGCGTACCAATACCGACTTTGAATCCGTGCGACACCGATGCTCCATTATATATAAGGTGCTCCATGTCCCACAGATGGCTGAACTGGTGCTCCGCCCCCGATGCCGGACGGCTCGATTGCGCAGCCTGCATGGCAAAACCACTCAATAGCAACCCTTCGGCCAACTGTTCAACTTTGGCCACATCGCCTCTGCGCACTCCGGCCGGATCATTCAACGCCTCGCGCAAACCGTCCTGTACGGTATGAAACGCAAAATCGTCCATCAACTCCGACTGCACCGCATCCGAAAGCATCCAATCAGCTCCGGCCGGAATCTTCGCAATCAGATCGGCATATCCCGAAGCCGATAATTTATAAGGTGCGGCAGCCGCAATCGCGGGATCGAAGATCATACCCAACGGAGCCGGACATTCGAACGTCTGTTTGTTACCATCCTTAGTGATTGATGCACCATAGGCCGTATAGCCATCCATCGAAGCCGCAGTTCCGACAATCATATAACGGCGGCCGTTGTGGTGTGATGCAAGTTTGGTTAGGTCATTAATCACCCCCGACCCGACTGCCACAGGAATGGCATCGGTAGCGGCAAGCAACGCATCCAACTGTTCGACATAGCTCCACTCGGCATAAAGAGCGAGGTCGGTAAAAATGTGCGGTTCATCCTGCGCGACACCACCCTGCGCAAGCACCTTGTGCACCTCGGCTCCGGCTACGCGCCATGTGTTGGCATCGGCCACCACAACAGCCCGACATCCGGCAAAGAGTTGTTGAAACATGGTGGCACACTGCGCAAGCGAATTAATGCCAATTATCAACGCTTTCGTATCGGTTGTACGAGAAAGCGCACTTTCTACTTTATTCATTATATATTTGGTAAATAAGTTATTACATTAAAAATAGGCTACTCAATCAACATAAGTAGGCATCAAAACACAGGCAAATATAGCGATATTTTTTCCTTTTGGTAACAAAACAATGGATATTTTTTCTTTTTTAATCTATTTTGCTTTCTTTTTCAACTCATAAATAGCCGAAACAGAGCCATAACACCTCTATCTATTTGTTTTCAGTAGACAATTATTGCAAAAACGAAAATAAAGAACTATCTTTGAATCCGTAAAAAACAAACAAATCATGAAACGACTTTGCTCACTAACCTTTCTTTTCGTCTCCGTACTATGCCTTTTTCCTACGGCCCAAGCTACGGCGAAAAAGCCCTACTACATCCACATCGAGTCACGGGCTCAACTCCACGATTGGTTTCGCTATTCACCCCAACGCCCTATTGTCATCAGCGGCCACCGCGGCGGTATGGTCACAGGATACCCCGAAAATTGCATCGAATCGTTCGAGAAGACCCTCTCGATGATGCCTTCTTTCTTCGAGATTGACCCCCGCATGACCAAAGACGGGGTGATCGTCCTGATGCACGACGCCACAATCGACCGCACGACTACTGGAAAAGGGCGAGTTGCGGATTACACGTATGCCGAATTGCAACAATTCTTCCTCAAAGACCGTGAGGGCAACGTAACCCCCTACAAAATACCAACTCTCGAAGCCTGTATTCGTTGGAGCCAAGGCAAAACGATCCTCAATCTCGATATCAAAGATGTCCCGTTGGAGGTCATGTCGGCATTTATCAACCGCCTCGCACCGGCCAATGTCATGTACACGGTGCGCAACGCCGAACAGGCACGCACCTACCTTGATCGCGACCCCGAAGCGATGTTCTCGGTCTGGTGCAAGAATCTCAAAGAGTTCAACCAATATGTCGAAAAACAGATCCCCTGGTCTCAGACAATGGCCTATGTCGGTGCAATGATGCTCCCCGATGAGGCGGCTCTCTACGAAGCACTCCACCAAAACAACGTGATGTGCATGATCTCTGTATCGCCAACCCACGACCGCCGCGCCACAGATCGCGAACGGGTAGGCGGGTATAAACTTGAAATCCCGACCGGTTGCGATGTGATCGAAACCGATTATCCCTATCTTTTCCAGTCGCTTAACCTCAAACGCAAATAATGAGCTCTTTCAACCGATATCGCTCCGTGTGGAACCACGCGGAGTTGATGCAACGCCTACGACGTATTCGTCACGTGGCACTCGACATGGACGGCACTATCTATATGGGTATGTCGCTCTTTCCCTACACCAAACCCTTTCTCGAAGGGGTACACGCCGAAGGGATCGGCTACTCATTTCTGACCAATAACCCTTCGAAAAGCATTGCCGACTACCTGCACAAACTCGCCTCGCTGGGAATTACCGCCACACGCGATGAGATGTACACCACCGCACTGGCCACCATCGACTACATTCGCGCACACCACCCCGCGGCGCGGCGACTTTTTCTGCTGGGAACCCCTTCGATGATCTCGGAATTTGAGGCAGCCGGATTTATCTCTACGGCAGATTCGGCCGAAGATCGTCCCGATGTGATCGTCGCCGCCTTTGATATGACTTTGAGCTACAACAGATTGTGTCGAGCCGCATGGTGGATCTCACAGGGAGTCCCCTACATTGCCACCAACCCCGATCGGGTCTGCCCGACCGATCAACCCACCGTATTGGTAGACTGTGGCTCGATCTGCGCCTGCTTGACTCACGCCACCGGCCGGCAGCCCGACATCACCTTGGGCAAACCCGACCCAAATATGTTATCGGGAATCCTTACACGCCACGGATTGCAACCCGATCAGATCGTCATGGTAGGCGATCGCATCTACACCGATGTTCAGATGGCGCATAACGCCGGCGCAATGGGTGTTTTGGTGCTTTCGGGTGAAACCACCCTCGACATCGCCGATTCCGCCCCCACACAACCACATCTCATCACCGAGAATATCGAAGTCCTCGGAGAGTTGTTACATGAGGCACAAAAGTATTAAAACAAGATAATAAACGACAAAAGGGTCGGGGGCGAAAATTCACCCCCGGCCCTTTTGTTTCACGCTTATCACAACCCTTTAACGAAGCAGATCGCTCCATTCGGGATGACGAGTAATATAGGTGGTGACAAATGAACATTGCGACTCGACCAACAGCCCCTTGCTGCGAATATCTTCGAGCACAGCACGTGTCAACTGGGAAGCTACACCGCACCCTTCGAGGGCAGGTGGCACATAGGTATGAGTCAGCACAACCACTCCCGGTTCGCGGGTATATTCGATCAGCGCGGTGTGGCCATCAACATTGATTTCGTAACGCTCTTCGATCAGGTTGTCGATCAAAACAGGATGATTTTTCATAGCTTTATCAGGATATATTGAAATGATTTGCGCAAATTTAATTCCGAAACACTATTTTTGCAGTTGTAATGAGTCGCATAGCCCCTATATTGCTTGACTGGTACAACCGCGAAGGGCGTGATCTTCCGTGGCGACAGACCCGCGATGCCTACCTGATCTGGCTCTCGGAAGTGATTCTCCAACAGACGCGCGTTGCGCAAGGGTTGGCCTATTACGAACGATTCGCAGCTCGCTTTCCGCATGTCGAGGCACTTGCCGCTGCCTCGGAGGATGAGGTACTCAAACTGTGGCAAGGTCTGGGATATTACAGCCGAGCTCGCAATCTACACGCAGCCGCTCAGCAGGTGGTACACGACATGGGGGGTATTTTTCCGACTGACCCCAACATCCTGCGATCGCTACGCGGTGTAGGCGACTATACGGCAGCTGCCATTGCATCGGCCTCCGCCGACATTCCATGCGCAGTAGTTGACGGCAACGTCTACCGACTCCTCTCACGCATCTTCGACCTCGATCTACCGATCGACTCAACAGCCGGAAAACGGAGATTCGCCGCGCTGGCACAATCGGAGTTAGATCCGGCACATGCAGGTCGTTACAACCAGGCCATTATGGATTTCGGAGCTTTGCAATGTACCCCCTCCACGCCACGCTGCGAAGAGTGTCCGCTCGCACAGCAATGTTTAGCCTTGGCCGCAGGAACAGTCGCCGAACGCCCCGTCAAGCGAGGACGCACCCTCATACGCGACCGCTGGTTTTCCTACCTGCATATCGTCCGCAACAACCAGACGTTGCTCCACCGCCGCGGCGAGGGGGATATTTGGCAAGGATTGTATGAGTTTCCACTTATCGAGAGCCAGCACGCGGTTGATTTCAGCCAGATCATCGCCACACCACTCTTCAAAGAACTTTTCGCCGAGGCACATTGGCAACTACTGCACACCACGCACCTACCTCGCCATCAGCTTTCGCATCAAAGACTACACGCTACATGCTACCTGATCGACACCGATCGTTGGTCTCCACCGGCGGAAATGTTAGTCGTTGCCTCGACCGAGATCGACAACTACGCCTTGCCTCGCCTAATTGATCGTTATTTGGAGTCGTTGTAGGTTGAGAGTACAGCTTCCGATTCTACATCAAAAAACGCACAACGATCGCCGCCGCCTTGTCAAATGATATACCAGAGATAAGCTGCATAAATCATCAAAAAGAGAAGGCCCTCCCAACGATCCATTTTTCCGCGCCGAAAGGTAAATGCAGTCATAAAAAGCAACACGAAACTTACGACAAGCATCACCAGATCCAACATCGTAATACCCCCGAGAGTCAACGGCCGAATCAATGCGCTTAAACCCAATATCAACAGAATATTGGCTATACACGATCCGATGACGTTTCCCAAAGCCATCTCCGCCTTTCCTTTCATCAACGAAACGATCGAGGCTCCCAGTTCGGGCAGCGATGTTCCGCCCGCCACCAACGTGATGGCGATAACCGATTCACTAATATGGAAGCGTCGCGCCACCGCAGTTGCGTGGTGCAGAAACAACTCACCACCACCAACCAATCCGGCCAAACCCACCACGATCAGCACCACCATCCACCAGATCCGCATCGGTTTCTTTCCAGAATTTACCGGCTCTGCCGGAGCACTACGCCGCGCGCTACGGATCGTATAGCTCATCAACCCGACAAAGGTGGCCAACAGAATCAACCCGTCAATTCGCCCGATCCGATTCGCATCTCCCACCCCCAACAAGGCATCACTGGTCATCACCAACAAAAGAAGCGATGCAATCAGTCCGAAGGGAATATCACGCCGCAAATTACTACCAGTAAGCGCAAATGGGCGAATCAACGCACATAGGCCGAGTATGACAAAGACATTAAAAAGGTTCGAACCCACCACGTTACCAATGGCCATATCACTATTTCCCGCCGCAGCCGAAAAGACCGAAACCACCAATTCGGGCATCGAAGTTCCGATAGCGACAACAGTCAATCCCACCAAAAATTCGGGCATCCGGAATCGCTGCGCGAGAGCCGCCGAGCCATCGGTCAGGAAATTGGCTCCTGCCAAAATCAAGACCAGACCCACAAAAAGCAGAACAATATCCATCACGCCAATAGAATTAAACTTGCAGCCATAAGAGCCATTCCGGCCACAACACCGTAAATCGAGATGTGCGCTTCACCGTATTCGCGCGCCGCCGGCAAAAGTTCATCAATCGAGATAAAGACCATGATACCAGCCACAACAGCCAGCACACATCCCATCAATGTCGGAGACATGAAGGGCATCAGCACAAGCCATGCCAGCATCGCACCCACCGGTTCGGCTAAACCCGACAAGAGCGACAACTTAAATGCCTTTTTGCGATCGCCCGTTGCATAATAAATAGGTATCGAAACGGCAATACCCTCCGGAATGTTGTGGATCGCCACAGCCACAGCAATTGCCACACCCAACGTCAGATTGTCAACCGCCGAGGTGAACGTAGCGATCCCCTCCGGAAAGTTATGGATCCCGATCGCCAATGCGGTGAGCAGTCCCATGCGCATCAATTTCGGATTGCGCGGTTGTCCGTCCTGCATCTCCTCCACACTATGCGCCTCGTGTGGATTCTCAAACGAAGGAACCAACCGGTCGATAATGCCGATGAGAAGAATACCTGCAAAAAAGCTCGCCACGGTGACAACCATCCCCACGCGCGCGCCCCATTCGGACGAAAGGGTGAGGTTCGCCTGCTGAAATAGCTCAACAAACGAAACGTAAATCATAACACCGCCCGACAGGCCAAGCGAAAAGGAGAGCAGTCGTTTGTTGGTACGACGTGCAAAAAAGGCAATCGCGCTACCGATTCCGGTCGCCAATCCGGCTCCAAGGGTCAATAACAGCGGATAGAGTATTTGATGGCTCATAAATTAAATTTGTTTGGGGCAAAGATAACAGATTCATCGAAATTATAGCATCCCCTACTCTTCGGATTTTCTGATAGTACGATCAGAAAAGAGAATGATTATTTAAATTTATTTTCCATTGGAAATTTGTTTTATCGGAAAATACATACTACCTTTGCATCGTTATTGATAGAAAACCCCAAAAAAGGAGTCATGAAAAAATTATTTTTAGCCGTGATGGGCATATTGACCTTGGCCGCCGGATGCTCGGCACAAGGCAGCTCATCGAATCAAGAGAAAAAATCACAAACAAAGACAAACACCATGAAAACAATCGCATTAAACAAAGCTGGCTTCATGAGCAAGGTAGCTGACGTAGAGAAGAATCCGCAGGAGTGGAAGTATTTGGGCGACAAACCCGCCTTGATCGACTTTTACGCATCGTGGTGCGGCCCATGCAAAGCACTCGCCCCCGTATTGGAGGAGTTGGCAGCCGAATACAGTGACCAGATCTACATCTACAAGATCAACACCGAGGAGGAGCAGGATTTAGCCGCGATGTTCGGAATCCGTTCGATCCCCACGCTGCTCTTCGTACCGATGAATGGCAAGCCTCAAATGGCACAAGGCGCGATGCCCAAGGCTTCGCTCAAAGAGGCTATTGACAAAATTCTGTTGAATAAGTAGCCCCATGGCATACACGATTGATGCACAGTTGTGCCCGCAAAACCACCGCTGTCCGCTGATCGCACAATGCCCTGCCGAGGCCATTACGCAACAAGGATACGAGCTACCGGTCATCGACATCGAACGCTGTATTGAGTGCGGACTTTGTGCCGAAAACTGCGGCCGCCAAGCCATACATAAAGCTTAGATCTGTGGAATTGCTCTGTAAAATTCGAAACCTGCAACGCGCTGTCAACCGATTTGAAAGCGAGTTCGAACAGTGCTATGGCATCTCGTTGAACGAGGGAATGGCACTATGCAGTCTGGCAAGCCACAAAAGACTCTGCACGGGAGAGCTGGGCGACCTATTGGGGCTAACCCCCTCGAACACCTCGAAGGTCATCCGCTCGATCGAAAACAAAGAGTTAGTCGAGCGAGAGCTGGGAGATCGCGATCATCGACAGATGTACTTTAGGTTGACAACCAAAGGCGAAGAGTTGCTCTCGAAGACCTGTTGTAAAAAGGTCGGCATCCCCGACATACTGGCACGAGCGATCGAGCTTGAATGTTAGATCACACAGAAGAGAGGCGGCGCAGGATAATGAGAGTTATTCTGCGCCGCTTTTTTTTCGCTATGGAATCAGATTTATTCCAGAAAATGGTTCTCCTCGTTGAATGTCGAGGCAAAGTCGCTCAAAGACTTCAAATGGCGGACCATCATCGCCTCGGCTCCGGCTTCATCCTGCTCAACAATAAAACGAAGCAACTCACGATGCTCGAAAAAGACCTCTTCGGTTGGAACGGCACAAACCCGATAACGGTGGTAATAGCGCAGTACATCGGGAGTAATGATCAACAACATAGATGCAATCACAGGGTTGTGCGCACCACGCGCCAGAGCCTGATGATAGGCAAAATCTTTCGAAATACGTTGATCGGTATAGAACTGCTCTTCGCACTCGGACAGGGCCTCCTCAATTGCCTTGATATCCTCATCGGTACGATTGCGCGCGCAAAGACGCACGGCCTCAACTTCGAGTAACACCCGCACATAGACCAACGACGCAAAGTCGTACTGTTCGATTTTCAGAGCATCGGTTATCATCCTTTCCAGCACTTGCATCTTCTCCTGCGCAATAACCGTTCCGCTTTGAGGAAAGGTGCGGACAACTCCGTAAAATTCGAGTTTCTGGAAAGCAGCACGCACATAAGCACGCCCCACCCCCAACTGTTCGGCCAACCGTCGCTCAGCCGGAAGACGCTCTCCGGGCTGAAAGGCTCCTTGATAGATCTGTTCCTTGACGTATTTCAAGACAGTTTCCACCTGCTTGATATTGGGCGAATCATTCATAGGTTTTCGTTTTGGTCACAAATATCACAAAAAAAAGCAGTTCCACCAAATTTTTCTTACTACTTCCGACACAGACAAACACAAAAACACGCTTTTACAATTTCACCATTAATTCGCATTTCAGGCTATTGTTTCTCTTTTTTTGAAGGAAAAAGGAAATAAATCGTTGCAAAAAATTGCTATTTAATTAATTTTATCTAAATTTGTCCTTATCGGAAAATTCCTTACCGCTATGGCAAAACGAGAATTATTACTTGGAGACGAAGCCCTTGCATTGGGTGCACTCCACGCAGGGCTTTCGGGCGTATATGCCTACCCTGGCACACCATCGACCGAAATCACCGAATACATACAGGCGCATCCGCTCACCAAAGAGCGCGGCATACACTGCGCTTGGTCAGCCAACGAAAAGACCGCCATGGAGGAGGCTCTCGGCATGTCGTTCGCCGGCAAACGCGCTTTGGTCTGCATGAAACATGTCGGACTGAATGTGGCCGCCGACGCCTTCGTCAATTCGGCCATGACCGGAGCCAACGGAGGATTGGTGGTGGTCGCTGCCGATGACCCGTCGATGCACTCTTCACAGAACGAGCAGGATTCGCGGTTTTACGGCAAATTCGCACTGATTCCCACCTTCGAACCCGCATCGCAACAAGAGACATACGATCTGGTGAAGGCCGCCTTCGAACTCTCGGAGCAATATCACATTCCGGTACTGATGCGTGTCACCACACGCATGGCACACTCTCGGGCAGTGGTCGAAATCGGCGACCCCCGCTCGGAAAACGCACGAACCTATCCGCAGGAGGCTCGACAATGGGTCTTAATGCCCGGAAATTCGCGCATACGTTACAAAAAGTTGATCGAAGAGTATGCGAAGATCGAATCCGAAACTCGCTTCAATCACTATATCGAGGGGAGCGACCACTCGTTGGGAATCATCGCCTGCGGTATCGGATACAACTATTTAATGGAGAACTATCCCAACGGATCACCCTATCCAGTGGTAAAGATCGTACAATACCCCGCAAACCCCGCTTTACTGCGTAAGTTGGCCGAAGAGTGTCGATCGCTGTTGGTAATTGAGGAGGGACAACCGCTCATCGAGGAGGCATTACGCGGCATTTTGCCGGTGACGAACGAGATTCGCGGACGACTTTCGGGTGAATTGCCCCGCACGGGAGAACTGACACCCGACAGCGTGCGCGCGGCATTGAATCTCCCGCCCCACAAGGCACACACGGCCAGCGAGGTGGTCGTAGCTCGTCCGCCCGCCCTTTGTCAAGGTTGCGGCCACCGTGACATGTACACGGCACTGACCGAGGTCGCCCACGAATTCGACCACGCCAAAGTATTCAGCGACATCGGATGCTACACACTGGGGTGGCTCGCTCCGTTCCACGCCATCGACACATGCGTTGATATGGGTGCTTCGATCACCATGGCTAAGGGAGCGGCCGATGCCGGACAACATCCCGCGTTGGCGGTGATCGGCGACTCAACCTTCACCCACTCAGGCATGACGGGGCTGTTGGATGCCGTCAACGAAAAGGCCAACATCACGGTCATCATCTCCGACAACCTGACCACGGGAATGACCGGCGGACAAGATTCGGCCGGCACGGGACGTATCGAACAGATTTGCGCCGGACTGGGCGTAGAGCCCGATCATATCCGCGTGGTGGTACCGCTGCCCAAGAATCGTGAAGAGATGAAGCAGATGATCCGCGAAGAGATCGCTTACAAGGGTGTATCGGTCATCATTCCGCGGCGCGAATGTATCCAGACCGCTAAACGGCATAACGCTATCAAGAGATAAAAAGGGATGAAAAAGGACATCATACTTTCAGGCGTTGGGGGACAAGGCATCCTCTCGATCGCCACGGTTATCGGCAAAGCGGCTCTCGACGAAGGGTTGCAGATCAAACAGGCCGAGGTTCACGGCATGAGCCAACGCGGCGGCGATGTACAGTCTAATCTGCGCATCTCTTCGTCGGAGATCCACTCCGACTTGATTCCGCGCGGTGCTGCCGACATCATCATTTCACTCGAACCGATGGAGGCTCTGCGCTATCTGCCCTGGTTGGCGGCCGATGGTTGGGTAATCACCAACACCGTCCCGTTTGTCAACATTCCGAACTATCCCAACGAAGAGGCATGGGGCGAGGAGTTACACCGTCTGCCGCACGTGGTAGCACTCGATGTAGATGCTGTGGCGAAGAGTGTTGCATCGCCGCGCTCGGCCAACATGGTGCTGCTGGGGGCAGCCGCACCGTTCCTCGGCATCGAGGCGGCAAAGCTCGAAGCCGGCATCCGCACGATCTTTGCACGCAAGGGCGAAGAGGTGGTCGAAACCAATCTCAAAGCATTCCGTGCAGGTTACGAATCAGCTCAAAAACAGGCTAAATAATGAACGTTCCCTTTTCGAAACAGATCCTTGACTCGGCATTGGAGTCGATGGATATTGCCGACATTGCACAAGCAACCATTCGTCAGTCGGGCGACATTGCCCGCTACATGGAGCGTATGACCGGCGCAGAGTTTCTGCACCTCGAAATGGGTATCCCCGGATTACCACCCGAAAAGATCGGGGTCGAAGCCGAATGCGCCGCGCTGCAAAACGGCGTGGCATCGCAATACCCCAACATGTTCGGCATTCCGGCTCTCAAAGAGAGCGCCTCTCGCTTCATTCGCGCTTTTCTCGATGTGGAAATCGCGCCGAAGGGGTGTATACCAACCGTAGGATCTATGCAGGGGAGTTTCACCACATTTCTGCTCACCTCGCAACTCAATCCGTCGAAAGATACGATTCTATTCATCGACCCCGGATTTCCGGTACAGCGGAGCCAAGTACGCATCTTGGGCATCCGCAGCGAGTCGTTCGACATCTACGACTACCGCGCCGAAAAACTCGGCCCGAAGTTGGAGAGCTATTTAGCGACGGGTAGAATCGCCGCAATCGTCTATTCAAACCCCAACAACCCGGCATGGATCTGCCTCACCGAAGATGAGTTACGCACCATCGGAGAGGCTGCCACACGCCACGATGCAATCGTCATTGAGGATCTGGCCTATCTCTGCATGGATTTCCGCAAACCGCTGGGACGCCCCTTCGAGGCTCCCTATCAAGCAACCGTAGCGCGCTACACCGACAATTATATTTTGATGCTCTCCGGCTCAAAAATATTCAGCTATGCCGGTCAACGAATTGCCGTGGTGGCGATCTCCGACAAGTTATATCACCGCGAATATCCCGCCCTACGCGAGCGTTACCGCATCGGACATCTGGGTGACGCATATGTCCTCTCGATCCTATACGCCGCCTCTTCGGGAACCAGCCATTCGGCACAGCACGCGCTGGCAGCTATGTTCTGCGCAGCAGCCGACGGAAAATTGGATTTTGTGGGCGAGGCTTCCGAATACGCACGACGCGCACAACAAACCAAAGAGTTGTTTACCAAACACGGATTCAAAATCGTCTACGACAAAGATCAGGACGAACCGGTCAGCGATGGTTTTTTCTACACGGTAGGTTACGGAACGATGACCAGCGCAGAACTACTCCGCGAATTGTTGCTCTACGGCATCTGCGCCATCTCACTCACTTCGACCGGTAGTCGTCAAAACGGCATTCGCGTCTGCGTGTCGCAGATGAACCGACCCGAACAGTTCGACCTTATGGACAAACGCCTTACGGAATTTGCAGCAAACAACCGATTATGAAAATAGTATCCTCGGCGGAGGCCGTCAGCCTGATCCGCTCTCACGACAGCGTTTACATTCAGGGCAGCACCTCGATTCCCGAAGTGCTGGTCGCCGCCATGGCCGCTCGCGGCGAGGAGTTGCACGGCGTAAAACTCTATTCGGGTTTTGCGGTTGGACGCGATGATGCCCCCTACTGCCGTCCGGAATACAAAGAGTCGTTTCTGGTCAACAGCCTTTTTGTAGCCAACAACATCCGCCGCTGGCTTGCTGCGGGTTACGGCCAATCAATACCGGCCTTTTTGGGGGAGATTCCAGCTCTGTTCCGCGATGGCACGCTGCCCGTGGATGTGGTATTGCTCAACGTATCACGCCCCAATGAGGAGGGCTACTGCTCGTTCGGGGTATCGGCTGATTTGGCCGTCTCGGCGACCGAGTGTGCCAAAACCGTCATTGCACAGATCAACTCCGCCATGCCCTTCTCGTATGGCGATGCGCTGATCCACACATCGCGCATCACAGCAGCCATCGAGGTGAACGACCCGCTGGTAGAAGTTCCCACAGCCATTCCCAATGAGGTGGAGAGTCGAATCGGCAACTACATCGCCGAATTGATCCCCGATGGAGCCACGTTGCAGATCGGTGTAGGAGGCATTCCCAACGCCGTACTCTCGGCACTCGGCAACCACAAACACCTCGGATTACACACCGAAGCGATGACCGATGGCGTACTACCCCTATTGGAAAAGGGAATAATTGACAACTCCTTAAAAAAGGTATTACCGGGAATCACAGTAGGTTCGCTCGCACTCGGATCACGTCGGCTATACGACTATATGGATTATCGCAAAGATCTGGTTATGAAAGATGTGGCATGGACAAACGATCCGTTCCGCATTCGTCAGAATCCGCGTGTGATGGCAATCAATTCGGCAGTTGAAGTTGATCTTACGGGACAAGTATGTGCCGATTCGGTCGGACAACGGATTATTTCGGGGGTCGGCGGTCAGCACGACTTTATGTACGGAGGTTCACTCTCCGAAGGGGGCAAAACCTTTATTGCTATCCCCTCAATCACCCCAAAAGGAGAGTCGAAGATCAAACCGATACTTACGGCCGGAGCGGGTGTTGTCACGACACGCCACATGATACAGCACATCGTAACGGAGTACGGTGTGGCACACCTCCGCGGCAAGAATTTGGCCGAACGGGCACGCGCATTGATCGCCATCGCCCACCCCTCGGTACGCGAAAATTTAGAGCGCGAAGCGAGCGAACGATTTGGTTACAGTTTCACATCCGGCCAATAAGAGTTAGGCACTTTCAAAAAATATTTATTGATTTTCGATAAAAATAAGTTGTTTTTCATTTTTTAATTCCTATCTTTGCCTGCGGTAGACGAAATACGCATTACAATTCGTTATATCGTAAACGCTACGGCAGCAAACAGATATGATTAAACTGGAAAACATCAACAAAACCTACAACAACGGTTCGCCGTTGCATGTACTCAAAGGCATCAATCTCAACGTCGAGGAGGGCGAATTGGTGTCGATTATGGGGGCATCGGGATCGGGAAAATCTACGCTGCTCAATATTCTGGGGATTCTTGATGACTATGACAGCGGAAACTACTATCTGGCCGGCCGACTGATCAAGCACCTGTCGGAGACACAGGCCGCCGCCGCGCGAAACAACATGATCGGATACATTTTCCAATCGTTCAATCTGATCAATTATAAAAACGCCGTCGAAAACGTGGCACTACCGCTCTATTACCAAGGCGTTACACGTCGCAAGCGGAATATGATGGCATTGGAATACCTCGACCGATTGGGGTTGAAAGATTGGGCTGAACACATGCCCAATGAGATGTCTGGCGGTCAAAAACAACGTGTAGCGATCGCGCGTGCACTCATTAATCAACCTCGCATCATTCTGGCCGATGAACCGACCGGAGCCCTCGACAGTGCCACCTCACAGGAGGTGATGAATCTGCTGCGCAGCGTCAATGTCGATATGGGAATGACCATCATATGTGTCACCCACGAACAATCTATCGCCGATCAAACCGATAAGATCATCCGCCTGAAAGACGGCGTGATAGACTCCATTGATCTCACCGAAATGGCAAAACGATGAGAGAGTTACTGCTCGAAATAGCCACCTCGATTCGGCGAAACAAACTTCGCACGTTTCTCACGGGATTTTCGGTTGCGTGGGGAATTTTCATGTTGGTTATCCTGTTAGGATCGGGCAATGGACTAAAAAATGGGGTCACCTCCAATTTCCAAAACTACGCGACCAACACAATCTCCGTCCAAGGCGGATATGCATCGAAAGCCTACGCGGGCTATGGGAAATGGAGATCCATCAATCTGAAAAACAGCGATATCGAAATTTTCCGAACCGAATTCCCCGAAGTTGATCAGGTCGCAGCAAAATCATGGTACAGAGGCTCTTCGGCCAGTTACGGCGAACAATTTGCCGACATCAGCCTGCGTGGAGCTCTGCCCGACTTGCAACGAATGGAGGGGATCAACATCATCCAAGGTCGTTTCATCAATTCGACCGACATACGCGACTATCGCAAAGTTGTGGTTATCGACCAAGCCCTCGAAAAGATTCTTTTCAAAGGGGAAAGTCCATTGGGAAAATACATCAAAATTCGCAACGCCTCGTATGCCGTTGTCGGTGTCTACAAAGCCGATGCGCAACAACGCAACTCGGCTGGTTATATTCCGCTGACGACCGGACAGTTGATTTTCAAAGCAAACACCCCCACAGCCGACGAGATCTCCATGACGGTCAACGGGTTAAACTCCGATGCACAGATGAAGGACTTCGAAGAGCGCATCCGCAACCGCATGGCGGCCGAACACCACTTTGACCCCAAAGACGAAAGTTCGCTCTGGATCACCAACGTATTGGAGATGTACAAAAATATGATGATGGTCTTCGGCGGCATCAACCTCTTTGTATGGATCATCGGACTGGGAACCTTGTTGGCCGGAGTGGTCGGTGTGAGTAACATCATGTTGGTGACGGTGACCGAACGCACCGCAGAGTTCGGCATTCGCAAAGCCTTAGGTGCGAAACCAGCGTCAATCATCCGGCTGATACTCATGGAGTCGGTGATAATTACCGCCCTATTCGGTTACCTCGGCATGGTGTTAGGCGTTGCGGTCATGGAGGGGGTAAACTACCTACTCAACCAAATGCCGCAGAGCAGTGACCAGATGCCGTCAATCTTTCTGAACCCCACACTCGACCTCGGAGTCGCCGTCAGCGCAACGATTGTCCTCGTATTGGCTGGACTTGTGGCCGGATACGTACCGGCATACCGCGCTGCACAGTTGAAGACCATTGATGCATTACGACACAATAAATAGCAGAAGATGAACTTTTTCGACATAGATCGTTGGAACGAGATCTGGCAAACAATCTCCCGAAACCGCAAACGCAGCATCATGACGGCGTTGGGCGTCTTCTGGGGCATCTTCATGCTGATTGCGATGTTAGGTGCCGGCATGGGACTGGGACGACTTTTCCGTGCGCAGTTGGGCGGGATGTCGGTCAATACGGTATTGATGCAGTCTTCGCGCACATCGGTTCCCTACAAGGGGATGCCCATTAGCCGCCAATGGCGCATGGATAACGGCGATGCCGAGGCTGTGCGTAAGCTCAATGAGGTACAGTATGCCTCTGGTATTATTTGGGGTAACGAGATGCATTGCAGTTTCAACGAGCGCAAAGGCGACTATCAATTGATGGGCTATACACCCGACTACCAGAAGATCAATCCACAAAAGATCCTCTACGGCCGCTACATCAACGAGGTAGACATGGCGCAAAAGCGCAAAGTATGCGTCATCGGCACCCAAATTCAAAAGGATCTTTTTCCGGGAGAGCCCGATCCAACGGGCAAGGTGATTAAGGTCGGCAATAGCTATTTTACGGTAGTCGGCGTTCTTCGCCGCGAGTCATCGGCCATGTCGTTTAGCGATGTGGAGCGCACGATTGTCGTGCCGATCTCGCTGGCACAGCAGATCTTCGGACACGGAAATACCATTCATCTATTGGCCGTCGCCGGATATGACAATGTGCCGAGCAAACAGGTTGAAAAGGCGGTGCGCGAAACCGTATACGCACGTCACATGATTGCGCCGAACGATGAAAAGGCGGCATGGGTCATGTCTACCGGCGAGATGTTCGATAAGGTAAACAGCCTTTTTCACGGTATCGCGTTGCTGACGTGGATTGTCGGTCTGGGGACGCTGCTGGCCGGAATTGTCGGCGTGAGCAACATCATGCTGGTGCTGGTCAAGGAGCGCACGCAGGAGATCGGCATCCGCCGCGCCATCGGTGCATCACCGCGCGTGATTATCACGCAGATCCTCTCAGAAAGTTTCGTACTGACGTTCGTAGCCGGAGTGACGGGATTAGCGGCCGCCGTTGGAGTTCTTTCGCTGGTCGACTCAATCTATTACCAGATGGTCATTGTAGCCAAAGAGGGGGCCGACATATCATGGATGATCTCCTTTGGAACAGGGATGTTGGCTTTGACGATCTTGGTTGTCGGCAGTCTGCTGGCCGGCATCATTCCAGCCATACGCGCACTGAGTATCAAAGCCGTAGATGCAATTCGCGAAGAGTAATGCAAAATATAATTAAGGTAAATACAGCCCTATGAAAAAGTTTTTGAAAATCGCACTCGGAGTTCTGTTCGGCCTGCTGTTGGTCTGGATATTCGTATTTTTGTGGCAAAAGACACGCCCCGAAAAGGTGGTCTACACAATTGTTCAGCCCAAAATCGACACACTGCGGCAATTTGTGGTTGCCACAGGCAAAGTTGAGCCACGCGATGAGGTTTTGATAAAACCTCAAATTTCGGGGATCGTTGCCGAGGTGTACAAAGAGGCGGGACAGAGTGTCCGCAAAGGCGAGGTGATCGCCACGGTCAAAGTGATTCCGGAGATGGGTCAACTTTCGAGTGCCGAATCGCGCGTGACGGTGGCCAAACTCTCACTCACGCAGAGCCGCAACGAATTCAATCGCACACAGGTTCTCTTCGAGAAGGGTGTTGTTGCCAAGGAGGAGTACGAACAGGGACAAACCGTCTTGCGCAAAGCCGAGGAGGAGTTGCAAAATGCGATGGAGAATCTCGAAATCGTCAAAAATGGCATCACACAACGATACAAAGAGTTGAGCAACACACAAATTCGCTCGACAATAGATGGTATGATCCTCGACGTTCCGATCAAAGTGGGAAACTCGGTCATTCAAGCCAACACCTTTAACGATGGAACTACGATCGCTTCGGTGGCCGATATGTCGAATCTACTCTTTAAGGGGAAGATTGACGAAACAGATGTAGGGAAACTCAAAGAGGGTATGCCCGTAAAACTGACGATCGGAGCTATTCAAAATGTCGAACTGGGTGCTGTATTGGAGTATGTGTCGCCCAAAGCCACAGACGATAACGGCGTGATTGTCTTCGAGGTAAAGGCCGCGGTCAAAGTACCGAAAGATATCTTTATCCGAGCAGGATATAGTGCCAACGCCAGCGTAGAGATCGAAAATCGCGAAGGGGTATTAACCCTGCCCGAAAGCACGGTCGAATTCGAAGGGGAGAAGACCTACGTACAACGGCTCATCTCGGCCGAAGATGCCGACCCTCAGCATTTCGAAAAGCGCGAGGTGAAGATCGGACTTTCGGACGGAATCAATATCGAGATCTGCAATGGGGTCACGGCCGAAGACAAAATACGCGGCAGTAAGAGAGAGAAAAATCAAAACTCGGAAAAGAGTGAAGAGAATAAATAATCGTTAAAACAGAGATGTGTATGAAAATAGGTCTGATTATCATCGTGTTGTGTGCAGCCGGATCGACGCTCTGCGTCCAAGCATCCGAACCGGCCACACCGCCTGTCGGCACGCCATGGACACTCACCGACTGCATCGGCTATGCCCAGAGTCAGAACCTCACCGTGCAGCAAAAAGCCCTCGCAGCCGAACGCAGCGAGGTGGAGCTATCGACCGCCCGATTCAGCCGCCTGCCCGACCTGAACGCATCGGTAGGAGCAGAAGCCTCATTCGGACGAGTGCTCTCGCGCGACAATACCTATCGCGATAACAACCAAACATCGGGATCGTTGAATGTTTCGGCCAGCATGCCGCTCTTCCAAGGATTGCGCATCAATCGGCAGATCAAGGCCGGCAAGCTCGATCTTGCAGCCGCTATACAAGAGATTGAGCGTGCACGCGAAGATCTTTCGATCAATATCACAACACTCTATCTGCAAGTCCTCTACCACAAAGAGTTGGTTGGCGTGGCTGAACGACAAGTAACATTGAGCGCACAGGAGGTCACACGTAGTCGCGAGTTGACGGCCGCAGGCAAAAAACCAGAGTCTGCCGTTTACGAGAGTGAAGCCTTGGCCGCCAACGATCGGCTGTCGCTGACGCAGGCACAAAATAACCTGCAACTGGCTCTCCTCGATTTAAGTCAGGCACTCAACCGCGAAAGTGCAGCCGGATTCGACATTGCCGAGCCAACGCTCGATAGCGTAACTCTCGCTGCTCTACACCGTTCAGGATCGGCCGATGCCGTCTACAACTATGCTGCCGAACATCGACCACACATCAAGGCCGAAGAGTTGCGACTCCAAAGTGCCGAAACATCGGTCGCCATCGCCCGTTCGGCTCTTTATCCCTCACTTTCGCTTTCGGGCGGATACGGCACAGGCGTTTATGGCGGCAGCGATCAAGATAAACTGTGGGCACAATTGCGCAACAACAGCCGCGAATATGTCGGGCTATCGCTCAACATCCCGATCTTCAACCGTCGCGCAACACGAAACAGCATCCGCACGGCACAAATCGCCTTCCGCTCCCAAGAGCT
>CAYOKU010000002.1:0-59737 GCA_964404645.1 uncultured Alistipes sp.
ATAACAACAACGAGTGTGGATAAGATTTTGAGGAAAAAAGATATGAACAGTATGAACAGGCTTTATTATTCTTATTCTTTAAAATTAATATTCATTAAATAATAAAAAAGAAAAATAGATAGACGATGACTGTCGATAACCGTTCTGAAATTAAACAAAGGATCGAAACGCTGAAACGCGAAAAAAATGCCGTGATCCTGGCTCACTACTATACAACGCCCGATGTGCAGGAGGTGGCCGACTTCTTGGGTGATTCGCTCGCACTCTCGGTGCAGGCTCAAAAGGTCGATGCTGAGGTGATCCTCTTTGCGGGTGTACACTTCATGGCCGAAACGGCAAAGGTGCTCTGTCCCGATAAAAAGGTCTTGATTCCCTGTCCGGAGGCGGGTTGTTCGTTGGCCGAGTCGTGCGATGCTGCGGATTTTGCCGCGTTTAAGGATAGATATCCCAACCACAAAGTGGTGTCGTATGTCAATACAACCGTGGAGGTGAAGGCTTTGACCGATATTTGTTGCACCTCATCGAATGCCCTCAAAGTAGTAGAGTCTATTCCCGCAGATCAACCTATTATCTTTGCTCCTGACCGTAATTTGGGGGGATATATTCAGAAGTTGACCGGTCGGCAGAATATGGTGATTTGGGATGGTGCTTGTCACGTCCATGAGGAGTTTTCGCTCGAAAAACTGTTAGCACTCAAAAAAGAGTATCCCGCGGCCAAAGTCGTTGTGCATCCCGAATGTCGAGCTTATATTGTCGAGGTGGCCGATTTTGTCGGTTCGACCGCGGCTATTCTCAACTATTGCGGTGAGAATAAAAGTGAAGAGTTTATCGTGGTAACGGAGTCGGGAATTCTGGCAGAGATGAAAAAAAGATACCCCAAAAAACACTTTATTCCGGCTCCCCCCGATGATGAAACTTGTGGGTGTAACAATTGCAAGTATATGAAAATGGTTACGTTGGAGAATATTTGTGAGGCTCTCGAAAATGGAAAACCCGAAATAGAAATTGAAGAGTCGATTCGCAAAAAAGCCGAACGGTCGATTATTAACATGATTAAAATTAAATAGTAAAGTATGAAGAGAATCTTTTTATTTGCTGCGGCGTTGTGTGTTTCGTTCTCCGCCGTGGCCGACGAGGGGATGTGGCTGCTGCCCTATCTCCAAAAAATGAACATCAAAAACATGAAGGAGAGAGGTTGTAAACTCTCCGCGGAGGAGATTTACAGCATCAACAACTCTTCGTTGAAGGATGCGATCGTGATCTTCGGAAACGGTTGTACGGGCGAGATTGTCTCTCCGAATGGACTGCTATTCACCAACCACCACTGCGGTTACGGCTCGATTCAGTCGCTCTCCTCGGTAGAGCACGACTACCTGAAAAACGGATTTTGGGCGATGTCGAATGGGGAGGAGATTCCTGCACCCGGGCTCAAAGTGAAGTTTATCCGCAAGATCAATGATGTAACGAATGAAATCATCGGGAATATTCCTTCTACGGCAAAACAGGTCGAATATGAGAAGATTACCAAAGAGAATGTCGAGAAACTGACGGCCCAATTGGGGCAGCAGAACAAAGGGATGGAGGTGGAAATTAAACCCTTTTTCGGAGAAAACCAGTTTTTTGCCTTTGTGATCGAGGTCTTCAATGATGTGCGTTTGGTGGGTACACCGCCCACTTCGATCGGTAAGTTCGGAGGTGATACCGATAATTGGATGTGGCCGCGTCATACGGGCGATTTCTCGGTGTTTCGGGTCTATGCCGGAGCCGATAATAAGCCGGCCGATTACGCGCCCGAAAACAAGCCTTACAAGGCAGAAAAGTTTTTGAAGGTGTCGCTCGATGGAGTCAAGGAGCAGGATTTTACCATGATTATGGGTTTTCCGGGTTCGACACAGCGTTATATGACCTCCTATGAGATCGACAACATGCTCCAAGTAGAGAATCCGCAGCGGATCTTTATTCGTGGTGAGCGTCAAGCAATTTTGGCCGAAGATATGGCGGCAAGTGATAAGGTGCGCATTCAGTATGCAGCCAAATATGCGCAGTCGGCAAACTATTGGAAAAATTCGATCGGCATGTCGCGCGGAATCGAGAAGTTGGGGGTCAAAGCGCGTAAAGAGCGCGAAGAGGCCGACTTCCAAGCGTGGGCGGTGAACAGCACTTTGCCCACCGAAGGGTACATCACGGCTCTCGATCAGATCAAAGAGTCGGTTGCTGACCTGTCGGCTCCCGATGCTACGCGACAGTATGTGTCGGAGGCTTTTATGCGTGCCATCGAGTTGATTACTCCGACCTTCTCGTTTATGCGTCAGGACGAGATCAAAGAGGTGGAGAAGACCCAAGCTTCGATGCGTAACTGGTACAAAGATTTCAACCCCTTGACCGATCGTAAGGTGGCCAAGCGGATGTTGACGATTGCGCGCGAAAATATGAAAGAGTTGCCGACTTTCTATACGGAGGTTATCGACAAACAGTTTGGTGGAAATTCGGATGCGTATGTAGATTTTCTTTATGATAATTCGATCTTCGCGTCGGAGGATAAGGTGATGGAGTTGATTCAAAACTTCTCCAAAGAGCGTGTCGAGGCCGATCCGGCGGTACCGTTTGTTAAATCGGTGATGAGTCTGAATGCCAAATTGAATAAGGCGCGCCAAGCTGCTGCTACGCAGTTCCGCGAGGGACATCGTCTTTATATTGCCGGTCTGATGCGGATGCAACCCAAAAAGGCGTGGGCTCCCGATGCTAACTTTACGCTTCGTTTGACCTATGGTCGGGTACTCCCCTATTCGCCGGCGGACGGTATTCGCTACAACTACTACACGACGCTCAAAGGGGTGATGGAGAAGGAGGATGCGAAGAACCCGATTGAGTTTACCGTGCCCGAAAAACTGAAAGAACTCTATGCAGCAAAAGATTTCGGTCGTTATGCCAATGCGCACGGAGAACTTCCGGTCGGATTTTTGGCCGATTGTGACATCACGGGAGGTAATTCGGGATCGCCGATGCTCAATGCAAAGGGTGATTTGATCGGGTTGGCTTTCGACGGCAACTGGGAGGCAATGTCGGGCGATGTGGCCTTCGAACCTCAG
The DNA here is from genome assembly GCA_964404645.1 of uncultured Alistipes sp. Taxonomy (GTDB): domain Bacteria; phylum Bacteroidota; class Bacteroidia; order Bacteroidales; family Rikenellaceae; genus Alistipes. The sequence continues at coordinate 3,090 of CAYOKU010000002.1, forward strand.
TTGCAGCGCACGATTGCGGTTGATGTTCGCTATGTATTGTTTGTGATCGACAAATTCGCGGGTGCGAGTTGGCTGCTTGACGAGATGCAGATTCGCTAATGTTTCTCTATTTTTTTGAGCGGGGCGTAGACGTGTGGTCTTGCCTCGCTCTCTTGTTTATTACATTTATTTCGGTGTTACTTCACTTTTCTCTCTTTTTTTATTAATTTTGACACAAATTAGTAAGTTTATACCCATGTCAAAAGATTTTAAACGCTATCTTGTTACCTCAGCACTACCCTATGCCAATGGCCCCGTACATATCGGTCATCTGGCCGGTGTTTACATCCCTTCCGATATCTATACCCGCTATCTGCGATTGAAGGGGCGCGATGTTATTTCGGTCTGCGGAAGTGACGAACATGGCGTGCCTATCACGATCAAAGCCCGTAAAGAGGGCGTTACGCCGCAGGAAATTGTCGATCGCTACCACGCCATTATCAAGCGTTCATTCGAGCGTCTGGGGATCGCATTCGATATCTATTCGCGCACCTCTTCGAAGACTCATGCGCAGACAGCCTCTGATTTCTTCAAAAAACTTTATGATGAGGGAAAGTTTATTGAAAAAACGTCGTTACAGTACTATGATGAGGAGGCGCAAACCTTTCTGGCTGACCGCTATATCGTAGGCACTTGCCCGAAATGCGGCAACGACCGTGCTTATGGCGACCAGTGCGAAAAATGTGGTTCTACCCTCTCGCCCGATGAGTTGATTGACCCGCATAGTGCGGTGTCGGGAGCTGTTCCCGTTAAGCGTGAGACGAAACATTGGTATCTGCCTTTGGATCAGTATGAAGGTTTTTTGCGCGAGTGGATTTTGGAGGGGCACAAAGAGTGGAAGTCAAACGTGTACGGGCAGTGTAAAAGTTGGCTCGACGGCGGTTTGCAACCGCGTGCCGTGAGTCGTGATCTCGACTGGGGAATTCCGGTTCCGATTGAGGGCGAGAGCGGTAAAGTGCTCTATGTGTGGTTTGATGCTCCAATTGGTTATATATCTGCTACAAAGGATCTTACACCTGATTGGGAGCGTTATTGGAAACAAGAGGATACCAAGATGGTGCATTTCATCGGTAAAGATAATATCGTCTTTCATTGCATCGTTTTTCCGGCTATGTTGAAAGCTCACGGAGATTATATTTTGCCCGAAAATGTGCCTGCTAATGAGTTCCTCAATTTGGAGGGAGATAAGATCTCTACTTCGCGCAATTGGGCCGTGTGGCTGCACGAATATCTCGATGAGTTCCCCGGTAAGGAGGATGTGTTGCGTTATGTGCTTTGTGCAAATGCTCCCGAAACCAAGGATAACGACTTCACATGGCGCGATTTTCAGGCGCGTAATAACAACGAATTGGTGGCGATTCTTGGTAATTTTATCAATCGCGCACTGGTGTTGACCCAGAAATATTATGAGGGTGTAGTGCCGGCCTGTGGTGTGCTTAATGACTATGACAATCAGATCATTGCAGATGTTTCGGCAATCAAAGAATCTCTTGAATCCAATATTGAAAACTACCGATTCCGCGAGGCTTTGAAGGATGCCATGAACATTGCGCGAATCGGAAATAAATATCTTGCCGATACCGAGCCGTGGAAAGTAATTAAAACAGATCCACAACGAGTTGCTACTATCCTGAATATTGCGTTGCAAATTACGGCCAATACGGCCATCGCGTGTGAACCGTTTATGCCATTCTCTGCTGCAAAGATTATTAATATGTTGTCAATCAGTAAATTAGATTGGGAACAATTAGGATCTATGAATTTGATTGTTGCCGGACATAAGATCGGTAGCCCCGAATTACTTTTCGAGAAGATCGAAGACGATGTGATTCAACGGCAACTCGAAAAATTGGCGGCAACAAAACTGGCAAATCAATCTGCCGAGCAAGTAGTACAAGTCGAACCACAGAAGAAAAATATCACTTTTGATGACTTTCAGCAGATGGATATTCGTGTTTCGACCATTTTGACCGCAGAAAAAGTGGCAAAAACGAAAAAATTGCTCAAATTAACGGTCGATACAGGTATAGATCAGCGCGAAATCGTGTCGGGTATTGCCGAGCATTTTTCACCTGAGGAGCTGGTTGGTAAGCAAGTGTTGGTGCTTGTGAACCTCGAACCACGCGAATTGAAGGGAATTATGTCGAGCGGAATGATTCTGATGGCAGAGGATGCAAGCGGAAAATTACGGTTGCTACAACCCGATGTAGCGACCAATGCCGGAGCGATCGTCGGATAAACGAAAAATTAACACTAAAATTTTTGATATGGAAAACATGGATTGGGGAGCTTTGGGTTTTGACTACCGCAAAACAGATTTCAATGTGCGGATCCCTTTTACCGATGGTAAGTGGGGAGAGATGGTAGTTACAGACGATGAGTACATCAAAATTCACATGTCGGCGTCGTGCTTGCACTATGGTATTGAACTCTTCGAAGGATTGAAGGCCTTTCGGGGTGTGGATGGCAAAATTCGCCTTTTCCGCGTGGAAGACAATGCTCGTCGACTGATCTCATCGGCCGAGCGTCTTTGCTTGCCAGTTCCCTCTGTGGAGATGATCGTAAATGCATGCATCGAAGTGGTTCGCCGAAATGAACGATTTGTCCCTCCCTATGGAACGGGGGCTTCGCTCTATTTGCGACCCGTAATGTTCGGAACGACAGCCGGTCTGGGTGTCAAGCCGGCTAAGGATGCGTTGTTGATCGTCTACTGCTCTCCTGTTGGGGCCTACTTCAAATCAGGGATCAAACCGATGTTGGTCGCTATCGACCGTGAACAGGATCGCGCTGCTCCACGTGGAACAGGTGACGTGAAAGTGGGAGGTAATTATGCTGCCAGTCTTCTTTCGGGCGAAAAGGCACATAGCTTGGGCTACTCAAATGTTATGTATCTTGATGCGGCAGAACATAAATATGTGGAGGAGTGTGGTGCTTGTAACTTCTTCGGTATTAAAGAGGGTAAGTACATTACACCTAAATCACCTTCGGTTTTACCTTCTATTACGAATAAAAGTTTACGTGAATTAGCACGCGATATGGGTTTAGTTGTCGAGGATCGCCATATTCCGGTCGAGGAACTCTCTACTTTCGAGGAGTGCGGTGGTTGCGGCACTGCTGCCGTTATATCCCCTATCGGTAAAATTTTCGACATGCAAACAAACCAAGTGATTGATTATGGCACGGAAGTTGGAAAAACTTGTATGGCTCTTTACAACGCCTTGCAAGATATTCAATACGGTCGTGCTGAGGATAAACATCACTGGTGTACCATTATTGAATAGTTAGAGAGTTATTCTGTAACGGAAGGGTCTGCTCGTTTTCGAGCAGACTTTTTTATTTATCGCCTAATATGGCTTTGAATCTTAATGTAAAAGCCTATCTATATTGTTGATAGATAGGCCTTTACTTATTCGTTCCACGTGGAACTTTTTTTTATCTTCCGAACTTTATGAGAAGTACGTTTACGTCTGCTGGTGATACACCCGGAATGCGTGAGGCTTGCCCGATGGTTTCGGGATGGATCCGTGAGAGCTTTTGACGCGCTTCGATTGTGAGTGATTGTATCGAATGAAAATCAAAATCTGCGGGGATGGCAATGTTTTCAAGCCGGTGTAATTTATCGGCGATGAATTTTTCGCGTTCGATATATCCTTTGTATTTGATTTGAATCTCAGCCTCTTCGATTATCTCTTCGCTCAAATTCTGTGATTTGATGAATTTATCCAGCTTTGGGAGTACCTTCCGAATTGAATTGAAATCAACATTGTTGCGTACTAATAACTCGTAAAGTTTCTTTCCTTGGGTTAAGGGGTCTGAATTGACTGATTTTAAATAGTCGTTTATCTCCTCTATTCTGATACTCTGTTGACGAGCATATTCTACAAGCGATTCTACGAGTGCTTTTTTTTCGTTGAATTGGGCGAATCTTTTCTCGGAAATCAAGCCTATTTCATATCCAATAGGTGTTAATCGCAAGTCGGCATTGTCTTGTCGCAGTAAGATCCGGTATTCAGCACGCGAGGTGAACATGCGATATGGTTCATCAACTCCTTTGGTTACTAAATCATCAATCAAGACGCCGATATAGGCTTCATCGCGTTTCAAAACGACGGGTTTCTCCCCTACTCGCTTGCGGTGTGCGTTGATTCCTGCGATTAAACCTTGCGCTCCCGCCTCTTCGTATCCTGTTGTTCCGTTGACCTGTCCGGCAAAAAACAGCCCCGAAACGAGTTTTGTTTCGAGAGAATGATGGAGTTGGGTGGGCGGAAAATAGTCATATTCGATTGCATAACCCGGTCTGAAAATATGTAAATCTTCAAAACCAACGATTTTATGCAATGCCTCCCATTGTACTTCCCACGGTAAAGAGGAGGAAAACCCATTTAGATAGTATTCATTCGTGGTGCGTCCTTCCGGTTCGAGAAAGAGTTGGTGTTGCTCTTTGTCGGCGAATGTGCGTAATTTATCCTCTATGCTTGGGCAGTACCGCGGCCCAATGCCGTGGATTGTTCCGTTGAAAAGCGGAGAACGATCGAATCCCGTGCGCAGTGTTGCATGTACTTCGGGTGATGTGTAGACCAAAAAACAGGGAAGCTGCTCTTTTACCGGTGCAATATCTGGGTCAAACGAAAATTTTGATGGGTTTTCATCTCCGTATTGCGGTTCTAAATTGTCGAAGTTGATCGTGCGAGCATCAAGTCGCGCCGGTGTGCCGGTCTTCATCCGTCCGGTTTCAAAACCGATCTGACGGAGTGATTCGGTGATGCCATATGAGGCGGCATCTCCTGCCCTGCCCCCTTCGGCGTGTGCGGTGCCGCAATGCATCAATCCGGTCAGAAATGTACCCGAAGTGAGCACCACGGCGCGGCAGGTGAACTCGACCCCCATGCGCGTTTTCACCCCACTGACGGCTTTTTTTTCGCCCGAATGGTCGAATAGAATTTCTGTGGCGGCATCCTGCCAGATGTAGAGGTTCGAGGTGTTTTCGAGCGTGCGGAGCCACTCTTCGCTAAATCGCGCTTTGTCGCACTGTGCTCGCGGACTCCACATCGCCGCGCCCTTGGATTTGTTGAGCATCCGAAATTGAATGGAGGTGAGGTCGGTGATTCGACCCATTTGGCCACCAATAGCATCTATCTCTCTGACTATCTGACCTTTGGCTACTCCGCCGACCGCCGGATTGCACGACATGGCGGCCATCTTCGTCATATCCATCGTAAGCAGCAGCGTGCGAGAGCCGAGTTTTGCGGCAGCAGCAGCGGCCTCACATCCGGCATGTCCCGCGCCGATGACGATAATATCGTAATCTAAAACCATTGATAATTAATTTATTACGAATTTTAGGCGATTTATTCGCCTTGGTTTTTCCAAAAAGCGAGGTATTTGTCCTCCTTGCGGTGCATCTGGGCATTGGTGCGCGGCGTCTTATCGTGGTGCCCGCAAAGGTGCAGCACTCCGTGGACGACCACGCGGCGCATCTCCTCGATGGTTGCCGCACCGTATTGCCGAGCATTGTCGGCCACCGTCTCCACATCAATAAAGATGTCGCCGGCTACGGTTTTTGCCCCTTTTCGATCGCTGTAATCGAAGGTTATGACATCGGTGAAGTAGTCGTGACCGAGGAACTGGCGATTCATTTCAAGCAGTCGCTGTGCCGAACAGAAGATATAGGTCACATCGCCCAACGTGTACCCCTCGGCAGAGGCAACCTCTTTGAGCCATTGTGCCGTGAGCCGCTTTTGCGGCAGATTGTAGCGGCAGTCATCGGTGTAGTAACGTACCATTTTGTAAGCTTTATTTTCTGAAACAGCTTTCGGCGTTCATTCGCTGTGACGGATCGGGCGGATAGATGCCGAAGACCAATTTGTATTCGGTCTCCATCGTCATCACGTCAACCGAAGAGCCGACAGTGCCGAGCTGCTGGTTTTTGGCCACTTTTTGGCCCTTTTGAACGGCGATCGCACCCAAGTTGGCATAGGAGGTTATGTATTCACCGTGTGCCACGTAAACGTCGTATTTATTGGTGATGCGGTTGCGTTTTACATCGACCACCTTTCCTTCGTAGATCGAGATCACCTGGGCACCACGCGGACCGATGATTTCGGCCATATTGTCGCGGTAGCGTTTGACCCGTCCGCCCGTCACCGGAAGGTAGAGTCCGGTGGTCTTCATCGAGAACGAATCTCCGGTGGTATTACCTTTGGATAATTTGCGTAATGCGTTGATTGCCACATCTAATTGTTGTTCTTGCGAGAGTTTGCGTTGCAGCGCGCTCTTCTCCTGTCGCGACATCTGTTGCAGATTGGCTTTGGCGTTTCGGGCATCGCGTTCGAGTTTTTGGCGTTGGGACGAGAGGTTTCTCTGCACCGAATCAAGCGCACGTTTGCGGCGATCGAGTATCTCCTGTTCGCTCTTTACGCGGACGCTGAGTGCCGCAATGTTGCGTAATTTGGAGGCTCGCAGAGCGGCAACTTCGCGTAAAAAGGTGATTTTACGTGCCACTTCGCGAAAGTCACGCGAGGCAAATATATAAGTCAAATAGTTGTTGTGCCGATAGTTGCGGTAGGCTTCGCGTGCCATTTCGGCGTATTGGGCGCGGTTGCGCTGCAACGATTTTGTCAAATCGCCAGCTACGCTATCCGTGCGTAAAATCTCGGCGCGTAGCAGTGATTCTTGTCTTTGGGTCGCCTCCAAAAGTTGGGTTCGCGAATCTATTTGACGCGCCAAACCGCGTGCTCGCTCTTCGGTGGCGGCCTTTCCTTGCTGGATCTTCGAAAGCGAAGCCTCTTCGGCCGCAATCTTCTTTTCGAGGGCGGCGATGATCCGTTTCTGCTCTTCGATCCGATCGTCCTGTGCGATGGCGGCAAAGAGCGTGAAAAACAGCAGCAGAGTGAGTATGTATTTGATTTTTAGCAATCTGTTTACTCTTTTTTAGACGTATTCAAGCGTTTGTTGATCGAGGTAGCGTCGTATCCCTTGTCGAGTGCTTTCCGCCAATAGGTTTCGGCCAAAAAACGTTCTCCCAACGCATCGAGTATATCGCCGTAGTGCACCAGTAGTTCGCTACTCCCCTGCCGGTCGAGTGCGATGGCTTGCTGCATGATCTTCTTGGCTTCGGCAGCACGACCCAACTTGAAGAGTACCCATGCTTGGGTGTCGAGGTAGGTGGGGTTATTGTCGGTCAGCGCAACGGCCTGTGTGGCCATCGACAAGGCGCGATCCATATCGCGCCCTTCGAGCGAAAGAAAATAGGCGTAATTGTTGAGAACCAACGCATTGTTGGCCATGTATGAAAGACTCTTGTCGTAGGCTTTGTAACTCTCTTTCATCCCGTTGCGGTACACCCCGCGTTTGCCGAGTTGATCCATCAATTGGGGAAGCAGCTCATCGGGCGCGGTCTGTCCGGCAATCGCTTTCTGATGCCACGTGTCGCCAATCATTCCCCAGATGACACTCCGCAACGAGTCGCTATGGGTATAGTGCAGCGATTGTTTGTAGGCTTTGATCGCGCGGTCGTACTGTTTGAGATTGCCCATCACATGCCCTTTTGACATGTGAAAATCGACCTTATCGGGGAATAAAGCCAACGCGCGATCGACATAATGGTTCACCGAATCGGGGTGTTGCAGGTAACTTTCGATGTCGATCACTGTGCGGTAGAAATCTTCAACGGGCGGAAGATCGTTCAGATGATTTTTGTAGAGCGTGAGAGCTTGCGGCAACTCTCCCGATGCAATCAGATGGCGGCCGTAGAGTTCGACAATCCGCGCATCGTTCGGGTAGCGGATCGCCAATGTTGTGGCTAAAATGTTGATCTGCGGGTAGTATTCGCGATAGAATCGGGTGTCGGAGGTGAACTGCTCGAACCGTTTGATTTTGGTATCGAGCGGCAGCAATTCGGAGGTAAACAACCTTCGCGAGACCTCCAATAACGAACGATAGTCGCGGCGTTCGGTGTGAAAATCGGCCATTGACATCAGCGTTGCGAGGTTTGTAGAGTCGATCGCCAAAGCTTGACCATACTCGTTGATCGCCAGCGAATCGCGACCGGCCTGACCGTAGAGTGTGGCCAGCTCGCTGTGGTATTGCGCCTCGTAGGGGGCATTATCGACCATCGCCTTGGCCTCCGAAATTGCCTTGTCCAACTGGTTGGTAGCGATGAGTAACTGCCGTTTTACGGCATTCAAATAGGGGATCCGGCCAAAACGAACCTCGGCCGAATCGAGGGTGATGATGGCTGAATAGGGATCGCCGTTTTGTTCGTAGAGTGCCGCCAGAATTCGATAGTTGTCGGGATCGGACGAGTCGCTCTGCTGCAAGCGGCGGAAGACGGCCTGTGCCTTTTTGTAACGACCGGCGTAGATCAGCGACTGGCCGTAGAGGCGGTGGTACCATTTATTGGTCGTATCGAGCCGATAGGCGGTTTCGGAGAGCGCAACAGCCTCTTCGGGTGAGGCATACATATTGTTGTTGACCAGCTCGTAATAGGCCGGTGCAAAGGTGGAATCGAGGCGGATAGCCTCTTCGAAGAGCGATTTGGCTTGCACGGAGTCCTGCGAAATCGTATAACGCTTGATCCCCTCCGTGTAGAGCCATACGCTGCGCAGCGAATCGGGATAGTCGGGCGCAGGAACACCCCCCTTTCCAGCGACAAATGCCGTGGAAAAGAGTCCCAGACTCAGAGCCGCAATCGCTGTCAGCCGGTTCATAATCAGAGTGCTTTGTCGAATTGGTGGAGGAACCGCACATCGTTTTCGAAATATAGGCGCAGATCCTTGACCCCATATTTCAACATGGCGATGCGTTCAATACCCATGCCGAAGGCAAATCCAGAATACTTTTCGGGGTCTATATTATTCGATTTCAATACGTTGGGATCTACCATTCCGCAGCCCATGATCTCCAACCACCCCGTACCTTTGCAGACCGGACACCCTTTGCCTCCGCAGAGGTTGCACGACACATCGACCTCGGCCGAAGGTTCGGTGAAGGGGAAATAAGAGGGGCGCATGCGGATCACGGCACTCTCGCCGAATACCTCTTTGGCGAAGTAGAGCAGCGACTGTTTCATGTCGGCAAACGAGACCCCTTCGTCAATATAAAGGCCTTCGATTTGGTGGAAAATGCAGTGGGCACGGTAGGAGATAGCCTCGTTGCGGAAGACACGACCCGGACAGATCACGCGGATCGGCGGCTTTTGGTGCTCCATGGTGCGCACCTGAATCGAAGAGGTGTGGGTGCGCAGCAGAATGTCGGGATTTTTTTCGATGAAAAACGTGTCCTGCATGTCGCGCGCCGGATGTTCGGGCGGAAAATTCAGTGCCGAGAAGACATGCCAGTCATCCTCGATTTCGGGCCCATCGGCCACCGTATAACCCAACCGCGAAAAGACTTCGACAATCTGGTTCTTCACCAGCGAGATCGGATGACGCGAACCCAACTCATCGGCCGAACCCGGACGGGTCATGTCACCCGATTCAGCGGCGTGGTCGGCTGCGGCGTTCTGCAACTGCTCGCGCAGTTGAGCGATGCGCTCCGTGGCCTCGGTTTTCAACCGGTTGAGCTGCTGTCCCAACTCCCGTTTGAGCTCCGGAGCTACGCTCTTAAACTCATCCATGAGGGCCGTCAACTCCCCTTTCTTGCCCAATAGTTTGATGCGGAACTCTTCGAGTTCGGCGGCGGCTTTGGGTTGAAACTCTTCAACTTGTCGCAAGAGTTCTTTGATTTTGTCGGTCATATTTTGAAAGTTTACGCTTTTTGGCTACTTTTGAAAAGTCTTGTAACGTGCAAAGTTATAAAAAAATTAGATATGTTACGTAAAATACTCCCATTTATCCTCTTGCTAACCCTCTCTTGTCCGCTTTTTGCTCAGAAGGTTGGCGTTGTAATGAGTGGTGGTGGAGCCAAAGGTCTTTACCACATTGGTGTTTTGGAGGCCTTGGAAGAGCATGGTGTACCGATTGATTATGTGGCCGGAACGTCGATGGGTTCGATTATCGCGGCGATGTATGCGGCCGGATATTCGCCGGTTGAGATGCGCGAAATTGTCGCGTCGGGGGCGATTAAAGAGTGGGTAACCGGAAAAATTGACCCGAATAAATACATGTCTTATGACCGTCAGCTTGGCCAAATTCCGGCTTTTCTGAATCTGCGACTCGATCTGCATAACCCCTCCGGAAAACGATTTAGTGTGCCGCGTAACCTGATATCATCCACGCAGATAGATATGGCGTTGACCGAACTTTTCGCATCGGCAACGGCCGCTGCCGATGGCGATTTCAGTAAGTTGATGGTTCCATTTCTGTGTGTGGCGAGCGATATGAAACACCGCAAACCAGTGGTATTGCGCGAAGGCGATCTGGGGCAGGCTGTGCGCTCTTCGATGTCTATTCCGTTGGTTTTCAAACCAATGAATGTTGATGATATGTTGCTATACGATGGTGGAATATACGATAATTTTCCGTGGCGACCGCTCGATAAACGCTACCACCCCGATCTGTTGATCGGCAGCATCTGCACCGAAGGGAATACCCCGCCAAGCGACAAAAATTCACTCCTCGATCAGGCTTTCATGCTCGCAATGACCGATTCCGATTACGATCTGCCCGAAGAACGCAGCGTCACGATCCGGCGGGCGGTGGATGTGATGATGCTCGATTTTGACCGCGCCGATGAGATCATGGCGGCCGGATATGAGGATGCCATGCAGGCAATTCCGCAGATTCTGTCCAAAATCGAACGAAAACAGACCCCCTCCGACTACAAACGGCGTCGGGAGGCCTTTCGTGCACAGTGTCCGCCTTTGATATTCAACGACTATAAACTCGAAGGTTTGACCGCTTCGCAGAAAGAATACATCCGTGATTTTGTGCATGTTGACCGAAAAACTCCCGGCCGTCAGCGGCGTATGGGATTCGGCGAATTGCGCGAAAATCTCTTTGAAGTGCTTGCCGGCGGTGATTTCTCGATGGATTTTCCAGAGGTCGTTTACGACAGTATTCAAAAGAAATTTTCGTTCCGTGCGAAATTTGAAACCAAACCCAATTTCAAAATTACAATCGGCGGAAACATCTCTTCCACGGCCTTCAACCAAGCCTATATCGGCATCAATTACAAGAGGATCGGGCGCGTGGCGCAACAATTCGCCGCCGACCTCTATCTGGGGCCTATCTATACGTGGGGTTCAGTTGGCGGTCGGATGGACTTCTACATGTGGAACCCGCTCTTTCTGGACTACTCCTACAACTTCAAAGTGGCCAATTTCCGACACGGAGCCTTCGGTAGTGTGACCGGAATCGAGAATAATTTGCAGGTGAAAAGCAGCGACAGTTTTTTTACGATGGCGGTCGGTATGCCCATGACCCACCGTTCGGTATTCACGTTGCGCGCAAATGCGGGGCATACGAATTATCATTACGATACGCCTTTCAATGAGGCGGTGGAACTCGGACAGTCGCGCCTCTCCTTTTTCGGTTTGAAGGCTGAGGTAGAACGCAATACGCTCGATCGCGATCTCTATCCCCGTCACGGTTCGGATATTGCGCTGTCGGCCATCTACATTGCCGGATACGACCGCTTCCGACACGAAAAAATGACCTCATTCGTTTCGCGTTACACCCGTCAGTGGGTGGGCGGAAGGGTCACCTACAACCACTATTTCGACATTGCGGCTGTGCCTTGGTTCTCGTTGGGGTTGAATGTCGATGCGGTTTACACGAACCATCCCGACTTTTCGCGCGAAATAGCCACATTGATGTCGTTACCGACCTATGCGCCCGTCCCTCAGTCGAATATGGTTTTTATGCCCGATTTTCATGCTCGGCGTTTTGTGGCGGGTGGGATCAGGCCGACCTTCGACTTGATGCAAAACTTCTTTCTGCGTACCGGATTTTATGCCATGTATCGCGACAAACGCGACTTCGCACCCTTCGGTGGGCGCGATGAGCGGATGCACTACGTCTCCGAATTGTCGTTCGTTTATCACACTCCGATCGGGCCGGTGAGTCTGTCGCTGACCAAATATGATCTGAAAAATTGGGATAATATGTATCTGACTTTCAACTTCGGATACATGATCTTTGCGCCGAGGAGTACCTTCTATTAGTCCGCCCCTTTGGGTGGTCTATGTTCGTTTGCGAATGGTACGCAGCGGAAGGCAGAGCACCCCGAAAAACGCTTCACGGAAGATACCTCCGCTCATCTTCGAAACACCTTCGCGGCGTTCAACGAAGATGATCGACTCCTCTTTGATTTTCAGCCCTAACCGCCAAGCCGAGTACTTCATCTCAACCTGAAAACCGTAGCCCTTCATCTCTATGGCATCGAGATCAATTGTCTCCAACGCGCGGCGCGAATAGCAGACAAATCCGGCTGTGGCATCGTGGATGGGCATGCGTGTGACCATGCGGACGTAAATCGAGGCAAAGTAGGAGATCAAAAGGCGCGACATCGGCCAGTTGACGACATTGACCCCTCGCACATAGCGAGAACCGATCACCACATCGTTGCCTTCGGTTGCCGAGTTGAATAGGAGAATCAGATCATCGGGGTTGTGCGAAAAATCGCAATCCATCTCGCACAAAAAGTCATAACCGTGCTCCAAACCCCAACGGAATCCCAGCAGATAGGCGGTTCCCAAGCCCTGTTTTCCGCTCCGTTCGAGCAGGTGCAGCCGGTCGGGGAACTCCGCTTGGCGTTGGCGAACAACGTGGGCGGTTCCATCGGGCGAACCATCGTCAATAATCAGCAGGTCGATTGCATCGGGCAGCGAAAAGACCTTGGTAATCATGGCCGAAATATTCTCTATTTCGTTGTAAGTCGGAATGATGACGAGTTTGCGCATGCGTGTTTGATGTTATGAGGGAGGTGGATAACAAACCGGATGTTACAACCACTTTTTAAATCGGAAATACCAGATTGTCAGACCCGAACAGAAGATCATCAGGCCAATGGCGAAGATGTAGCCGACGGGGATTGTCCAACCGTTGGCGAGGTGTAGCATCCAGTCGAGTTCGGGCATGAATTTGAAGTTCATGCCGTAGATCGAGGCGATGAGTGTCGCGGGCATGAAGATCACGGCGGCCACCGAGAAGATCTTGACGATCTCGTTCTGCTCGATGTTGATCAGACCCAACGCCGCATCCTGAATATAGTCCAGACGTTGGAAACTGAAATCGGCGTGGTTGATGAGCGAGTTGACGTCCTTAATCATCAGTTGCAGACGGGGGTAAATATCGTTCGGAAAGCGTTCCGAACGCAGAATGCCCGACAATACCCGCTGGCGGTCGAAAATGTTCTCGCGCAACGACATCGTGCTCTCCTGCAAGGCACTGATGCGATGCAGCACCTCTTTGTCGATCGCATCCTCCGAATTGATATCTTTCGAGAGAGCGGCAACCTGTTTGGCGATCAACTCCACGAGGTCGGCATCGAAGTCGATGCGCACTTCGAGCAGCGAGATAAAGAGATGGTAACCGGTCGAATAGCTGCGGTAGTTCATTTGCAACCGCTTTTCGGTTTCGCGGAAGGTGCGGAATTCGGCGTTCCGCACCGAAACCAGCACGCCTTCGTTCGAGATGATGAACGACACGGGTTCGATCAGGAACGAATCACCCGTCGGAACGAAGAAGTTGGAGTTCGAGACGATCGAATTCTCATTCTCGGAGTATTTCGAGGTCGATTCGATCTCCTCTACCTGTTGTTTGGTTTGGAGGCTGATCTCCATGAAGTTCTCAACGGCCTTCTGCTCCTTGATGGTGGGCAGCAACATGTCGATCCACAGAATGTCGTCGTAACCCAATTCGTCGAATAGTTTGGTGTCGGCATTGCGGATGATTTTGTTGTACTGTTTGAGATAAATTGTAATCATAAAACGCTCTCTTTAAAATTCTTGAATCCGTGATGGCAGAGAGGCGGACACCGATCGTATCCGCTATGCCCTTCACCCGGGATTGGCTCTCAACGAAGACTTCAAGCCGAGAGCCCAGAATTTTTTAAGCGATTTCTGTTTCTGATCGTCGAAAATATAGTCGTAGTGCGAAAGCCATTCGTAGGCGGCCACAACGTCCGCCACGCCCGCATCGAGCAACGATTCGTAACTCTGTTCGATACCTGCCGTCAAAGCATCGTCCAACCGCCCTACCAGATCGGGATCAATCTCTTTGTGAGCCACCCAGACCGCTAAGACAAGGTGTTGGCGGGTGGCTTTTGTCCACTCGGCCGAGAGGTCGAGCATATGGGTGAATGAACCGGTTGCTTTGAACCGGTTGTCGGCCGGCAGCAGATAGGCATCGCCTTCGGCCGGAGATTGGGGCAAGGTGTCGGGTAGCGGCGCGTATTGAGGGGTGAGTTTACGATGCTGCTCCAACGCCCAAGCGGCCAACTGGGCCGATGTAGGGTCTGTCTCGGTGTCGAGATAGAGTCGGCGGATGGCGGTCGGATCGCAATTGCAGCCCAACAACGGAGCCCCTACGGCTGCTGTGGCTCCGATGCAGTAGCCCGACACGATGTGCGCATCGGGAAGCATCGGTACGAGCGATGAGGGCACGAGTGCCAAGTCGATCTTTTGTTCGGAAAAGAGGCGAAGCGTCTGGTTCGCCGTAGGCAACAGCAATTCGGCACCGAGTTCAGACCCGTGCCGGATACCATAGATGAATGGCGCCGCAGCGGCGTGCGGCACAATGGCTATACGTGGAACTATGACCATCATCCATAAGTTGTAAATACTGTTGATTAGTTGAGACAAAGGTACGATAAAAAATAATACGGTTTCTATATTTTTTAGAAAAAATGCATTTACCTCTTGACAAGGGGGTATTGGAGGTCGTATATTTGTCGCACCATTCACAGCGGACGGTGCACAGTCCGGAGGTTATCAACAACAAAGAGTCGTTCAGATTCAATTTTTTGTGGATTGGTCGTATTGGTTATAAACAATCATTTAACAAAGTTATCAACGTTTTAATCCCCTTTGCACAAAAGGGCGATGCCCTCCTCGACGACTTCGTGTGCCTTTTTCGATGTAGGGTTATTTTTCTCGGTTGGCGACCACTCCCCCAATTTTCACCTCTCAATCCTTAAATTTTTTTGTGTATGCTTCAATTTACCCAGCAACCTCCGCAGTTTGCTCCCCTCGGCAGCGAATTGCGTTACGTGGTCGAAAGCTCCGCGACCACCACGTTCGACATTCGGATCATTGATGCCTCGCTGGGGTGTCTGATCGGTGCAAAGCGTTTTGTCGGGGTCAAAACGGCCACGTTCGATGTCGCACCCTATCTGCGTAGACTCTTGCAATTTGCTCCGGTCGCCCAGACAACCGGACTTTTTCCTGCCGAAGGGCGCGTGGTGAAGGCTTTTGTCGAGGTCGAAACGGCCGAAGAGGGGGTAATCTCCTCCGATGTACGTCTTTTTTTGCCCGCCGCCGAGCGAGTTTGGATTTCGACTATACTGACAACGATGCCCCGCAGCCGACTCATTTCGGAGGGTGAGTGTGATGAGTTGACTCTGGTGACCAACGGAAGCTCAACGGTGACCGTTACCGCGCAGACGGGCGAGAGTTTGCTGGCCGAAAGTTTCCCGATTGCCGATGCCGGAGTGTGGATCTTCCGCCTTGCGATAGATGATTATGTCGGGGCCGAGTCGTTGACGGTTGATGCCGGAAGTAGTGGAACGGTGGTCTACACAGTGGTTCCGCGCCCTGCGGCGGCTCACCGTGTGGCTTGGCGAAGCCGCAGCGGGTCGATCGAACATTATACCTTCCCCGTGGAGCGGAGCGAGGTGGTGAAGTGTGTCAAGAGGCGGGCGTTGTCGGCCGAAGGAGAGATCGTTGGCCGAAGCTATTGGAAACGATTCCGACGTTGGGAATCTGCCTACGAAGCTCCCGAAATGGCCCAAGCGGTGGCCGAAGTGATCGCATCGCCGCAGGTCTGGGAGGCGGTTGGCGAGGGATATCTGCCGTTGGATGTGGTCACCGAGGAGAGCGTTGTGCGGCAGTTGGGCGAATTGTCGATGCAGGAGATTACGGTTTGTGACACCCGAAATAACAGAGCCTCATGGAATTGATGATCGACGGCATACGGTGCGATCTGTCGGGGGAGCCGATCGCGGTTCCGGGGTATCAGGCGGCAGCGTTGTCCGATCCGGCGGCTGTGCGTGAGGGGCGTTCGCTGCGGTTGGTCATCCCCAAAACTTTGCAAAACGATGCTGTGACCCAATTTGCTGCCGATCCGCATGCGCTCAACCGCTTCAATGCCGAACGGCATACGGCCGAATTAACGGCCGAGGGGGCTCTCCTGTTGGGAGGAACGGTGCGGCTGCTCGCGGCATCGGAGAGCGAAGGTTATACGTTGGAAATTCGCGCCGGAGGGGCTGCATGGGCGGCGCAGGCAGCACAACGGATGTTCAACACGTTGGGTGTGGAGTGCTCTTTGGCTCTGACCCCGTTGGCCATCTGCAACAGTTGGGTCGGAGCAGAGCCGGTCAAGTTCTTCCCGATCGACCGTGACGAATATCGCCAGCAGAACTCCTCGACCGATCTGCTGCCGGCCGAAAGGCTCCTCTCGGTGGATGATTATCACCCCTTTCTACACATCGCCACGTTGGTCGATCAGCTTTTTGCAGAGTCCGGATACCGGATCGAAAGCCGTTTTTTTGAGGGCGATTTTTTTCGCTCACTCTACATGAGTGGGGCTTACGCATCGCGCGACACCACGGCTGCCGTGGCGCGTATGGGCTTTTCGGCGCGGCGTTTGACAGTGGCCTCAGCTACGGCCGATTATCTCGGACGGGTCTATGCCAACCCCAAAGCAGCAGCCAACACGGTGGGTAATCTGGTCGAAACGGCTACCTCTCAAATCCTTGATGCGGACGGCGAGGCGGTGAGCGGCCTCTACAACAACGGCAACTACTTCCGGTTGGAGAACGGAAAGATCCTTTTTGCTCCGCCAACCGAGGTGAGCGTGGGTTTTGAGTACTATCTCAAATACACGACCGACCACCGGATCCTCTCGCGCACACGCCTCAAAGGGTTTGACACGGTCTATCTGGGGGCAGGTGGGTTGATGCCCTCGATGTTGGCGAATCGTTATGTCGATCGACGCTCCGAGATTGCCGTCAACCGCTCCTATCGGGTTATCGTATTCGACCATGTCGCCGGAGCGCAATATCGACTGCTCTATACGCTTAATGGGGTCGAAGAGTCACTCTGGACAACATTTGCCGCGCGTTCGGCGCAGGTCACCACCCCGACCTTGGGGCGTGTTGCCAGACCGGTGTTGCAGATCAAAAGCGGTTCGACATGGGTCGGATACGGCGGCGATTGGGCGTTGTATGACGGTCATATCGGCGAAACGGGTCAAACCACCGTTGAGGTGCGCCTGCGCACGGCCGCCGAACGGCTGTCACCCCAAAATCCGAAGTTCTTCAATCTGATCTACTTTTCGGGGGCGGACGAAGGGATGACACTCTCCCTGCACAAAGAGTGTGCGTTGCGGCCGCTCTTTCTCTCATCACCCGGATTTGGCGCGCAGATCGGATTTGCCGATGTCGCGCAGCTGCGCATTCGACAGAGTGTGCTGTTGGAGGCCCTTGCCCACCTGTTCAACCTCCGATTCTACACCGAAGAGGCGACAAAAACGGTCTGGATAGAGCCTGCCGATACGTTTTTCGACGGTAAGGAGGTCGATTGGCGGGGATTGACCGATTTTTCGCAACCGATCATCCGCACCCAGATCGCTCCGCAACTTCATGAACGCCGCACGTGGGGGTATCAGAGCGGTGACGGTGCGGTGGCACGTTTCGATGCCGAGGCCGGCACACCGCTGGGGACGTGGAGCACGCAGACCGACTCCTATGCGGCCAAGCAAGGCGAAGAGTGTCGCACCAATCCCCTCTTCTGCCCCTCGCTGAACTCTGTGGGTCACTATTTGAATGCCCCTTCGGCGCAACTGCTCCAAGTGGGCGACCGCGATGATGCTGCTCAGGACGGCACGAACTTCACGCCGCGCATTGTCCGCTTTGCCGGCATGCACCCGCTGCCCGATGGTGAGCGGTGGGGCTATCCCTCGGTAACGGCGACCTATCCGTTGGCCGCCTTCCATTTCACGGGTGATGGGGTCGTTGCTCCGTTTACGCTCTGTTTCGAAGATCGGGACGGAGCCGAAGGACTGCACCGTTTCTACGACCGGCAACTCCGGCAGGAGGCCACCCGCGAACGTATCACACTCTCGTTGCGGATGGCTCCTCACCAATTCGAAGCCCTCTTCACGCCGGCAACGGGGGCTCCCGATATCCGGTCGGTCTTCCGCATCGACACCGGAGCTGGAGAGGTGCGAGCTTCTCTTTGGCAAATAGAGGATTACGATCCCGATGCGGCCTCCGTGCGCTGCACCTTCACCCGATTACCCGAAGCCTGATGACGCGCCATGATCGGTTGTTGGCGGAGGTACTCCTCCGCGAAATTGAGGGGTTGGATGTGCAACAGGCCGTTGCCCGTTTGTTCGAATCGGGGCTGGTGAGCCGCCGCGCTTGCGAACGGCAGGCCATTCGGTGCGAAGTGGAGCGGTTGCAACGGCTTGGGACTCCGCGCTGCGAGGCGTTGCATGTCGCAGCCGAACTGTTCGACTGTTCTTACGAAAAGGCTCGCGGAGCAATCTACAACACGTTTAAAAATTAATCTCTGATGAAATCCGAAATTCAAATCAACAACTCCGCCGAGGTGTGCCACATCGACATCGAGGGGACGATCGGCCTGCCCGAAGAGTGGCAGTTCGACTCGGACGATGAGCGTGTAACAACCTACGGCAAGTTCCGCGAAGCGTTGCAGCGTATCGCCCAGATTGATGCGCCCGAAGTGGTGGTCAACATCCGCTCGACAGGCGGCGATGTGAACGATGCGCTGCTGATTCACGATGCGCTGCGCCAACTTCGGGCTCGCATTACCACGCGCTGCTACGGCTACACGGCATCGGCCGCCACGATCATCGCCCAAGCGGCATCCGATGGGTGTCGCCAGATCTCTGCCAATGCCCTCTACCTGATCCACACGGCCGTTTGTGCCACCGAAGGCAACGCTGCCGAGTTGAGCGGAAAACTCGAAATGCTGCACCAGACCGATGCCCGTATTGCGGCTCTTTATGCCGCACGTTCGGGGTGTGAAGCCGCCCGATTCGAAACACTTATGGCCGAAAATAACGGCAATGGACGTTGGTTATCGCCCGACGAGGTCATCGAGGCCGGATTGGCCGATGAGGTGATTGATACCGCTTCGGTTGTGCCTGCGCTGGCGCGCAATATTGCGCGCGGGTGGCAGCGGTTGCTCTCATCGGTGGGGTTGAGGGGCGGGGATCTGCCCGAAGATCGCAATGTTCTCCATTTCGATCCCCTTCAACAGTCGCTTTTGGTCGCCGAAGAGGCACAAAAAAGGGTCGTGGCAACAGCTACTCTGTCGCGCGAAGACCCATCGTATGGCGATGTGGTACGCTCGGCCAACGAAAAAGCATATGCCGATGATGTGCAGCGTATGCGCAAATAGATGATCATTTGTTTTCTTAACCTTTAATCTTTTAAATTTATGGCTTTTCTTGAAAGTGCAAAACAGTACACCGGTTCCGACCTTGAAACAATCTTTTTCCGTCCGATGCTGACCGGAGCATCGGCACTTGATCTGGGAGTGAGAGTGCTCTACAACCTGCCTACACCGACGACCGTGCAACTCTGGGACGGACAGCGCAATATCCTCCAAAAATACTCCGCAGCCGGATGGAAAGGGGGCGCAGCGGCAACCAAATACCAAAAAACGATCCCGTTGAGCCGCGTGAAGGCCGAATTGGGATTTTCGGCGGCCGACTACTTTTCGTTGGTCTACGAGAAGATCTCGGCGCGTGCCGATGTCAATATGGACGATTTGAGCGGCACGGAGCTTGAAACGGCCGAAACGACCCTCTTTAAACAGGCCTTGGCCGAGAACATCCGTGCAACGATGTGGGTCGGTAATTCGGCCGCAGCAACGGGCTACAACACCTTTGATGGTTTCCTCAAATCCATCAATGCCATTGTGGCCGAGGAGGGGATCTATAACAAAACTTATGCTGCGGCCGATCTGGCCGATGCGGCCAAGGTGGTGGCTCTGTTCGATGATCTGTGGCAACACGCCGATGCCCGATTGCAAGACCTCAAAGCCGAGGGGCAACTCGCCTTCTTCGTCACCTCCGACCTCTACTACCTTTACGAAAAATACCTCGATTCGAAGGGGGTTGATGCCGCCTACACCGATGCCGTCAACGGTCGTCAGGGGTTGTCGTACCACGGCATTCCGGTGGTCGATCTGCGTATTGGAAACTATCTGACCGACACCACCTTCCATAAATCGTTCTGCCTCTTTACCGATCGCCGCAATCTGGTGCTGGCCGTCAATACGGCCGACTTCCCCGGTAACGAGGTGCGTATGTGGTACAACCCCGACGAGATGGAGAACCGCCAACGTGCCGTCTTTATGGCCGGTTGCGAGATCCTCGATGAGGCGTTGGCTGCCTACGCCTACCGTCAGTAAACTTTGCGGGTCTCTGCGATACTCCTCGCGGAGACCCCTCACTTCGTAAATCGTAACTTTATGGATAAACAAAAGATCAAAATGACGGTGGGGGCGACCAACCGTACCGATCCCTACATGATGCTGGGTGCGGGACGTGTCGAGAGTGACCATTTCTGGCGTTGGGGCGATGACAACCTCTTTCCGGCGGCGTTGGCTCTGATGGCACGCCGCTCGACCACCCACCGCCGTATCATCAATGACAAGGCCGATTACATCTCCGGAAAGGGCTTTACGTGTGACGAGAAGCAGGTGCGGTTACGGGCCTTCATCGAGCGGGTCAACGGGGACGGCGAGAGCCTCCGGCAACTGCTCAACAAACTCGCCTTCGACAAATCACTCTTCGGAAATGGTTTTTTGGAGGTGGTGACCGATGTCGACCATACGTTTCTTTCGCTCTATCATCAGGACGCATCGCGATGCCGTGTAGCACGCGATTCGACACATCTGCTGCTGCACCACGACTGGGCGGCTTTTCGAGCCGAGGAGGTGCGCACGTTGCCCCTCTATCCGCTCTTCGAGGCTCAGAGCGATGGTACGCTGCGCAGCGTGATTCACTACAAGGATTACGAACCGATGTTCGAACACTACGGCGTGCCGCCCTATATCGCCGGTTTCGGCGTGTCGGCAATCGCCTATAAGACCGATCGCTGGAACATCTCGCGGCTCGACAATTCGTTTCAACTTTCGGGGGTCATGATGCTCGACTCCTCGGTCGATAATGAGGCCGAAGCCGAACACATCGTCCGGTTGGCCGAACAGAAATTTGCCGGAAATCCCGGACAGGTGATGTTCGTGATCCGCGATGGCGGCGAGGAGAACGACAATTCGCGTTTTATCCCCATCGCCTCGCAGAACGAAGGTGATTGGCAGGCGTTGCACGAGCAGGCTGTGTCGGATATTGTGGTGGCGCATTCGTGGTTTCGCACGCTGAGTGGGTTGGATTACAGCTCAGGATTCAGCGCCGAACGCATTCTGCACGAATATGAGGTGGCACTCAACACCGTCATCCTGGCCGAACAGAGCGAACTTTGCGAACCGATCCGCTCTTTGTTGGACGAAGTTCTGGGGATAGATGCCTCCTCGTTGCAGATTGTCAACCGACCGCCTACCCGCTCGAAACCGATCTACATGAAGGTGTGGGAGGCTCGCAAAGCCGATGGGCTTGATTACGACCCGGAGGACGAGCGACAGCAGGCGTTTCTGTCGGAGATCACCAAATATAACATCAAAAATATCGAATCATGAATACCTTGATAACCCCCGTGCAGGTGCTACGACTGGCCTTTTCCGGTACGGCTCTGTCGCCCGAAACGGTGGATGAAGCCGATATTGCGGCCGCCGAGGAGCATTATGTGGTGCCGGTCATCGGTCGTGCTCTCTACGAAAAGCTGTTGAACGGCGATTATGCTCCGTTTCGCACCGGATTTTTGGCTAAATCGGTGGCACTCTTTACGCGCGTGCTGATTCAGCCCCGTCTTGACGTTCGCACCGAGGGCTGCGGTACAATAGCCCCCAAATCGGCCTATGCGCAACCGGCCGATGATCTGGCGCGACGTCGCATGCGACAGGCATTGCGCCAACAGGCGCGTGAGTTGTTGCATCGTGCTGTTGAGCACCTTGCGGCGCATGCGATTGACTTTCCCGAATATGATCCCGATGCCGACATCGGTAACCGTTGCTCGATCCATGGAAACCTTATACAGACTCATTAGCGGTGCGGCGACAGCTCTCGTTGCGCTTTTTGCACCGATCGGGCCGGTGGTGTTGACGACGCTGCTCTTTATCGGGGTCGATTTTGTGTCAGGTGTAGCGGCCGACCGCAAGGTGGCTTTGCGCGAAGGTCGTGTCTGGTTTTTTGAGAGCTGCAAGGCTTGGCGCACGGTGGTCAAGTTGGCGTTGGCTCTTACGGCGATTGTGATGGCATGGCTCATTGATAGCTGCATCCTCGGTTTTCTGCAACTCAACCTTGCGCGGTTGCTGGCCGGATTTACGTGTGGCGTGGAGCTTTGGTCTTTTCTTGAAAATGCCGCGCAACTCTCCGAGGCTCCGCTATTTCGTGCCATGCGCACGTTCGTTCACCGTCGCATGCGAAGGGAGGTGGGCGATGAGTAGAGGGCTGACGAATAACAATCCGGGCAATATTCGCCTTTCGAAGGTGCGCTACAAGGGCGAGGTACACCCCTCGCGCGATCCCGCATTCAAACAGTTCGAAACCTTGGCGTGGGGCTATCGGGCGATCTTCATGCTGTTGGATCTCTACCGGCGGCGTTATGGATTGCAGACCATTCGACAGATGATCTCGCGCTGGGCTCCCCCGATCGAGAACCATACGCAGGCCTATATCCGAGCCGTGGCCGGCATGACAGGCATCGACCCCGATCAACCGCTCGATACCCGTTCGGCGCGTGACATGATTCCGCTTGTTGCCGCCATTTCGCAGGTCGAAAACGGAGTGGCAGCCGATCAAGAGGCGGTTTGTGCCGGAGAGCGACTCTTTGCAGCGGATGTGGAGAATAAAAAATGAAAAATTGGGCGGAACTCCTTGTGAGTACCGCCCAATCTGCTTTTTGGGGGTTGCCTATCTCGAAGCGACCAACGACGAAGGGGTCACCCCTTGGCAATCTTTTGCCCAATCGCCGCGCGCCCGCAGTACCTGCTCAACGATGTCGCGGACAGCTCCGCGACCGCCACCGAACTCCGACACGTAGCGCGAAACTTCGATCACCTCGGCCGATGCATCGGCCGGACAGACCGGAATTCCCACTTCGCGCATACATTCCAGATCGGGAATGTCGTCACCCATGTAGATGGCCGTTGAGGGGTCGATGCCCTCCTCGGCAAAGTAGTTGCGCATGGTGGTGATTTTGTCCATGCAGTCGGTGTAAAAATGCTTTACTCCCAGCATCTTCAATCGATTTTCGAGGGTTCGTCCGCGTCCCCCCGTGATGATGCAGACCTTATACCCGCACTTGATGGCGTAGGCCAGCGCATAACCGTCCTTGGCATCGTAGCGGCGAATGAAATCGCCTTCGGGGGTCGGCATGATGCCTCCATCGGTCATCACCCCATCGACATCGAATACAAACGCTTCACAATGCGCTATATCTTCCTTGAAATTTCCCATATTTGTTGACTGATTGTTTGGTAGAGTTTCTCTAATTCGGGTTGTTCGGCGAGCAGGGTGCAGTGGCGTTGCTGTGTCGAGAGGTCCCCGCGCACGGCCGGACCGGTCTGTACCTCTTCGGGGGAGGTGGCGGCACATGCTTTGGCGGCTGTCTCGGCGATCAATGGTTTCATCACCTCGAAATCGAATCCGGCACGGGTGGCGATCTGCTCGCTGATTTGATACATGTAATTGGCAAAGTTGCAGGCGAATACTGCGGCCAGATGGATCTGTGCCCGCTGCTGCGAACCGGCCGGAACGACCGTGCGTGTCAGCGCATGCGCCACCTCTTCCAGTGCATCGTAAAGCTCCGGTGTCGAGGCTTCGAGAAAGAGCGGGATCTGCGAAAAATCGACCCTGCGCCCTTGGGTGAAGGTCTGCATCGGGTAGAAGACTCCGCGGCGAGGAAATCGAGCCAACGCATCCATCGAAACGCTGCCGGCCGTATGTGCCACGGCGGCCGTTGGGGGGATGGGTAACGTTTCGGCCACCTCGCTCACGGCGCGGTCGCTGACTGCGATCAGGTAGAGATCGGCCTCGGCCAACCGTTGCGGATCGCTCTCGGCGCAGGTGCCGGCCAGAGCTGCTACGGCCTCTGCACGAGCGGCATTGCGCCCGAAAAGCTGCACCAACTCCAATTTTGATTTGGCCACGGCACAAGCCAACGACTCCGCCAGATTGCCGCTTCCGATGATGACGATACGTTTCATAAAAGATCGATCAGTTTCACATTATCCTGCGATTGACGGGCTGCCTGTTTCAGCCCTTCGAGTTCGCGGTCGACACGTGCCAGAAGCGGTGTTTCGTGGACGTTGAGTTGGGTTTCGGATGCCGCCTCGACCGCTTCGAGAATACCGTAGACACTCATCGCGGCGATGTCGTAAGCCGGAGCATAGCCCACCTCGCGTTCATCGCTGCCATCGCGCACGACAATCAGTTGTCCGGCCGTTGTCAGCCGGAAGAGTACATCGTTGACAATGCGTGTCGGTAGGTCGAGTTGTTCGCGGATCGCCTCAACCGATACGGCTCCTCCCGCATCGCGAAAACGGCGCACGACCACCAACATTGCAGCAATCATCACCTTCCGGCGTTGGTCGTAGCTGATGCGCAGCGACTCGCGCTCTTCGCCAAAACGGGCGATATTCTGATAGGCGAACGACAGCTCACCGCCGAAAAGCAGGATCTCCCACGATGTCTGCATCCAGATCAGTAGCAACGGCAACGCTGCAAAACTGCCGTAGATCGCGTTATAGGAGGTCATCCAACGTTGCACGTAGATATACCCCCATTGGAAGAGCAGAAAGCAGCTTCCGGCTACGATGCCGGCCATCAGCGCGCTGCCCAATCGTACTTTGGCGTTGGGGATGACCATGTAGAGAATGGTGAACATGGCCCAGATGACGATCATTGATGAGAACCCCGACAATAGTCGGTAGTACCAACTATCATCGAAACCAAGCAACTCCTGCGTGTAATTTCCCACGGCATTGGCCACGATCCAAAAGATCGGCACGATCATCACCACGGTGATGTAGTCGGTCCATTGACGGGCAATGCTGCGTGTTACTTTGACCTCCCAGATGTTATTGAATGCACTCTCGATCGAGCCGAAGACCTTGATTACCGCCCAAAATAGCATCACCAAAGCCACCGCTGCCACAACACCGCCTCGGGTGCGTGCCAACGCCTTCTCGGCAAATTGAACGATGTAGTCGACAATTTCGGGGTTGCGCGGAAAGATTCCGTATAGATTCTCGATCAATCCATCGGCCAATCCGAACCCCTTCATCACGGCAAAGATCACGGCAATGATCGGCACGAGCGACATGAGCGTATAGAATGTCAAAGCCGCACTGCGGATGATCGTACCGTGGTCGACCAAACCGCGAGCCGTATAGAAGAGCAATTTGTATTGCTTCACCGACCACCGAATCATCGGATTGTGCCATTCGCTCAGATCGCGGCGAAAGATGGTGTCGGTAAAAAAAGTTGTGATCTCGCTGATTTTCATAGCAGCCTCAAAGGTAATTATTTTAGTCGGATGACCCAAAAATCGTTCCCTACTTTTGTGAACGCCAATCGCACCTCGCGGCCGGCATGTACCCCCAGTCGGCGCATCAGCTCCTCGGTGGCGATCGGAAAGTCGCGTTTGAAAATTTCGCAACCTTTTCCGCGGAGCGTGCGTTTGAGTTGTTTGGGGTCGAAAGGCTCGATGCGTTCGATCTGTTCAATGCGCCCCAGCACCTCGTGTGGCTCTTCGGTGGCGAATGCGAATCCGTTTTCGCTCCATAGTTGTGCTTTGCCTTCGAAGTGATACCGCGCCAGCCGCGCCTTCTGCAACGCCACATCGGGTATGATCAGCCAACCATAGCGTTCGGGGACAAAGGGTTCGGCCGGAGATACCGGACGGTCGGGCGAAACCGTAATGCTGCCACGCCCCAATGCCGTCGCTGTCACCGAAGGGCCTGTGCCATCGGCGTAGATCACCACCTCTTTGCACTCATCGCCCAGCGAAACCACCTCGACACGGCTCTGCGGAAAGCAGCGCAATGCCTCATCGACATCGAATAACGGTGAGTTTTTTATGCAGAGCCGTTGGGTGGCTCGATCGATCAGTGGGCGCAATGCCACCAGATTGGGCGAGCAATCCTCCAACCGCACCAGTTTCTTTCCGGAGGCGGAACGGCGATCGGGATCGGCATAGATCCAGTCGAAGTGCAGATCGGGGCGTTGCAGGTAACTTTCGGCCGACTCGCAGACCACTTCGATCTGATCGACCCCCAGCCGCCGGAAGTTCTCCGCGGCGATCCGTGCCAACACCTCGTTGCGTTCGAGGGTGACCACGAGCCGGAACTTGCGGCTCAAAAAAAGAGTATCGACCCCCAATCCGCAGGTCAGATCGAGTACGGTATCGCCCCCGATGCACTTATGGGCGGCGCACGCCTCACTCGATGCCTGTTCGAAGGCCAATGGTGGCAGGATGCACATTGCGGCGGCATACGAGGGTAGTTTGGTGGTTGCGCGAGCCAAGTATTTGAGCTGTGTCGCCACCAACCTCGCTTGCGGAATCGAGCGGTCGAGGGCGACCTCCAATGGGTCGCGACCTCGTGCGGCAGCAATGGCCTGACGCACCTCGTCGGTGCAGAGCAACGTATATTCTTCGGGGGTAATCACGATCGCAAATGTACGTTTTTTTTCGGTTCCCGACACCACGCAGCCAGAGTGGTTGCCCCAAAAACGAGATAAATGGCCCCTACGGCCACTCCGCCGAGCCGATATTCCACCACTCCGTTCGGGATCGCTGCCGACCATTCGGCCAACCCTGTGATGGCCGCTGCGGCAGAGTCGGCCACATAACCCACCGCCCCCAATGGCACGATGATCCCCGTCACGCCGCACGCCACAACGACCGTTGCCAGCCCTATGGCCACCGGACTGACAACCATGCCGGCCAGTGGGATGATTCCGAAAGCATGCGACACGAGCGGTAGTGTGGCGATTGATGCCGCTGCGCAGACCACATAGGATCCAATCAACAGATTGACCACGCCATAGCGCGTGTGTAGCCTCCGGCCGATCGGAACGCCCCATGCCAGAATTCCGGCCACGGCGGCAAACGAGAGCTGAAAACTGATATCGCCGATCCATGCCGGATTCCATAGCAACATTCCTAACGCCGCCGCCGCCAGCGCATTTATACCTACATATTCCGATCCGGTAGCCAGCACCGTCTGCAACAATGTGCACATCACCGCGGCTCGCACCGCACTCGGAGGCCATCCGGCAATCGCCACATAGCTCCAAATCGCAACAATAACCAGTACGTTGCGCACCAAATGTCCTCGCCGCACAACGGGCAGCCACCACAGCAGCAGATTGACCAGCGCAAAGACGATCCCCGTATGCAACCCCGATACTGCCAGCAGGTGCGACAGTCCGCTTTGGGCATAAACGGTGCGTTGTTTGGCGGTGATTGCGCTGCGATCGCCCACCGCCATGGCGCGCACCACCGCGCCGGAGGCCGACTGCATTGGCAACCGGAGCAGCCGAGCACTCGCCACCTCGTGCCATGTGGCATCTCGTGGCGGCCTCCGTTCGAGTAGCGAACCCTTGCCAACGCGGAGCGTTCCGACCACACCGCGCCGCAGCATCAGCCGGCGGTAACTCGACAGATCACTCCGAAAGGGTCGAAGAGTACTGCGGCAACGGATCCGCTCGCCCGCAACGAGATGTGTCAGCGAGTCGCCGTAGAGCATGATTCGTGCATCGGAAGGAACCCAATGCCCATTGGTCGGATTTCGCCACGCCCTAACCGAAGCCTCGGCACGGATGTAACGACCCTGTTCGGAGGGGATCTCTTCGATCTGTACCTCGAATATCGTCTTCATATTTCGTGGGACGGAACACCCATTTGGGGTGCGTATCTCGGCCGCTGCACATCCGACTACCATCCATAGCGTCACTGTCCATGCGGTTGATCGCAGCAATAGAGCCGCTACACCACATCCCACAACGGCCGCCCCCAAAAACCACAACGGAAACGTTCCGATCGCTGCCAACCCGATTCCGGCGGCCACTGGCAGGACGATTTTCACCATCGGCATCCGTTCGAGCCGTTCGGTTAAACAGGCGATTTTCATTCGGATAAAGGTAAAATAAACATAAAATTAAAAAAAAATATGTTATATTTGCGACTATAACCCCTAAACTTTTTGCCTGCACGTTCCATCGTGGGCTTTACTCATTATTTGTAGTGCAAGGTAGTCGAAGACCTCATAACACAAATATAAGTTCTGTCCCACGTTTTTTTTATGTGCATATATCTTCCAACCCAAGAAGAATCCTGCTGTGGGGAGTCGGCTATCCGCTCTTGTATCAGAACAATAAGTATGCGAAGGGGTGTGGGAAACCCAATGAAGCTCGGGTGCGTGCCGTGCACAAATTCTGAGCCGTTGCGGTGACTTATCTACTCATCACGAAGATTCGCCCGATTTCGAAAGAGATCGGGCGGATCTCTTTTTGAACCCTCCGATTCTTCATTATTCGCTATTCATTGCTCGATGCGCTGTTCATTTCTCTCTTTTTTCGTATATTTGCAAGTTATAAGCGTTGTATATGCTCGAAAAACTTGCTAAACAAACGGCCGTTTACGGCATTAGCACCATCGTCGTGCGGTTCCTGAGCTACCTGCTCACGCCCTACTATACCCGTATTTTCGGGCAAGAGACCTACGGCATTATTACCGATATATATGCGCTTACACCGTTGGCTCTCACCTTGTTGACGATGGGTATGGAGTCGAGCTATTTCCGTTTTTCGGCCAAAGCCGAACAGGCCGGAGGCGATGTTGCGGCGGCCAAACGAAAACTTTTCGCTACCACGTGGGGCATCACATCGTTGGCTGCGGCGTTGTTTTGCCTGCTGATCATCTTGTTCCGCAATCCCGTGGCCGCCGCGATGGGCGAGGCCTACGTGACACACCCCGAATATGTGGTGCTGGTGGCACTCGTTATCTTGTTCGATGTGTGGGCTTGCATCCCCTTTTCGCGACTGCGGGAACAGGGTCGGGCGATGACTTTTGTCGGGTTGAAGGCTCTCAACGTGGTGCTCAATGTGGTGCTGGCCGTTGGTTTTGGGGCGGCGGGGCTTTTCGCTTCGGAGTTCGGCGTGGGTTGGGTCTTTGTGGCCAACCTGCTTGCCAGTTTTCTCATCTGGCTGATGATTCTGGCTACGGCGAACCGGGTCTTTCCCAAGATTGATTGGGTGCTTCTGTCGGCGATTTTCGTCTATTCGCTCCCGCTGTTGGTGGGTGGTCTGGCCGGTACGGCCAACGAATTCATCGACCGGCAGATGATTAAATACCTCGTTCCGGAAGGAGCGATGGCACAGGTGGGTGTCTACGGCGCAATTACCAAGATTGCGGTGGTGATGATGCTCTTCTACCAGATGTATCGGTTGGCGGCTGAGCCGTTCTTTCTCTCGAACTTCAAAAAACAGGATTTCGTGCAGATGAACGCCGCAGCGTTGAAATATTACATCATGGTTTCGATGCTGATCTTCTTGGGAATCGGTCTGTTCCGCGACTTTTTCGCGCTGATCGTGGGTCGGGATTTCCGCGAAGGGATCTTTATCCTGCCGGTGGTGCTGGGAGCCAATGTGCTGACGGGTGTTTGGCTCAACCTCTCGTTTTGGTATAAACGCGAGGAGCGTACCTCGTTGGCGATTGTGGTGACTGGTTCGGGGCTTGTGGCGATGCTGGGGTTCGGATTCTGGTTGATCCCCGTGTGGGGCTACAACGGTGCGGCATGGGCGCGGCTGGCCAGCGAAACGATGATGGTGGGGGTCAGTTGGTGGCTCAATCGTCGCTATTACCCAACGCCGTATGATTGGCGGCATATGGGCGAGTATGTGGCCGTGGCGTTGGTGGCCTTTGCGGTCAGCGAGGTGGTTACGCAAATCGCAGGCAATATGTTTGTCAGTTATGCGTTTAATATAGTGATACTTGCGCTTTATACGCTCTACCTTGTACGTCGGGAGCGAATTGATGTGGCGGCGATGTTGCGGGCGGCTTTGAAACGAAGTTAAAATAGGGAAATTATGCGTTTTGCAGATATTATAGGACAGGAAGAGTTGAAACGGCATCTGGTGCGGTCGGTGGATACCGGCCGTGTGAGCCATGCCCAACTCTTTACGGGGTTATCGGGCGCGGGGGCATTGCCGTTGGCGGTGGCCTATGTCCAGTACCTCTGTTGCCACCACCGCCACGATGGCGATTCGTGTGGTGAATGTCCCGATTGCAAACAGATAGCCGCGTTGGCGCACCCCGATCTGCACTTGGTTTTTCCGGTCAACAAGCAGGGTAAGAAATCGGGTGAGGTGATGCGTAGTGATGAGTTTTTACCACTTTTTCGCACGCTTTTTGCCGAGCGCAACGGTTACTTTTCGCCGCAGGAGTGGTATGATCGGCTCGATTTGGGCAAGACGCTCAAAGGGATGATTGCTGCTCGCGAAGCCGATGAGATCATTCGTAAACTCTCTTTTAAGAGTTTCGAAGCCGACTATAAAACCATGTTGATCTGGCTGCCCGAAACGATGAACGAGGAGGCGGCCAACAAGATCCTCAAAATATTGGAAGAGCCGTGGGATAAAACGCTCTTTTTGCTGGTCTCGGAGCGTCCCGATCGGTTGCTGTCAACCATTCTGTCGCGCACACAAGAGGTTGCTGTACCGCGACTTACGCCGGAGGTTCTCGAAACCGAGGTGGCACGGCGCGGCATCACCGATCCGCTCGAAGTGCGCAATATGGCACGGTTGGCCGGAGGGGATCTGTTGGAGCTTACACACTTGGTATCGGGCGAAAACAACCAGTTGCGCAGGGAAAATTTCGACCTTTTCTGCGCCTTGATGCGGTTGAGCTACAACGACAAGCACCTCGAACTGGTCACGTGGGCCGAAGAGGCGGCACAACTCTCTCGCGAGCAACAGCAGGCGTTTCTGCGCGATGCTACGCGGTTGCTGCGTGAAAGTTTCGTGCTTCATGCCGGTATCGGTCAGATCAGCTATTTGTGGGGAGCCGAATTGGCTTTCTGCTCGAAATTTGCACCGTTTGTCGGGTCGCAGAATATTGAGCCGATCGTTGCCCAAATCGAGAGTGCGGCGGCACAGATTGCGCAGAACGGTAATCCGACAATTGTATTCACCCATTTTGCACTCGCGGTGAGCAAAATGATAAAACATTTATAGCTATGGCACGTGTAGTACTTCTGGCCGGAGGAAATCAGGGCGACATCAAGCGTACCCTGCAAACGGCACAACAACTTATCAACGCCCGAGTTGGTGCTGTGTTGCGCTGCTCGCACCGTTACGAGAGCGAACCGTGGGGCTTTACACACAGCGATCGTTTCTCGAATCAGGCGTTGGAGGTCTCGACCGACCTTACGCCGATCGAGGTGCTTGATGCCGTGCAACAGATCGAGAATGAATTGGGGCGAAACCGCGCAGCCGAGGCTGTTGAGCGGGCGGCGACAGGGGCTCGTTATGCGGCTCGCACGATTGATATCGACATCATCTATTACGACGATGTTGTCATCGACAACGAGCGACTCACGTTGCCACATCCGCAGGTTGCCGAGCGAGAATTTGCATTGGCTCCGCTCAATGAGATTGTCCGCACGTGGTGCGATCCGGTGTCGGGTCGGAGTATCGGCGAGATGTACGAAGCGGTGCGTAAACCAGAAAATGTAGAAAACTGTGAAAGGTAGTCAATTAATCGTGGCGGCAACGGCCGCCCTGTTGCTGACGGGCTGTTTCAAGAAGGTGACGCGCGAAACCGATTACGTGCTCAAACCGTTGTCGCAGACCTTGTCGGGCGCAACGGTCGAACCGTTGGAGGGGACACTGGCCTATGCCTTTGACGTCGATACGGCGGAGTACACGGTGCTCAGCTACGACGATGCGAAGGCCGGTGTGGTGGCTCGCAAGAGTGCTCCGACCGAAAAGATCTCGACCCCCTCGGCCACGGCAGAACCTTACGCCACCGAGCAGGCGAGCGGATGGATCCACATGACGCTGCGTAAAACCTCGCAGATGGTTGTGGCGGTCGATACGAAAAACCGGCTTTATGGCTATACACAGCAAAAAACAGACGTCAACCTCCCCAACCTCTTCGTGTCGATGGTCTTCAAACCGTGGAAGGAGGGTTTTTCGTACAAAGACGGCGAGTGGAGCATCTACAACGCCTATTATGTGCCGGCACAATACCAAACCTGCACGGTTACCCCCTCGGTGCAGGTAACCGATGGTGGAGCGGTCGAGTCGATTGCAGCGGCATCGCCCGCCCCGAAGGTCTATGCTTTTGCGGCCGATACGACACTCTGGTATCTGGCCTCCTATGACGATGCCGTGAATGGACAGATCACCTCGAAAAATAACCCCGCCGAGACCCGTACATCTCCCATCTTTCAAGGCTACAAAGAGACTTCGGCCGACCGATTCAAGATCGAAAAGATCAACAGCACCCCGCTGATGGTGGTTATTGTCGATCGTGTAAACAGGCGTTACGCCTATTCGAAACAGACGATTGATCTCACGGGGGCAGCCCCGACCTACGCTTTTGTGTTCCGCCTCTGGCGCACGGAGTGGATCTATGTGGAGGATGGTTGGCGCGTGGTCAATCCCGATAAGAAACCTAAAACTTCGGCTCAAAACAAATCGCGATGAGAACCGGTAATAAATATACAATCAATTTGTTGCGGGCATTTGTAGCCGTGCTGTTCGTGCCTATGCTACTGAGCCGTTGTGCCAGCATGATGACCCCAACGGGTGGGCCGCGCGATACGCTGCCTCCCGTGATCCGGATCATGACCCCCGACAACTTCACCACGAACCGCCCAACGGTGGGGCACGATAAGATCTACATCGAATTCGATGAATTCGTCCAGATCAAAGATCAGCAAAAAGAGTTCTTCACCTCGCCCCAGATGAAGAAAAAACCGCTGATTTCGATGCGTGGAAAGGGTATTGTCGTGCAATTGCGCGACACGTTGGCTCCCAATACCACCTACGCGCTCAACTTCGGCAGCTCGATCCGCGACAACAACGAGGGTAATCCGCTCTACTCGATGCGTTATGTCTTCTCGACCGGAGCCGAGATCGACTCGATGGTCATGTCGGGCTATACGGCCGATGGTTATAAAGCCGACTCCGTGTCGAAGAGTTTCATCTGGTTTTTTCCGGCTGATTCGGTGGAGGATGTGCCTCAGTACGATTCGACCCTGTTCAAATACAAGCCGTCGGTGATCGCCCGTGCCGAGAATAATGGCATCTTCATCGCGCAGAATCTCAAACCGATCGACTATCGTGTCTATGCCGTGCAGGACAAAAACGATAACCAGATCTACGAACCCGGGACGGATCAGGTCGGATTCCTCGACGGGCGTTATAACCCCGCGCGTCAACCCGACTTCTCGATGTGGTACGACTCTATCCGCCAATACGTGGCAGCCGAACCGCAACTCTACCTGCGGATGTTCACCGATCGAGCCTTCCGCCGACAGAACCTCTCGCAGAGCGAACGGCCGTTGCAACACAAGGCCATGCTCTATTTTGCAGCGGCTCATCCCGAAATTCAATCGCTGCGTTTCGACAGCATTCCGGCCGATAAGGTCATCATCGATCCCCAGACGGTGGGTCGCGATACGATTGCTTTGTGGTTCAATGTGCCATCGGCCTCGTTGTCGGACACGATCCGCGGTCAGATTACCTACCTCAAACACGATACGGTCAATGTGTTGCATCCCGTTACCGAGCCGTTGAAACTGGCATGGCGTCTTGTCGAAACCAAAGAGCAGGAGCGTGCCCGCCAGAAACTCGAACGCGATCGCCGCAAAACCGAAGAGGCCGGTGAAGAGTGGAAAGAGCCGAAAAAGGAGAATCCCTTTGCCTTCAAATTGCCATTGACAGGCGAGATCAATCCCGAAAATCACCTGACTATTGATTTCGAATATCCCCTTTCGAAGCTCGATTCGGGTTCGCTGTTGCTGACGCGCATGCACGAAGACAAGACGATCGAGGATATTGCGGTGAAGATGGTGCGCGATACGGCGTTGTTGCGCCGTTGGCAGATTCGTGCGCCGTGGAAAACGGGCGGCGAATATACGCTGACAATCCCCAAAGGGGCTATTACGGATGTCGCCGGCATGACCAACGACTCGATCATCGGTAAATATTCGGTGGCCGATCCCGAAAAGTTTGCCACCGTGAAGCTCCATGTCATAGGGCGCGAAGACGGTACGAGATACATCGTCCAACTGCTTGACGGCAGCGGCGCGCTCAAACAGGAGAAGCGCAACATCTCGACGGGTGACGTGCAGTTCAACTATGTGCCGGCCGGAGAGATCAAATTCCGCATTATCGAAGATAAGAATGGCAACGGCAAGTGGGATACGGGCAACGTGGTCGAACGCCGTCAACCCGAACGTGCCGAGATCTACCTCAACGACCAAGGAGAAGATACCTTTGTCACGAAGACCAACTGGGAGATCGAATTTGCGATGAATATGAACCGAATTTTTGCCCCGATGACCATGCAGTCGCTTTCGCGCATGCTTGACGAACGCGAGGCGCAACGGCTGCGCCGCGAAGCCGAAAAGCGGGCCAAGGAGGGACCGAAAAAGAACGAACGCAACACATCGCAAGACAACAATAGAAATAGAAACAACTCAATGGGTAACAATAATTTCGGGGCTGCCGGAGATATGTTCAACCGATGATCGAACTATGAAAAAAATCACGATATTCCTCACCCTCTTCGCCATGCTTGTTCTGGGTCAAGCGGCCACGGCACAGCATACGCTGGGTTTTGTGGCCGGTTACGGGATGGGTTCGGCGCGATTCAACCCGCCGCAGGAGATGAAAGGGCAGTGGGGACTTTACAGCGGTGGTCTGACATGGCGTTACTACGGCATGCAACGTTTTGTGGGGGCATTCGGCATCGACCTCGAAGTGATGCAGCAAGGGTTCTCCTTTGCCACCAATACCGCACAGGTCGATGAGAAAAAGGACTACCTCTACTACACGCGCCACATCAATTCGGTGATGATGCCGATCGTTTGGCAACCCCATCTATACATGCTACGCAACCACGTGCGTATCTACCTCGAAGCCGCGGCAACCTTTTCTTATAATTTTTCATCGCGTTACAAGAATCAGCAGGTGGATGGCAAAGAGAGCCCGTGGCACGATTACACCTTCAAAACCGCACGTGACAACCGTTGGGGCTACGGATTGGCCGGCGGCGGCGGTGTGGCGTTCTTGATTAAACGCATCGAGCTCAACTTCCGCGTGCGCTACTATTTCGGCTTGTCCGACATTGTTCGCAACCGAAACAAGTATGCCGACAATGCCGATGATGGAGCCGAAAACCCCTTCTATGCTACGCCGATGCGTGCTCCGTTGGACAATCTGATGATCTCGTTCGGGGTCAACTATCGTTTCAACAAACAGGGCTTTGAGACGTGGAAACCCCGTCAGAAACGTGAAAAAAACCGTGAAGTATTTAAATACGAACTCTAACAGCAACGCTATGGAAACTACCCGTCAGCAAAAAGTCGCCAAACAGATCCAGAAGGATGTGGCCGAAATTTTTCAGAAAGAGGGCGCGGCAATGGTCCGCGGCTCGCTCGTCACGGTGACAGCCGTGCGTGTATCGCCCGATTTCGGTTATGCGAAGATCTATGTCAGCATCTTTCCCTTCGAACATAACGAGCCGGTGATGAAGGAGCTTGAACGCCAAAATTGGTTTGTCCGCCGCGCACTCGGCCAGCGCATGCGCAACCAATTGAAAAACGTGCCCGAAATCCAATTCTTCCTCGATGACTCGCTGGAATATATCGAGGGAATTGATAAGGCATTGCATGAAAATGAATAATTAATGCGAGTAGTGCGAGTTACCCGCTTTTTCGTGACGTAACTCGCAGGATTCGCTATTTTTTGTGAATAAAACCCCAAATGCTCTCGCTTTTTTTCGCTCGCCGCTATCTCTTCTCGCCACAGTCCCGATCGGTTGTCAATCTGATTTCGGGACTGAGTGTGGTGGCTGTGGCTATGCCGGTGGCGGCGATGATTATCCTGCTGTCGGTCTTCAATGGCTTCGAGGGGTTGGTGCGGTCGATGTATTCGGCATTTGATGCCGACCTCACACTCACCCCGCGCGAGGGGCAAACCTTTGCCGTTTCAGCGGTCGATACGGCTCTTTTGCGACGTATCGATGGCGTGTCGGCTCTCTCCTTTACCTTGGAACAGAGTGTCCTACTCGACCACGACGGACGGCAGGCTACCGCCACGGTGCGCGGAGTCGATGACAACTACACCACGGTCTTTCCGCTTGGTGAGGCGGTCGGTGTCGGTCAATGGCAGGTGCGAGTGGGCGATCTGGAACGGTTGGTGATCGGGCAGTCGATGGCCTATCTGTTGGGGATCCGTTCGTTGGCCGAATCCGATGTTACACTCTATGCCGTGCGGCGCGGTCAATTCTCTTCGCTGCTCCCCTACGACAACGTGATCCGCCGCACCGAACCCGTTGGCGGAGTCTATACGCTTGATCTCGAAACCGAAAGTCGCTATGTCCTCGCCTCGTTGCGGTTGGCGCAGAGCCTGTTCAACTATCCCGATCGCGCCTCGGCGTTGGTCGTGCGGCTCTCGCCCGAAGCCGATCCGGCTACGGTGCGCAAAGCGGTTGTAGCTGCCGTTGGCGAACAGTTTCAGGTGCGGACTCGCGATGAGCTGCGCGCCTCGTTCTACCGCATCATGGTCTACGAAAAATGGGGCATTTTCCTTATTGTGCTGCTTGTGCTGGTGATCGCCTCATTCTCGGTGGTGGGTGCGCTGACGATGTTGATCGTCGAAAAACGGGGCGAAATAGCCACGCTACGCGCATTGGGAGCCGATACCTCGCTCGTGCGCGGAGTGTTCCGTACAGAAGGGGTTCTGATTTGCGGGTTGGGTGCGTTGGCCGGTGCGGCGATCGGGATCTCTGCCACCCTGTTGCAACAACATTTCGGCCTGATTGAAATTCCGGCTGAGACATTTTTGATCAAAAGTTATCCTGTGCAGTTGCGGATCGGAGATTTGGCGGTTGTTGCGGTGGCCTTCTCTGCCGTAGCCATGCTGCTTATCCAGATTACCGTGCACAGCATGGTTAAAAAACAGACTTTATGAAAAAGACCCTCCGTTTGATCTCGTTGGCGGTTATCATGCTCTTCGCGGTAGCCTGTGCCCGCCATAAAATTATTCCCGATGACCAGTTGGCGCAGATCTTCCGCGATGCGTTTCTGACCAATGCCTACATCGGCCAGCAAAATACGCCCGTCGATTCGTTGAAGATCTACGAGCCGATCTTTGCACGCTACGGCTATACGACCAACGATGTGCAGTACACAATCGGAAACTTTTCGAAACGCAAGAGTGCTCGTTTGGGTGATGTGGTCGAGCGAGCCATTACGATGCTCGAAACCGAAGGCAAATATTATAACCGCGAAGTGGCGATCCTCGACACCATCGACAACGTGGCGCGCCGCACCTTTACCACCTGCGTGCGCCGAGATTCGCTGATTCGCGTGCGAAAGTTGCGCGATACGCTCCGCACGACCTTCGATATTGACGTGCAGCCGGGTGAATATACGGTCTCGTTTAAGTATAAGATTGATTCGCTCGACCGCAATGAATCCGGTCTGCGAAGCACCATGTGGCTCGAACGCCACGATACAACCCGCACCAATCTCTACTCGATCAATATGCGGCGCGATCGCGAAGAGTCGCAACGGCAGCGTTTTACGGTGGATTCTACACATCGTCGCCTGCATATCAGTCTGGTTGGATTTTATAACAAACCGCTACAACCTTATGTGACGCTGCGCGATATGAAGGTTGAGTACACGCCGCCTACTGCCGAAGCGGTCGAGAAACTCTACGAAAAACAACTCAACATCCGCATCTTTGCCGATGAATTTTTCCGAGCAGTCGCTCCTAAAAAGAAATCATATGGCTCTGCCGACCCGAAAGATAGCCTCTAACCTCTTTTGGTCGGAGGGGCGTTTGATCCGCAATCCGCTGTTGGAGGTTGACGTTGACGGGCATCTTCTTTCGCTCACGATCTGTGAGCAGCCCGACCGCATGGCGGCAACGGAGTTTTACGCCGGAGTGATCGTCGCCCAATTTCCCGACGACTACCGCAACGCTTTTGCGCGGATGCTGGCTGCCGGCGGAACACTATGCCAACTACTGGGTAATCAACCCGCCGGGTCGGCTTTGGTTGTGATTTCAGGATTGGATTACGCCTCCATGCGACTTACGCCCGATTCGCAGATCCGACGGCTATAAAAGGCTATGAACAGACACAAAGCGGGGGCATTGACACTCAGGTCATGCCCCCGCTTTGGCGTTCTTTTTCCCGATGATTACTCTTTGATGAAGTCGATGTTCACTTCGCGCTGGAAAGCCTCCTGCAACGAGATGTGGGTTTCGGTCGAAGCCACACCCGGAATCCGGAGAATCCCGTCGAAAATGGTCTTCATCAGGTGCTCATTGTCAATGCAGTAGAGTTTTACCAAGATATTCCCTTGTCCGGTAATGAAGTGGCACTCTACGATTTCGGGCACATTTTTCAACTCGTCAACGGTCTGTTTGAGCAATTGCGGATCTTTGAGCGAGATGCTGATGTGGGCGCAGACGTCGAATCCCATCACTTTGGGATCGACAATCAGGCGGCTACCCAAAATCACCCCCTGCTCATCGAGTTTGCGGATTCGTTGGTGAATGGCTGCACCGGAGATGCCGCACTCGCGAGCGATCTCCAAAAACGGCATACGCGCATTTTTAATCAGGTATTTCAAGATTTTGCGATCAATCGCATCTAACTGTATCTTCGGCATATTCATGAGCGGTTATTTAATGATGTTGAGTTCTTTTCCTACTTTAACAAAGGCGGCCACGCAGCGATCGAGTTGTTCGAGGGTGTGTCCGGCCGACACCTGCACGCGAATGCGGGCTTGCCCCTTGGGTACTACCGGATAGTAGAATCCGGTGACGAAAACCCCCTCCTCCTGCAACTTGGCAGCTACATCCTGTGAGAGTTTGGCATCGTAGAGCATCACGGCGCAGATAGCCGATTGGGTCGGTTTGATGTCGAATCCGGCAGCGACCATGCGTGTGCGGAAGTGTTCAACGTTGGCTACCAGCCGATCGTGGATAGTGTCGTTCTCAGCCAGCATCTTGAAGGTTTCGATTCCGGCTCCGACCACAGCGGGAGGGAGCGAATTGGAGAAGAGATAGGGACGTGAACGTTGGCGGAGCAGGTCGATAATCTCTTTGCGTCCGGTGGTAAATCCGCCCACCGCTCCGCCGAAAGCTTTACCCAGCGTGCCGGTCAGAATATCCACTTCACCGCGCAGGTTGTAGAGTTCGGTGATTCCGCGACCGGTTTTACCCAACACTCCGGCCGAGTGGCACTCGTCAACCATCACCAATGCATCGTATTTTTCGGCCAGTGCGCAGATCTTGTCGAGTGGAGCCGCGTTGCCGTCCATCGAGAAAACACCATCGGTGCAGATTACGCGGAAACGTTGAGCCTGAGCCTTTTTCAGACACTCCTCCAACTCTCCCATGTCGGCATTGGCGTAACGGTAACGTACCGCCTTCGAAAGACGCACGCCGTCGATGATCGAGGCGTGGTTGAGTGCATCGGAGATGATGGCATCTTCTTCGCCGAAGAGCGGTTCGAAAACTCCTCCGTTGGCATCGAAACAGGCGGCGTAGAGGATCGTATCCTCCGTTCCGAAGTAATCGGAAATTGCCTTTTCCAGCTCTTTGTGGATATCTTGGCAGCCGCAGATGAAACGAACCGACGACATTCCGTAGCCGCGGGTGTCCATCGTCTTTTTGGCGGCCTCGATCAATCGCGGATTATCCGAAAGTCCGAGGTAATTGTTGGCGCAGAAGTTCAACACCTTCCGACCTGCAACCTCGATCTCGGCGCGTTGGGCAGAACAAATCACCCGTTCGCGCTTGTATAGCCCTGCGGCCTCGATTTCGGCGAGTTTCTTTTGCAGATGTAGCTTGATTTTTCCGTACATATTTGTTAATTTTTTAAAGAATATCCGCTTTTGAAATAACAACTTGTTACAAACATACGAATATTTTTCGGAATTCGTCATCTCTGTTCACTTTTTTTTGCCCGCTGAGTTACGATTTTTTCGGACGAAATTCGTTCCGATTTCGAAAAATAGGGTGCGCTTTTTTTGCTTTTTCCCATTCGGGGGCTGTTTTCGTGCGAATTTTGATCTTTTGTCGGTCGCGCCGTCTTGATTTTTACTTATCTTTGCAGCATCACTAATTTTGCATCGTCATGAAACGACTGATTCTTTTTTTCTGGATGGTGGTGCTTGCATATCATGCGCAGGCGCGCGAAGTATTCCCCCTCAACGAGGGTTGGCGTTTCTTTTTCCGCACCGAAAACACGTCGGACAATGCCCGCCACATCACACTTCCCCACAGTTGGAACACCGACCCCGTGGTCGAAGGTAGTTGGCTCGAAACTACGGGAAACTACCAAAACGATATTTATATTCCGAGCGAATGGGCTTCAAAACGGCTCTTTGTGCGTTTCTATGGCGTGCAGAGTGTCGGCTCGCTCTTTGTCAACGGCAATCTGGTCGGTACACACCGCGGCGGTGCTACTGCCTTTGCCTTCGAAATTACCGACAAGGTGCGATTTGGAGTTGATAATGCGCTGCTGATGGTGGTGAGCAACGGATTCCGCGATGATATTCTCCCCACCTCGACCGAGGCAAACCTCTATGGTGGGATCTATCGCGAAGCCGAACTGATTGTCACCGAACGAACGGCCGTGTCGCCTCTTTATCTCGGTACGGAGGGCATTCTGGTGCGACAGCAGACGGTCAACGCCTCCCATGTGGAGGGGCAGACCGAGATCCGTCTGACCTCCAAAGGCGAAACCAACTGCACGCTGACGCTCGACATTACAGATCCCGATGGCAATCAAGTATTCACCAAACGGATTCGTGCCAAACTCGATGGTAAACCGGTGATCATCCCCTTCGAGATCGAAAACCCCCGTCTGTGGAGTGCCGCCTCGCCGGCACTCTATCAGGTGACGGCGATGATTGGTGATGAGGTGATTACGGATCGAGTGACGGTGCGTACCGGTTTCCGCTCAATCGCCGTTGACCCCCAACGGTTGATGCTCATCAATGGCGAAAAAACGGCCGTTCATGGCGTGGCACTCTACCATGACAATGCCGGCGGGGGAACCCTTTCGGCCTCGGACTATGACAACGACCTGCGCCTGATTCGCGATATGGGGGCCAATGCCATTCGTTCGGCCGTCATGCCGCATGCCTCCTATCTCTACGACCGATGTGATGAACAGGGGTTGTTGGTGTGGGTCGATGTGCCGCTGCATCGCAGCTCGTTTTTGAGCGATATCTCCTATTATGCCACCCTGTCGTTTGAACAGAATGGTTCGGAACAGTTGCAGGAGATCATTGCCCAGCAGATGAACCACCCATCGGTGGTTATGTGGGGGATCTTCTCGCGACTCTGGACTCGCGGCAACGATCCGACCCCTTATATCCGCCGACTCAACGAAGAGGCTCACGCCTTCGACCCTTCGCGGCCGACCGTTGCGTGTAGCGATCAAGACGGCTCGATCAACTTTATCACTGATCTGATCGTCTGGCGACAAGATGTGGGGTGGTCGCGCGGTTCGGCGGACGATGTGACGGTGTGGCGCGACAAGATGCAGAAAAGCTGGTCGCACCTCCGATCGGGAGTCTGCTACGGAGGTAGCGGATTTATCGGCCACAAAAGCTACACCGCACAGACACCGCCGCAGGCCAATTGGATGCCCGAAGAGAAACAGACCCGTTTTCACGAAGATTATACCCGTAATTTGCAAAACGACTCGCTTTTCTGGGGCGTGTGGATCAACAACATGTTTGATTTCGGATCGTCACGCAGCTCTTATGGAATCAATGGCGAAGGCGTTGTGACACTCGATCGCCACGACTGTAAGGACGCTTACTACCTCTACCGCACGTTGTGGAATCGGCAGCGGCCGACCCTCCATCTGGCCGGCAAACGGTTGGGTTTGCGCGAAGGGGCGCAGCAATTCCGCATCTACTCCTCCGATGGACGACCGCAACTCTGGATCGGAACCGACACATTGCCCCTCACACAGGTTGCCGAAGGGCAGTTCCGTTCGGATTCGGTGGTGTTGCAGGGTACCGTTGATGTGAAGGCTGTGGGAGCCACATTGCGCGATAGTATGACTATTCGTGTCGGCTCCGTCTTAAAACCGAAACGCATGCCGGTCCTTCGGCGAACAATAAATCAATAAACGAGAGATTCTCCGCAAAGGGAAACCGATCTGC
This sequence comes from uncultured Alistipes sp., assembly GCA_964404645.1. GTDB lineage: Bacteria > Bacteroidota > Bacteroidia > Bacteroidales > Rikenellaceae > Alistipes. Next base: position 45,826 of record CAYOKU010000002.1, read on the forward strand.
GAAGACTTGCACATAAGGCTCGGCCGTGAAGGCCGGGCTTTTTTCGTGTTTCGGTCTCAGATCGAGGTCGTCAGAGGAGGCATCGAGGTAGGTTTCGCTGATATGCGGCTCTCCGATCTGTGCCAGACGGCAGAGCGTGGCGATCAGTTGGAGGTTGTAATCGGCCAAAAAATCAAATTCGCGCCGGAAAAAAGGCTCGAATTCGGGGGCGTAATAGTCGAAATAGGGAGATCCTTTGTAGGAGGAGAGGATCGCCCCCCAATGTTGGTGTTGCCACCGTTTCGAGTAGTCGAGTCGCATGTCGCGCATTGGCTGACGAGGGCGGTTGGCGTGTTGTACCTGTGCGGTAAGCTCCATAACGCCGTCCGTGGCCAGAATGCGGGTGCGGTTACGCTCCGAACGCTTGATGAAATGCTCGCCCAGATCGACCACGCAGTTGCCGCAAAGCAACTCCGCGAAATACTCCACCGAGGGGAGATAGGCAGCAGGTAGAAGGGTCATTGGTTTTTTAAGATGAAAAGGGTTGATGTGCGGATTTGTCGAACGGAGCGGAGTTTCGGGGGTTAATGCGCCTCGGTCCACCGCCCATCGGCTTTGATCTGCTCTATAAGACGATCGAGAGCCTCCTCTTGGGGAATGTTGCGGACGATCACTTCGCGCCCGCGGTAGAGCGTGATGCGACCGGCAGCGGCTCCTACATAGCCGTAATCGGCATCGGCCATCTCGCCCGGGCCGTTGACGATGCAACCCATCACGCCGATTTTGAGATCTTTCAAGTGTGACGTGCGCGCCTTGATCGCCGCGAGTGTCTGCTCGATGTCGTAGAGAGTTCGTCCGCAACTGGGGCAGGCGATATATTCGGTGCGCGAAAAACGCACGCGCGCAGCTTGTAAAATTGTCAACTCCAACTCGCTGATCTGCTCCTCGGTAAGAGCCGGAGCTTCGATCCAGATTCCATCGGCCAACCCATCGAGAAACAAGATACCCAGATCGGCCGCCGCCTTCACGGCTATCGTGTCGAGCGATGGGTCGTTGTAACGCCGTTTGACCACTACGGGTTCATTGCAGTCGAGATTGAGGATCGCGGCACGAAGTTCGGCCGTGGGGTTTTGCGATACGGATTCTATGATGCGGTAACCGTCAAGCGGTTCGCTGTGAATGATAGGTGATGCGGTTGTACGCCGTTGGTAGTGTGTCGGCGAGTAGCGTTCGGGGTGTGCTACCGGAAAAAAACCGGTGCGGTGGGCAAAATGATCGACCAAACATTGTGCTACGGGGATCTCATTTTCGGGAGCTTCGGTAAGCGACACCCGAATCGTGTCGCCGATGCCATCGGCCAACAGAGCCCCGATGCCGACGGCACTCTTCACGCGCCCTTCGATGCCGTTGCCGGCTTCGGTTACGCCCAGATGGATCGGGTAGTGCATCCCCTCGGCATCCATTGCCTCGACCAGAAGGCGGTAGGCGGTGACCATGACGCGCGTATTGCTCGATTTCATCGACACGACCACCTCGTCGAACTGCTCCGCGCGGCAGATACGCAGAAACTCCATAGCGGCCGCGACCATCCCTTCGGGTGTGTCGCCCCATTCGTCGAAGATCCGTTTGGCCAGCGAACCGTGGTTGACACCGATGCGCAACGCCACGCCGCGCTCACGGCATTGAGCGATCAGGGCTTCGAAATCCCCGCGGTCGAGGCGGTAGTTTCCCGGATTGATGCGCACCTTATCCACATATTTCGCCGCCACGGCTGCCGCTTCGGGCAGGAAGTGGATATCGGCCACGATTGCCGTGTCGAACCCTTCGGAGCGGAGTTGGTGTACGATCTGTTGCAGATTTTCCCCCTCGCGCACGCCCTGTGCCGTCAGCCGGACGATGTGGCCGCCCACGCGGTCTATGCGCTCGATTTGCGCAACGCTTGCTGCGGTGTCGTTGGTGCCGGTGTTGGTCATCGACTGTACGGCGATGGGTTGTCCGCCGCCGATTACGACCGATCCGATGCGCACCTCGCTGCTCGGCCGGCGTGTGAATTCCGAAAGATTCATCGAAGAAAAATTTTTACGCTACAAAGATAGCACAATTCAAAAAAAAACGTACATTGTTTGCCGAAACACCTAACTCGGATGTCCTATGAACAAGCGATTGTATTGGCTTTGCCTCTCTTTATTGGGCTTTGCCGCAGCGTGTGACGAAAACAACAAGCAGACCGAGATGTACGGTTGCCCCAACCTTGATTTTCGGATTAAAGGAAAGGTTACCGATGTTTCGGGTAATCCTATACCCGGCATTGCGGTTCAGAGTGCCGAAACCGAGGTGCACAGTCAGGCCGATGGAAAATACGAAATTTCCGGTAACAACATCAGCAAGGAGGTAATACTCCGTTTTACCGATACCGATGGCGCGGCCAACGGTGGTGACTTTGCCGAGCAAACGGCATCGGTACGTTTCACCGATGCCGATCGCACAGCAAAGGGTGATGGCAACTGGTATCAGGGCACGTATGCACGCGAAGACGCGAATGTCGCTTTGTCGGAAAAAAAGTAAAATTGACATTGAGGCTGTGCGCACTGTTTTCCTCGCCCTGCGCAATGACGAACACCCTTCTCCTCTCCTGCAACTCGTACTCTCCCAATTTTACCCGGTCGGCAGTTCGAACTGAGCCGTTTTTTCACTATCTTTGCCGATATGGATTACCTGTGCAGCGATATAAAATTCGTGGCGGGTGTGGGCGATGTACGGGCAAAACTGCTCGAACGCGAACTCGGAATCCGGACTTTGGGCGATCTGCTCAGCCACTATCCGTTCCGATATATTGACCGCACACGCATCTACCGCATCGGCGAGATTACCGATGCGGCCGGTTTGTCCTATGTTCAGTTTCGCGCCCGTATCACGGGGGTCAGTTATGCCGGAGAGGGTCGCAAACGTCGTTTCACGGCCTATGCGCAAGACCCGACAGGAGTGGCCGAACTGGTCTGGTTTCAAGGGATCAAATGGATCGAAAAAAAGGTCGAAGTGGGGCGCGAATACCTTGTTTTTGGCCGTCCGTCATTCTTTCGGGATCAGCTTTCGGTGGTGCATCCCGAATTGGAAACCATCGAACAGGCTCTTTCGCGCAAGGCCGAGAGTGGCATGCAGGGAATCTATCCCTCAACCGAAAAGTTGGCCAATGCGTTGGGCACAAAGGGGATGTATCAGATCATCTGCAATGCGTGGGCGTTGGTGAGGGATCGTATTGTGGAGTCGTTGCCGTCAACGTTGCGGGTGCAGTATGGCTTGATCTCGTTGCGCGACGCCTATTACAACATCCACTTTCCCCAATCGCAGGAGCTGTTGCGGCAGGCGCAGTATCGGCTCAAATTTGAGGAGCTGTTGGGCGTACAACTCAACGTGCAGGCGCGTCGCAGTGAGCGTATGTCGAAAAGCAACGGCTTTCTCTTTCCGAAGGTCGGAGGAGTCTTCAACACCTTCTATACGCAGAAGTTACCCTTTCCGCTAACCGGAGCGCAAAAACGGGTCATTCGCGAGATTCGGCAGGATACCGTGACCGGATTTCAAATGAATCGGCTCTTGCAGGGCGATGTGGGCAGCGGCAAGACGTTGGTGGCGTTGATGACGATGCTTTTGGCGGTTGATAACGGCTATCAGGCCTGCCTGATGGCTCCGACCGAGATTCTCGCTCGTCAGCATCTGGCGACCATCGGCAGGATGCTCGATGGCATGGAGGTGCGCATTGCCATCCTCACCGGAGCCTCAAAGGCCAAGGAGCGCAAGCAGTCGCTCGAAGGAATCGCTTCGGGAGAGGTAGATATCTTGATCGGTACGCACGCGCTGATTGAGGAGCGTGTGCAGTTTGCCAATCTGGGATTTGTCGTCATTGACGAACAGCATCGTTTCGGAGTGGAGCAACGTGCGCGTCTATGGACGAAGAATGCCCAGCCGCCACATATTCTCGTCATGACGGCGACTCCGATTCCGCGCACGTTGGCCATGACTCTTTATGGTGATCTGGATGTGTCGGTGATTGATGAACTACCCCCCGGTCGCCGACCGATCAAGACGGTGCATTACACCGATGCCGCACGGTTGCGGCTGTTCGGATTTATGCGACAGGAGATCGCCAAAGGGCGACAGGTCTATGTGGTCTACCCCCTGATCAAGGAGTCCGAGGCGATGGATTACAAAGACCTGACCGATGGTTACGAAGCCATTTCGCGCGACTTTCCGTTACCGCAATATGTCACGGCAATTTGCCACGGGAAGATGAAACCGGCCGATAAGGAGGAGTCGATGCGGCAATTCAAATCGGGAGAGGCGCAGATTCTGGTCGCGACATCGGTGATCGAAGTGGGGGTCGATGTGCCCAACGCAACGGTCATGGTGATCGAATCGGCCGAGCGGTTTGGGCTTTCGCAATTGCACCAGTTGCGCGGACGGGTAGGACGGGGTGGCGAGCAGTCCTACTGCATTCTGATGTCGGGTGAGAAACTCTCGCGCGAGTCCAGAGCGCGTCTTGATGCCATGTGTGAGACCTCCGATGGATTCCGGTTGGCCGAGTTAGACCTCAAACTGCGCGGTGCGGGCGATATCAACGGAACCCTTCAAAGCGGCATGGCCTTTGATTTGAAGATTGCCAATCCGACAGCCGATGTGCAGATTCTGACGCTTACACGCGATGCCGCAGCCGCGATTTTGGCCTCCGATCCCGCACTCGATCAACCGCAACACGCCGGTCTGGAAGCCTTGCGCAGACGTTATTCGGGGCGCGAGGAGATCGATTTTTCGAAAATATCGTAATATTTGTCGTCTTAAATCGTTTATTGATTAAACCTTACTCATGAAAAAAGCCCTGCTCATCATATTTCTGCTTCCGGCCTTTCTGCCGCTTACCGCCCAACTCTACCATCCGGGCGAGCAACTCTACTATCGCGTGAGTTACAAAGCCAAGATGTTTCCCAATACCGAGGTTGGCTCCGTCGAGGTGATCACTTCGAAGAGCACCAACGAGGGAAAAGAGTACTATCTGGTCGAAGGCGTAGGGCGCACATTGCCCACCTATCGCTGGTTTTTCAACATCGAGGATATCTACAAAGTGTGGATCGACCCCGCCACGTTGCGTCCCGTGCGCTTCCAAAGCGATATTCACGAAGGCGATTATACGTTCCAGAGCTACTACTCCTACGACTGGACGAACTTGGTGGTCAACACCCGCTGGCGCAGTCGCCAAAAACCCTACGAAGAGCGAAAATTGGCGTTGACCCCTCAGAGCATGGATGCTATCTCGCTCTTTTTTAACCTTCGGTCGGCTCGTGCTGATGATTTTCAGGCCGGAGAGCCGGCGACATTGCAAATGGTGCTTGAAGATACCATTCGTCACCTGCGCTACCGCTACATCGGGCGCGAACAGAAGAAGATCCGCAATATGGGACGGTATAGAACCCTCAAATTCGAGTGCCAGTTGGGAACCACCGAAGGTTTCTCCTTCACCGATGGAACGACCTTCACGGTTTGGATCTCCGATGACGAGAACAAAATCCCGCTTTATATCGAATCTCCCGTCAAAGTGGGCAGTATCAATGCCTATATTTCGGGCTACAAAGGGCTTAAATACCCACTTTCGAGCCTAATAAAGTAAAAAAATAATTATCTTTGTCCAAAATTTCAGACTATGGAAGAGAATAAAGGATACGACCCTTCGGAGTACGAAGAGGACGACTACGACACACAACCCGCGCCCGACAAATCAATCCGTGGCTATCGGGTGGTAATTATCATCCTTTCGGTCATTCTTGTGGCTCTGTCGGTGCTCTATTTCACCATCCATCGCCAGCAGATGATTGACAACAATCTGTTGCAAGCCGATCGGGACTCCATCCAAAACGATCTGGGTCGCCTGATGACCGATTACGACAGCCTGCAATTCACCAACGATACGATTGCAGCCAATCTCAACATTGAGCGCGGCCGTGCCGATTCGTTGATGACCCGCCTGAAAAAGGAGCGGTCGTGGAGTCTGGCCAAGATCAAAAAGTATGAAAAAGAGGTCGGTACGTTGCGCACGATCATGAAGAATTATGTGCACCAGATCGACTCGCTCAATACACTTAATAAGAAATTGATCAAGGAGAATGTCGGCTATCGCAAGGAGATCTCTACCGCCAAACTACGTGCCGATATGGCCGAAGAGAAGGCGGCCGAACTGACCAACAAAGTGAAGGTCGGAGCCGTTATCAAAGGTCGTGACATCCGCCTGACGGCACTCAATGCCAACAGTAAACCGGTTTCTCGTGTGAAGAACGCAACTCGGTTGCGAATTGATTTTGTGTTGACTGCCAATGAATTGGCAACACCCGGCGAGAAGACGATCTTTGCGCGAATCACCTCGCCCGATGGTTATGTGTTGACCACCGAGTCGATGCCGACCTTCGAATTCGAGGGCGAACGACTCAGCTACTCGGCTATGCGTGATGTCGATTACCAGAATCAGGATCTCGAAGTGGGTATCTACTTCAACAGCAAAGGGTTTGCCGCCGGAACCTACAAAGTGCAACTCTACTGCGAAGGTCGCCTGATCGGTCAGAATCAGATCGTGATGCGGTAGACCACGGAGTTGTTCGAATCCGCATCTCATTTGGCAGGTGGATTACCCCACCATAAATCCGGAATTACCGACAACAATCGCGAAAAAAGAGGCTCTCTGAAACAGATCAGATAGCCTCTTTCCTATTTTACGGCGATTACGGTGTTTGTCGCCAGCTTGCGACCGCACCGGATGTGCCTATCTCGAAACTATTGAATGCCGTATTTGCGCAGAATTTTTTGCAATTCGGGCTGCAATGAGTGTGCCCAACGCCAATAGCCCAGATCGGAGGGGTGAATTCCATCGGCCGATGTGACGTGGTCGTTGCCGGTCATGGTCGGGATCTCGATGAAATAGACGTCGGAGAACTGTTTGACGGCCTGCGCCATCACTTTGCGAGCGGCTTCGATCTTCGCAATTTCGATTGCATCGGCTCTCTTGTCAAAGTTACGCTTTTCGCGATAGATCGTCTGGACGAAGATCAACGGTTTGCCCGGATGCACCGCATGGAGTCGTGCGATGAAGGGGATGGTTCGCTCTTCGATCATCTCGGCATCGGGATTGGAGAAGGCATCGAAGACAAAGGCTTCGGCATCCTTCACATCGGCCAGATAATTGGCGAAATAGGGTTGCATCTTGCAGTTGCCGCTGCATGCGATGCTACAAATATTCCAACCTGTTTTGCGTTGAATCTGCAACGGATAGGACATCCCCGCACGACTGGTGCTGATGCCGTGTGTGAAGCTTGACCCGAAGACCATGATTTTGTGGAGGAAGGGGTTGGCTGTCGCCGTGATCGTGGCGTTGTCGTCGATACCGATCTGCAACGTGTTCAGTTCGCTGTAATTGGGTAGGTAGAGCAGACACTCTTTGTCGGTGGTGTCCATGTTCTCAATCAGCGCGAAGGCCTCGCCACGGGTTCTTGGGGCGAGCGATGCGGCATAAACCCACTCGTTGTTGCTGCGGATGTAGAGATCAAATCCGGCACGGGCAATTCCGGGCTGATTGTCGCCCTTACTCTCATATAGATAGGTCGGCCAGACGTTGATGCGGGTTGAATTGGTCTTGAAAACGAGAGCCAGACCGGCAGAACAACGCACTTGTTGGTTTTCGCTCTTTGTGAATCCTTTGTAGAGCATGGTGTCGATTCGGTGGTATGGGTGCGGAGTCGGTAATCCTTTGCCGATCAGGGTCAGTTCCGTTGCATCTACAAAACGGATGTTCTGCGCCCATGCGCCACAGACTATCATCAGAAATAGCCCGAAGGTCAGTAGTTTTTTCATGATTTTAGGGGTTTGAGTATGCTCTTTGAGCGGGTTGCGCCGTGGCTGCAAACCGGCTCTAAGAAAAAGAGCCGACCCTATGCAGGGTCGGCTTTGATGTTATTTCTCGTCTTCCTGCCAGATCAGAGCCGAAGCTCCGAGGATTGCGGCATTTTTGCCTTGAATACCACTCGGAAGGAGTTTTACCTTGTTTTTGAAGGCGAAAAGCATGTTCTCTTCCATGTACCATTGAGTTGGTTCGAAGAGCAATTTTCCCGCCTTGGAAAGGCCTCCGAAGAGGAAAATCGCTTCGGGAGAGGTGATCGTTACGGCATCGGCCAATGCGCGACCGAGCATCTCGCCTGTGAAGCGGAACGCCTCCTTGGCGATAAGATCGCCCTGTTCGGCAGCGGCCGAGATCATCGAAGCATCGAAGTCGTTGAAGGCTATGTCGCGCAACTTGCTGGGGGTGTTCATTTTGGCCATCAAATCGAATGCCGTGCGCTTGATGCCCGTGGCCGAAACGTAGGTTTCCAGACAACCGCGGCGGCCGCAGCCACACTCGCGACCGTTGCGCTCGACAATCACGTGACCGAATTCACCGGCAAACCCATCGTGTCCGTAGATCATCTGGCCATTGGCTACAAAGCCCGAACCAAGACCTGTGCCGAGTGTAATCATGATGAAATCTTGCATACCCTTGGCGTTTCCGAAGATCATTTCGCCGATTGTTGCAGCGTTGGCATCGTTGGTAATCAACGTCTTCACGCCACCGAAACACTTCGAGATGTCGTCAGCCAGCGGCATCACGCGGCGACTTTCGTCGGGGTTCTTTTCGTTGGGTTTGAATTTCCAGAGATTGGCCGGACTTTCGACCGTTCCTTTGTGGAAATTGGCGTTGGGAGCACCGATGCCGATACCGGCCAATTCGTATTCGAACGAGATGCTCTGCGCCAAAGCACGCATGGCATCGCACAAGTCACCCACATAAGCCGGATAATCGTCTATATAAGGGTATTTTTTGGTCGAGATGACCGATTCGGCATAGAGGTCGCCCTGCTCGTCCACAAGGCCGAACGCCGTGTTGATACCGCCGATATCCACGCCGATAGCAAGTTTTTTCATACTATTATCTGTTTAATGTGCAATTTTATCCTGTCAAAGTTAGGATAAAATTCGGCTACTCCAAACTTTTTTCCTACTTTTGGGACAAATTTAGATCCCCCAAAAAGAACGATAAAAGAGATGCAAACCAACGACGAGATTCTCGATCTGTTCGAGAACTATCTGGCACAGACCGATTTTCCGGCCGAACCAGACCTCCTCTATGCGCCGATCGGCTATTCGCTGGCCGGTAGCGGAAAACGATTGCGGCCAATGCTGCTGCTGCTGTCGTGCGCGATCTTCGAAGACCGAATCCAATCGGCTTTGCCGGCTGCGGCTGCCGTGGAGGTGTTCCACAACTTCACGCTGCTCCATGATGATATCATGGATAACGCCGCTGTGCGTCGCGGAAAACCCTCGGTCTATGCCAAATGGGGTCAAAATGTTGCCATTCTGTCGGGGGATGCCATGCTCATCTATGCCTACCGCTTGCTCTCCCAAGTGCCCGCCGGAATGCTGCCGCGCATCTTGGTCATATTTAACGATATGGCACTCGAAGTATGTGAGGGACAACAGTATGACATGGATTTTGAACAGAAGCAAAAGGTCTCCGTTGTCGAGTATATGCACATGATTGAGTTGAAAACCTCGGTGCTGCTGGCCGGTGCGGTGATGATCGGAGCCACGCTGGGTGGGGCCACGGAGGAGGATTGCCGCAAATTGCGCCGCTTTGCCATTGAGTTGGGACTTGCCTTCCAGTTGCAGGACGATCTGCTCGACAGCTACGGCGATGAGCGGTTGGGGAAGGCGATCGGTGGCGATATTCTCGAAGGTAAGAAGAGCTATCTGATGGTCACCGCGATGAGCCACGCTAACGAAGCGGATCGTGAGGTGTTGCGCTCTGCCTATCGCGATACAAGACTCACCGATCGAGAGAAGATAGATGCGGTTAAAGCCATTTACGACCGCTACGATGTGCCTCGATTAACCGAACAGCAGATCTCGTTGCGTTTCGAGCGAGCTCTTTCGATCCTCGACACACTCTCTATCGATTCGCAATCGACCGCCCCACTCAGAGAGTATGCACAAAGTCTGTTGGGCCGTAATAACTAATAACCGAAAATCGCGATGAATCGATCCGATATCGAAATTATGGCTCCTGTCGGGAGCTATGAATCTCTTGCCGCCGCTATTCACGCCGGAGCCGATGCGGTCTATTTTGGCGTTGGAAAACTCAACATGCGCTCGGCATCGGCAGCCAATTTTACCCTCGATGATCTGGCTCGAATTGTCGATACGGCGCATGCTGCCGGCGTGAAGTGCTATTTGACGGTCAATACGATCGTCTACGAAGACGAAATGGCCGATGTGCACGCTGTGATCGACCGTGCCAAAAAAGAGGGGATTGATGCCATCATAGCTACCGATTTTGCGGCAATTCTCTATGCCCGCCGGATCGGAGTTGAGGTGCACATCTCGACACAAAGCAATATTTCGAACTCCGAGGCGGTAAAGTTCTTCGCGCAGTGGGCCGATACGGTGGTGCTGGCGCGCGAACTCTCGCTCGAACAGGTGGCGGCAATCCATCGCGAGATTGTCGAGAACGACATCCGCGGGCCGCGAGGCGAATTGGTCGAGATCGAAATGTTTGCCCACGGGGCACTCTGCATGTCGATTTCGGGGAAATGCTACCTCTCGCTCTACGAAACAGGCTGCTCGGCCAACCGAGGTGCGTGCCGCCAGCTATGCCGGCGCAAATATACGGTGACCGATCAGGAGACGGGGGCGGCTCTCGATATTGATGGTCGTTATGTTCTTTCGCCCAAAGACCTCTGTACGATTGACTTTCTTGATAAGATGATCGCGGCCGGAGTGCGTGTCTTGAAGATCGAAGGCCGCGCTCGCGGTGCGGAGTATGTCAAACGCACGGTTGAATGTTACAATGAGGCCCTTTGCGCAATGGCATCCGGAAACTACACACCCGAATTGGCGACCGAACTCAAAACGGATCTTGCCACGGTCTTCAATCGCGGTTTCTGGGAGGGTTATTATGCCGGTCGGCCTGTGGTGGAGCATAGTGCCAATTATGGTTCTTCGGCCACACAGCGCAAGGTTTATGTCGGCAAAGTGACCAATTTCTATAAAAAAATATCGGTGGCCGAGGTGTCGGTTGAGGCGGCTCCGCTTGCCATTGGCGATTCGATCTTCTTTATGGGCGCAACAACGGGCGTTGCGGAGCAGCGATTGGTGGAGTTGCATGGAGCCGACGGCCAGCCCACGGAGGCGGTGGCACAAGGCCAATTGTGCGCCATTCAGACCGACTGTATCATACACCGTGGGGATCAACTCTATAAATTTGTGCCTGCAGAGTGATCGTAGTCGGGTAAACATAAAAAAATTATCGAAAAACAATAAAAATTATTTGTTTTTCAAAATTATTGTCTTTATATTTGCTGCGTCAAACAGTAGCAAGAAGATGGAAATGGGTCGAATTATCTCGGTTTTAGTCCTTTTTATGGTCGTTATAGCGACCACTCTGCGTGTAGCGAGTTGGTGGTTATTCGGCGATTCGTGGAGTACGTCCGATATTGCGGTTATATCTCTGATTTTTATTGCGCTTATCCGGCTTTTTGCCAGCAACGGCCACGCAAAAGCTACAACCACTCGGAACACAGACCTATTTTAAAATAAAAAGTTCAAAAGTTTTCAAATAGTTGTGTTACGCCCCGACATGAGTAAGCTCTATCGGGGCGTATTTTTTGGTGGGAGATCGTGACGGTGTGGCATCGGCTGAGGTAAACATTTGATCTTTTTCGGCAGATGTTATGTGCGGTTATATTCTCGAACCATTTGTGCGGGTAAAGTTAGGTATTCCATGCAGGAGCAGAGCGTTATTCTGCCTCATGCGATAAGTGGCTCGCAAAGAGGAATTTTACCTCGCTTGTGCTTTTCGGTTGAGAAGCGGCAGCAAAAATGAGATGATTGAGGCTCCGAGCCAAAAGAGAGCGACAAGAGAAAAGTCGTAGTGTTGCGTACCATCGGCTGTGGTGGTGATGTGCGAGTCGATTAACCAACCGCTTACGACATCTTGGATACCTGCGGCCACATAAGAGGCGATACCAACCACGCCTAAAGCAGCTCCGGTAGCCCTACGAGGAACAATATCGACCGCCATCAATCCGCCCAAGAAACAGATCAGTACACCTATTGCAATGCCAAAAAGAACCATACTCAACACATTGATCCACATTGCATTGCCTCCATATAAGAAGAGTAATAAAGCGATGGAGTTCAGCATGCCGAAGATCAATGCGGGTATTTTGCGATCTCCATGAAAGAGTTTATCCGAGAACCATCCCGAAAGCACCGTTCCCAAGATTCCCAGTAGCGCATTGATCGACACGATTGAGATTGCTTCGACATCGCTAAAACCTTTGGCTTTTTGCAGGAACAACACGCCCCAGCCATTGATTGCATAGCGTGAGATATACATGAAGGCACTCGCTGCTGCCAGCACCCACACCGCCGGAGTTCGTAACACTTGTTGTTGAATCTCGCGCACCGAGTGAGTTGCCTCTTCGCTCTTTGCCTCGTGTGCAAGCGTTTCCACCGGAGGTAGTCCCTTCGATTCAGGAGTATCGTGCAGCAACAGCACCACTATTAACACGCCTATTACACCTGCTACGGCAGAACCAAAGAAGCCCGCTTGCCATCCGGCAAGTGACACAATCGTTCCCACAAACAAGAACGAAAAGAACTCGCCCAAGTTATGACTTGCCGAGAAGAATCCGTAGTAGGTACCGCGCTCATTGAGCGGATACCAGCGTGATAGAGAGATGATTGCCGGAGGTGCACCCATGGATTGCGCCCAGCCATTTACGCCCCACATCACAGCAAATGAGGTGAAAATCAGACTGGTAGAAATAACCGTATGGGCAGCACCCAGCACTCCCATGAGACAGTTAGCGGCAGCCGACACAATCAAGCCCGTAGCCATAAAGCGTTTGATGTTGCAATAGTCCGCAATGAAGCCATTGATGAACTTTCCGATTGCATAGGCAAAGAGCAATGCCGAGCCAATGGCTCCCAATTGAGTCGCATCGAGAGTGCCGCTATCCAAGATGGGTTGTTTCATCACATTGAGGCTCGTGCGACAGACGTAGTAGAGGCTATAACCGAGTGTTGCCGCCACAAAGGCTTGAAAACGCAGCCGTTTGTAATAACGCAATCGCTCTGCCTCATCATCGCCCCGTGGGGCAATCGGAGAGCTAATAGTATAGAATTTTGAGAGTAGATTCATCGGTAAACAATTAATCGTGGAGTCCTCGACCTCTAAGGTAGCCAATCAACAATTCAGGTCGATCGGTTTGAATCAATGTAGCACCCATATCGACTAATTTACCAAAGGTACCCTCCAAATCGCCCTCAAACGCCACATCGTCACTCAACCCACCACAGAGGCTTGCCCACAGCGAATTGACCCACAATTTCGAGCCAGAGGCGATGATTTGTTTCATGCAATTCTCGACTTCAGGCGTGTAGGTATCCCAGCAGACTTCGTATGCGAGGGGTGCAATGCCCTGCGATTGATATTCCGCAAAGAGGGTTTGTCCCTGAGGCTTGAGGATGTCGATAATGGGCATATACATCATATTATGGGGATATTGAGCAAATTTCTTCGCTACAACATTCGTGGCACGTTTGCCTTTGATGAGGACTTGATCCGTCACGCCGAGTTCCTCGGTAATGGTAAGGGCGAGGTCATAGTACTCATAGCCTTGGTCGATATTGAATATCCTCGCCAAGTTGTCGTTTGTTATATACCTTTGTGCCGCTTTATGTCTCTTCAATCTAACCGTCAATGCCGAAATTCTCTCTGACGGAAATTATTAATATCAAATCGTTGATTCTTTACTGTTTGTTTGTTAATAATCACGCGAATGTATCCGTAAATCATATTATTAAT
>CAYOKU010000003.1:0-53435 GCA_964404645.1 uncultured Alistipes sp.
GAACCACTTCATGGAGATCGCCAAGATGCGCGCGGCACGTATGCTGTGGGCAAAGATCGTTGGGCAGTTCGAGCCAAAGAACCCCAAATCGCTGGCACTGCGCACCCACTCGCAGACCTCCGGATGGTCACTTACCGAGCAGGATCCGTTCAACAATGTCGCACGTACCGCGATCGAGGCGATGGGCGCAGCTCTGGGACATACCCAGTCGTTGCATACCAATGCATTGGACGAAGCAATCGCTCTACCGACCGATTTCTCGGCTCGTATTGCACGTAATACTCAGATCTACATCCAAGAGGAGACCGATATCTGCCGTGAGATCGACCCGTGGGCTGGCTCTTACTACGTTGAGTCGCTGACTAACGAGATCGCTCACAAAGCATGGGCACACATCGAGGAGATCGAGAAGTTGGGCGGTATGGCCAAGGCGATCGAAACCGGTATTCCGAAGATGCGTATTGAGGAGGCCTCGGCACGCAAACAGGCTCGTATCGACTCCGGCATGGAGAAGATCATCGGTGTCAATGAGTACAGATTGGAGAAAGAGGCTCCGATCGACATCCTCGCCGTAGACAACACGGCTGTTCGCGAGAGCCAGATCGAACGTCTGAAAGAGCTTCGCGCCAACCGCGATGAGGCCGCTGTAAAGAGGGCTCTCGCCGCCATTACCGAATGCGTAAAGACCAAGCAGGGCAACTTGCTGGAACTTGCCGTCGAAGCTGCCAAGTTACGCGCATCGCTGGGCGAAATTTCAGATGCATGCGAGGTTATCGTAGGCCGCTACAAAGCAGTTATTCGTTCAATTTCAGGAGTGTACAGTTCAGAAGTGAAAAACGACAAGTCATTTGAACATGCCAAAGAGTTGTGCGCCGCTTTCGCCAAGAAAGAGGGTCGCCAACCGCGTATCATGATCGCCAAATTGGGTCAGGATGGCCACGACCGCGGTGCAAAGGTTGTAGCTACGGGATATGCCGACATCGGTTTCGATGTCGATATGGGCCCGCTGTTTCAAACTCCGGAGGAGGCTGCACGTCAAGCAGTAGAGAATGATGTGCATGTTGTCGGCGTTTCATCGCTGGCCGCAGGTCACTTGACACTCGTGCCGCAGATCATCGCCGAGTTGAAAAAACTCGGCCGCGAGGATATTATCGTCATCGTGGGCGGTGTGATTCCGGCACAGGACTACGACCAACTCTACAAGGATGGTGCAGCAGCCATCTTCGGCCCTGGTACGCCGATCGCAACCGCTGCCACCAAAATTC
The DNA here is from genome assembly GCA_964404645.1 of uncultured Alistipes sp. Classification (GTDB taxonomy): domain Bacteria; phylum Bacteroidota; class Bacteroidia; order Bacteroidales; family Rikenellaceae; genus Alistipes. The sequence continues at coordinate 1,266 of CAYOKU010000003.1, forward strand.
TTGAAATCCTCATGGGTGAATAACTTCACCCGAATTAGTGCAAAAAAAGCCTTCGACTTTCGGTCGAAGGCTTTTTTATGCAATTGATTCCGTCTGTAAAGTTTTTTTCAGAGGACAAAGAGCATCCTAAACATAATCTGTCAGAATCAGTTACAGGCAAGCCTCCAAAATGCGGCGAGCCATCGCTCCATCCACATTCGCAACTTCGCCATAATGCACCCCCGAAACGACAAATCGGCGTTCGATCTCGGCAATTGTTTCCGCACCAATATTCTCTTCGGATAAGCGAGTCGAGAGCCCCAGCGAACGGAAAAACGCCTCGTTAGCCGCAATCGTTCGATCAATACGCTCCTCCTCCGAGCCACTGGTGACACCCCAAATTCGTTCTCCATACTGCAAAATTTTCGATCGTTTCTGGTCACGCAACACGCGCATCGTACCGTTAATAACAATCGCTAAGGTCGCCCCATGAGTTAGGCCATGCAATGCGGTCAACTCGTGGCCGATCATGTGCGTCGCCCAATCTTGCGAAACGCCCATGCGAATCATGTCGTTCAGCCCCAAGGTTGCCCCCAACATATACTCCGACATCACGGCGTAGTCTTGCTGGTTCTCACGAATCTTAGGAGCGATCTCCACCACGGTATGCAAAATACCCTCAGCCCAACGATCCATCAAGCGCGACTGCCCAGCCACGGTGAGATACTGTTCAAGCACATGCACAAAGGTGTCCGCCAATCCGCATGCGATTTGACGTGGAGGCAACGAGTAAAGCGTCTGCGGATCAAGAATTGAAAAGAGCGGATAATCACCGCGAAATGCATATTTTTCATTGGTTTCATACCGCGAAATGACCGCCCCGTTGTTCATCTCCGAACCTGTTGCCGCCATCGTCAGCACGGTAGCCAACGGGACAGTCTGCTTCGCCACACCTTTCAGCACGATCTCCCACGGATCACCGTCATAAAGCAAACCGGCTGCAATCAATTTCGTACCGTCAACCACCGAACCGCCTCCGACAGCGAGTAAGAAATCGACTTCGGCACGTTTTCCTTCGAGAATCGCCTTACGCAAGGTTTCGACCGAAGGGTTGGCCTCAATGCCCCAAAACTCAATATAGTCGCGACCGGTGAGCGCAGCAACAACCTGCTCGTAGACACCATTTTTCTTTACGCTTCCACCTCCAAACGTAATCATAATACGTTTCCCAGCCGGAATGAGTCTGGCCAATTGTGCAATCTGCCCCTTTCCAAAGACCAGACGTGTCGGATTGTGATAAATGAAATTCTCCATAATAGCAATATTTGTGAATACAAAGATAGCAAAAAGAGCACCGGAAAATTCCGATGCTCTAAACTATAAAAGCGGTTGTCGATTAAAAATACTTACCGCGCAGGTCTTTAATTTTAGCCATCTGCTGAATAGCCGGAATTGCGAACTGCTGCGCCATATTCTCGGCCATCGCCTGTGCACGTACTTTCTCGCCTTCGGCAGTCTGTTTTGTATCTGCGGCAACGTTATCAACCTCGAATACATAGACACCCGACAGACCTTTCACGGGAGCCGACACCGCGTTTTTCTCGGCCGAAGCAATCGCACCAATTACACGCGGCTCAACACCCATGCCATTGATGTAGAATGCGCCAAACGATACATCCGAGAAGTCTGCAACCTCCGAGCCAAGGCTCGCAGCTTGCTCTGCAAGGGTCGAACCAGAGATCGACTTCACAATCTGCTCATATTTCTTATCACGCAATACCTGTGCACGAACCTGATCCGAAACCTTCGACAGCGGAGCAAACTCTTTATCGTCAATAGAGGTCAGCGTTGCAATCACATAATCTTTGCCAACGTTGAAGATCTCCGAGAGATCGCCCACCTCGGCTCCATAAGCCCAGCGTGCAACCTCGCGCGAATCGTCCAAACCACGCAACGTGCGATCCCCTTGTGCCAGCGATGCGGCACGTGGCGTAACGGCAGCGGTCTGTGCAGCCTCGGTAAATGCCTCGGCTGAACCTTTGGCGTTCGTTGCAAAGACACCCGCCTGACTATGCACATTACGACGAGTCTCCTCCGAAGCCTCAACCGGATAGGTAATTGTTGCAATCTGCATCTGTTTCGTGGGTTTGTCGGCACGATAAACCTGTACCAACTGAATCGCATCACCCGCTGCGATTTTCACAATGTCGCCCTGTTTTGCATTAGCCAAAGCCGTTGCAAACTCACCCGTAAACGATGAATAGGGCAACAAACCGACCTCACCACCGTTGGCAGCCGTAGCATCGTAAGCCGAATGTTTAGCCGCAGCCTGTGCAAAATCGGCTCCTCCTCGCAACGCAGCAAGCAGGCTATCGGCCATCTTCTCCTGCGTATAGGGCAACACGATATGACGAATACCGAGGGTATCAGAAACCATCTTCGAATCGAGGACACGAGCCATCGTCCACTCGTTGTTTTTGAGTATCGGGCCGTAAGTCTCACCAGCCAACAAAGCCACGGCTTCGTCCGAGGGGAGTTGAGCCGCCGAAACATAACTCTCTGCGATTTTACCATTACGGTTAGCGCGAACATAAGTTTTGAGTTCGGTCGTTGCTGCAAATTCTACGCCCACCTCTTTCACCTTTTTCTCCAAAGCCGCCATATCATTCTCGGTCGGAGCTACCTCGAAAACTACATAGCTCAACGAACGCGATGGCGTCTGCTTAAACATATTCTTGTGACTGGCATAATAGGCCTTCAAATCGGAAGAGGTGACATTAATGAGCGAATCGGCCAAATCGGTATATTTTTTCGAGGTCCACTTGCCTGCATAAGTTTCGTTGGCCGCCTTCACACCATTAGCGACCTCCAATTGATTGACAAAAACACCGTTTTTGACCAAACCGAGGAACTTCTGCATCTGACGCTCGAAACGAGCTTGCTCGTTGAGTTGTGCCCACGCCTGCGCAGCTTGGGGATTCGTCTCGGCCTGCGCAAGGAACTGGCTGACGGCAGCCACATTGAACTGACCCGTCCGCGGATCACCAAAAGCCTGATAGAAAGCCTGCGAAGGCTGCTGACCGCTGGCCATGGCCATACGCTCCGGCTCGGTTACTCCGATACCCATTGCCTCAAAACCGGGAGTCATCACATATTTGGCAACCAAAGCCTGCCATGCAGCATTAGCAATCATTGCCGACTGCTGCTCATCGCCGTCTTGAGTTCCGCTCTGCGACTTCACCTGCTCATACTGGTCGTAATACTCCGAGTAGTTGATTTTTTTACCGCCGATGATGCCGACACGCGGATCGTTACCCGAAAAACCCATTTCGGTTTTCAGCGAGAGAATAAAGGCCAAGAGGGCTAACGCGATGATAATCGAGAGCACGATGCCAAACTTGGTGCGTAAAGTGTTTAAACTTGCCATATAAATTAGTAATTATTCGTATTATTTCGAAAGAACAGCCAAAGGTAGTAAAATATTTGGAATAGACCTATATATCTTACAACTTTTTCACCCGCGCCAATTCGATTCGCGAGCGTGTCGTACGCAAGATACGCAACTGCAACGCCCCAATCGAGAGGGTCTCTCCGGCTGCCGGAATCCCATCGTAGTGATAAATGATAAAACCGGCCAACGTGTCGTACTCTTTGTTCTCTTCGAGCCCAAGGTCGTATTTTTCGTTCAGATACTTTACCTCCAATCGACACGATAGGACATATTCGTCCGTAGAAATTCTCTTTTCCGTCAGATCAGGCACATCGTGCTCGTCTTCGATCTCGCCAAAGATCTGCTCCAACACATCTTCCAGCGAAATCACGCCAGCCGTTCCGCCAAACTCGTCAATCACCACGGCGATATTGCTACGATGCTTGATAAAGCTCTCCAACATCTGTTGCAAAGGGAGCGTTTCAGGCACAAAATTGACCTTAATCATGACATCATCAATCTGTTGAGGTCGCGTAAACAGGCTCTTCGAATTGACATACCCCACAATATTATCGATACTACCGCGCCAAACGAAAATACGCGAATACTTCGAATCAACAAAACGAGCCGTAAGCTGGTCAATGGATGTCGAATCAACATCAACAGCCTCGATATCAACACGCGGAACCATGCAATCGCGCACGCGCAGATCAGCAAAATCGAGGGCATTTTGAAAGATCTTCAACTCATGATCGGCTTCGGCATGTTGTTCGGCTCCGTTCGAATCAAGGAGTGCGCTCAAATCCTCCCGACTGAATGTCGCCGAAAGGTGTCGCACCTCGATTTTTCGGCCCAACAGCCGAAGAATACCGTGTGAAAGCAATGTAGTAAAGCGAGCTACGGGGTAGAGAATGATGTAAAAAAGAAAGATTATGGGTGCAAACGCTCGGTAATAGAAGTTCGGATTGTTGCGAAAAATAGACTTAGGCAGAAATTCGGCAAAAAAGATAATGATAATTGTCGAGAGAGCCGTGTCGATGGCCACCGACCCGCTACCAGCCAGAGCCGTCCAACCTGCGGCTGCATAGAGTTCGCGCAACAGCATCGCCATAGCCAATGAATAGACCACCAATGCGATGTTGTTCCCCACCAAAATCGTTGTGATGTATTGGCCGGGGTGTCGGGCGAAGATCTCGGCCAATCGGTCAAAAAACCGACTTTGCTTGCGATCAATCTCCAACTTTAAGCGGTTTTTGCTCGTAAACGCAATCTCCATACCGGAGAAAAACGCCGAAAGGAGTAACATCGAAACGATCAGCAGGATGGTAGTTAACATGGCAACGAACTATTTAGAGTGCTGCAATGGATGTACGGATTGAACACGTTGCTCTTGAACAGGTTCCACCTTAGACGGTTGCGCCGTTGTCGAGAGCGACTGCTTTTTCACATTCGGGCGAGTAACCGATTGCTGATTCGCGTCTTGTGGCGATCGTGTGCTCTGCGGAGCAACTTGCGTAGAATCTGCGCCCTCTGTCGGTTTCAGAAGAAGTTCCATCCGAATCTTATTCTTCCGGAAACGCCAATCCTTGAACTCCTCGTCCGACTCAAAGCCCTCACCGAAAAGCTCCTCCTTACTCCCCTCGCGCACCACCTTCGAATCGACATTCGAATAGATCCGCTTGGTTTTCGCATTCCAAAAGAGCTGTTGGGTGTAGAGCGTATTTCCATCGCTGTTCTTGACAACCACGTTCCCCTTGGCCTCCCAAAGTTCCTTACCCGTGTAGTAAATCGCATAGTTAGCGGTCAGCGTAGCCTTCACCGTAGAGAGCGAATCATCCTGATAGGTGATGATATCAACCCCTTTACGAAATTCACGATAAGGCTCCCGTGCCATCGAATAACCTTCGAGCAACGGAGTCTTGAAACGATACGAACGGCGACCATTTTCGGACATAACCACCGAGAGATCCTCGATGTATTCGGTCTGAATAGCCTCGTCGGCAGCGGAGGTATCCTCCCCCTTTTTCGCTCCGCACGCAAATAGCAAGATAGCACTCCCCACGAAGGAGAGTGCTACCAGCAATTGATGGATCAACGGCTTTCGCATGTAAAGTCCGTTTATACTTTATCGGGGACGTACCGTTGTTACGGTTCCGGCGGCCGTACCGCAGGTAATCGTATAACGCGCTCCGGGTTGGAGTTCATTGAAGAAACACTCCTCCGAGCTGGGGAAACGATTGCGGTAAGCAGCCTGATAGGTTTTGGCATGTTGCATATACTCGGAGTCGGCCGGCAACAGTTCAATGGCGCGAGTCATCGTGTCATAAGCCGCCCAGAAAGCTGCCTGACCCGTAAAACCGCCACATGCTGCTGCCGAAGCACCGTAGCACTGTGCCAAAACGAAGTAAGGAATACCGTCTTCGGGATTAATATCACGAGCCTGACGCGCAGCCGAAGCCGCAGCCGAAATATCGTTGGCAACCAACTCAACCAGCGCGATACGCACCAGCAGTTTCTGACGCTCCACGGGAACCTTCTCCGTTGCGAGAGCCTCGTTCAGGTATTTGATCGACTTGTTGTAATCGCCCTTATTCTGGAATGCCTGCGCCAAGAACATGGCGGTCTCCGAAGTCGGTTTCACCGTGTAGTACTTCTCGGCGATCGAGAAATAGAAATCGCTATTGCACTGTGCACGCGACATCAGCGCAACGGCCTGTGCCAAGAGAGCCTCATCATCGGGCGTAGTAGCCAAGCGACCTTTGAAGAGTTTTTCGAGGTTCTCGCAACTTGCCACACCACTCAAACCAAACGCGGCATCAAATTGGCCTTTAAGTTCGGCTGCATCGGGATTTGCCGCAAAGAACGGAGTCAGACGATCGTATTCAGCAATCACCTCATCGGGCAATACTTGATCGGTATTTTTGTAATCCTCACACAGATTCGAGAAGTAAGCCACCACAGTCTTCGGGTCAGTCGAGTGACCACCAGCCTCAATAGCATCACGGAACGCCTTTCGGATTCCGGCTCGGTCATTGGGACGATATACCAGATATTCACGCGCTTTTTGATCGAGAATATAGGCAGTACCGTATTTGGGCGAATTGCCGAAATACTGGTTGCGCAGATCGTACATCAACAACAAAGAATCGACGTACACATTACGCTCTGCTACCGATTTTGCACGATTAACTTTATTCTTGTAGATCGAAGCTCCACGCTGATAGATTGACTCTTGCACAGAGGGGCAGTTGTCAATCAACAATTTAAGGTAGTGCGCAGCTTGCTCGTAATTGCGATTGTCGCACGACTCCTTCAAAAAGTTGCTGTTCAGAATGTTTTGTTCGCGTTCCTGCGGTGTAGCACCCCAAGCGGCATACTTCGGATCACTGAAATCTTGTTGGGCCATTGCTGCGGTCGCGAAAAGCGCGCTAACCGCAACAAACAGGATTTTTACATTTTTCATCGGTTAGAATCAATTTTATGATATTTTTATTTCGTTTCTCAATTCGGGGTTGCAATTTACAACCGAAAAATTTAACATGCAACTTTTTCGGCATTAATCGTATTTCGGGCGTGCAAACCAGTACTCGGAGTTTTCCGAACCGGCAAAGAGCGAAAATCCGATGGCGAATTTGAAATATTGCTGACGAACCAATCCGACTCGTTCGGCCACATTGTAACCGCGGCGACCGTACTCTACGCCCACATCAATTGCCGACACCGCCCAGAGTTTCACCGGAATACCGATACCGGCGGTAACAGCCATCTGTGAAAGTTTGTGCCCATCGAACGATTGGTTGTAGTTGCCGTAACGGAAACCGGCACGATACGACCAACGTTTGAAGATATTACGAATATCGTAATGGTTGGGGGTAAATTCGACACCGATTTTAATAGTATTGGTATTGGTGTAAGCCACTTCGTAAGAGTTTTTGCTTTCACCCGAACCGCTGATACCGGTCAACTCGCTCTTTGGGTTTCGACCGCCCCAATCTTGGAACGTATAGTCAACCCCCATGGCCCACTTGGCATTCTGGTAGTAAACACCCAGAGTCAACTGATGCGGCAAGACGAGTTTGAGGTGGGTCGTATCGCCCTTTACGGTGGTACTGTAAAGGTCACCTACGTAAATTCGTTTGGTCACCTTGGGATTGAGGTCACCTCCGAAATCATAAGCGGCTCCCACCGTCAGAATCCGTTTTGCGTTGAGAATCGGGCTCCACTGCACACCGAACTGACCTTTGATGCTCGAAATTCCGTAATTGTCGTTTCCGACCGTTTGCACAAACGTACCGTCACCGGTGATTGCCTGCGGTGTCATCACAAATTTACGGTCAATGTCGCCCCAATAGTATTGAGCCGCCAAACCGACCGAGAAATTTTTGAACGGTTCCCAACCCACAGCGAGTTTAACCTCCGTCACATCTCCTTCGCCTTGGTAGTTATACTGCACGCGCCCCACATTTCCCCAAACGGGGTCGGACGCATCGTAGGTGTGGTAATATTTGGTGCGGTAACCCACCGAGCTATATGGTGTTAAGCTAAAACCCAACCCCAACTTCTTGGCCAACGGCATCTGGAAAGCGATGTCGTGAAAGTTAAAGGTGTTGTAGGCCGTACTTTTCGAGATTCCTTCGGCAGTTTGGGCGTTGTAGTAATTTTGGCCTTCGAGTCCGAAATTGAACAGAAAAGATTTCTGCGGCACCGCACTCAATGCCGCCGGGTTGAGTAGATTGACAACGCCCGACGAACGCTGCGCAACGCCCACACCACCCATCGACCGCATGGAGAGCGTTCCGGGTGTATTTTGCTCTCCGATGCCGTACATCGTATAGGGAGAGAATGCGTTGATACTGCTTGTCTGGGCCACGACGGCAGCAGGAAACATCGCCGCCACAGCGACAACCAGTTTAATTAAGGTGTTCTTCACTTGCATTGTGCTCTAAAATTCGTTCCAATCCGCAAAAGACCAAATTACAATTTGCAAATATCGTGTTTTTAATTCTTTTCACAAAGTATTTTGCATCACCGCCCGTAAAAATAACGCATAAATCATCAAATTCGGGCCGCATGCGGCTAATATATCCTTCGATCTCAAAGGTCAGTGAGTTCATCACGCCGCGCAGGATCGCCTGCTCGGTCGTCAACCCCTGCAACCCCACATCGTCCGACGGCACACACAGCGGCAATTGAGCCGTATAGTCGTGCAGTGCCCGAAAACGGGTATTCAATCCGGGCGAAATCACACCGCCGCGATAGGTGTTGTCGGCCGTCACCAGATCGAGTGTCACCGCCGTACCGAAATCGACAATCAACACATTGCGCCTCGGGTAGAGAGTCGCCGCTCCGACGGCAGCCGCCAACCGATCGCGACCAAGAGATTCGGGCGTGAGGTAGGCATTGGCGATCGGCACGGGTGTCTGCGCTGTAAAAACCACAGTACAAGGAACGTAACGGCGTATCATAGCCTCATAAGCGTCGATTTCGCCACGTGTCGAAGCGAGGATCGCTCGTGCAACGCGATGGTCTTCGATCAACTCCTCGATCATAGCCGGCAACAACCGTTCAACGGCACGTTGCGCCACGATCTGTCCGTCTTGCATCAAGGCGAGTTTTACCAAGGTGTTTCCTATATCAACAATCAGATTCATGGGCGTTTGCTACAAATCCCGCAGGGTTTTCCATGCGTCTTCAACGTCTTTGACATTTCTAACGGTCATTGCCAGTCGATTATTGTGCTGCTTCAAAACAAAACGATCGGGATGTTGCGTCACTTTACGCAACAGCTCCATAAACGCATCACTTTTATAATAGGGCGAATTCTCCTCACCGACAAAGTGTACAATCATCAGCCCGTTCTTGACCTTCACCCGCTCCATGCCCAATCGAATCGCCTCCCAACGTAACCGCACGACATTGAGCAACTCCGAAGCCGCCTTGGGCAACGGGCCGAAACGGTCGATAAGCCGGCCGGCAAATCCCTGCAACGCCTCTTCGTCCTTGGTTGAATCGAGTTCTCGATAGAGTTTCAGACGTTCGGCCTGCTGCGCCACATAACTGTCAGGCAGCGTTGCTTCGACCTCGATCTCGATATGCGAATCGTCAATGAAGTGCATCTGACCGACCACCTCCTCTTCGTCCACGCTCAAACCGGCCACCTGCAACCCTTCGGCCCGCAGTTCGGCAATTGCTTCGTTCATGATCTTCTGATAGGTTTCGAAGCCAATGTCTGCAATAAATCCGCTCTGCTCGGCTCCCAACAAGTTGCCGGCACCGCGAATATCGAGATCCTGCATAGCAATATTGAATCCCGATCCCAGATCAGAAAACTCCTCAATCGCCCGCAATCGCCGCCGCGCATCGGACGAAAGCAACTCTTCGGGAGGCGAAAGCAGGTAGCAATAGGCCTTCTGGTTGGAACGCCCTACACGGCCGCGCAACTGGTGCAGGTCGCTCAAACCGAAATGTTGGGCATTGTTGATAATAATGGTATTAGCATTGGGGATGTCGATGCCGTTCTCGACAATTGTCGTAGCTACCAGCACATCGAATTCGCCATAGATGAAATCCATAATGAGTTTTTCGAGCTGCTCGGCCGGCATCTTGCCGTGGCCAACCGCCACACGTGCTTTGGGACAGAGCCGCGTAATCATTCCCTGCAATTGCAGAAGATCCTCCACGCGATTGTGAACGAAATAGACCTGACCACCACGCGCAAGCTCCGCCTCAATGGCATCGCGGATGATCTCCTCGGAGAAGACGTGCGACTCGGTCAAAATCGGCTGTCGGTTAGGCGGCGGCGTCGAGATCACCGACAAGTCACGCGACCCCATAACCGAGAATTGCAGCGTGCGCGGAATCGGCGTGGCGGTAAGTGTCAACGTATCGACGGCGACGGCCATTTGCGTCAGTTTTTCTTTGGCCGAAACTCCGAACTTCTGCTCCTCATCAATAATCAGCAGTCCCAGATCGCGAAACAGGATCTGTTTGCCGAGGATTTTGTGCGTACCAATCAAAATATCAATTTTACCGGCAGCCAGATCTTCACAGATTTGTTTTACCTCTTTGGTCGATTTGGTGCGATTCAGGTATTCGATGCGTACCGGAAAATCGCGCAGCCGCTCGGTAAACGAACGATAGTGCTGCAAAGCAAGGATCGTGGTGGGCACAAGTACAGCCACCTGTTTGCCGTCCACAGCTGCTTTAAATGCGGCACGAATAGCCACCTCGGTCTTCCCGAAGCCTACATCGCCACACACCAAACGATCCATCGGCTGATCCGACTCCATATCTTTTTTGATAGCCGCCGTTGTAGTCTGCTGATCGGGCGTATCCTCCCATTTGAACGATGCTTCCAACTCATGTTGCAGGTAACTGTCGTGCGAGAAGGCAAAACCCTTCGAGGCCTTGCGTTTGGCATATAGGGCGATCAGCTCACGTGAAATATCCTTGACGGCCTTCTTGGTGGCATTTTTGAGTTTCTGCCAAGCCCCGTTTCCTAATTTGTAGACCTTCGGCGGTTCACCATCGCCCGATTTATAACGGGCGATGCGATGCAGCGAGTGAACATTGACAAAGAGTACATCACCATCCTTGTAAACCAACTTGATCGCCTCGTGTGTCTTGCCATTCTCGTTGATCTTGACCAACCCGTCGAAACGACCGACACCGTGGTCGATATGCACCACATAGTCGCCCGGCCGCAATTGATTCAACTCGGCTACGGTCATCTGCTCATCACGCCGGATCTCTCCGTTGATGCGATAGCGTTGATAGCGGTCGAAAATCTGGTGATCGGTATAAAGGCAAATTTTCAGATCGTTATCGACAAATCCCTCATGCAGGGTGGCTGAAACGGCATGCACCACAGCTTGTCCGCGTCCGATTTGGTGAAAAATATTTTCAAGCCGCTCAACCTGCGCCTTATTTTCAGACAGGATATAGGTGTTGTAGCCCCGTAAAGCGTTGCGAATCATATCATCTGCCAGCATCTCGAAATTCTTATTAAACTTCGGTTGCGGAGCGGTCGAAAACTTCACAACGCACGTAGCCGGACGTTCGGTCAGATTGTCGCGCAACACAAAAAGGCGACACGGAGCCAGATCGGCAAGTAGCGTATTACGACTGGTCATCAGTTGATCAATCTGCTGCGGCTCCTGCATGTCGGCAAGCACCTTGTGCCTCAACTCATTCACTCGCCGTAGCACAAAATCGGCATCGTAACACCAAAACGCAGCCTGCGCACCGGCAAACTGCACCAGCGACACCTTGGTCGTTTGGTTGGTGTTGCGGTTCAGATCAGGAATGATCTCTACGGCATCGAGCTTATCAGCCGAAAGTTGGCTCGAAATATGAAAGCGACGAATCGAATCGACCTCATCGCCAAAGAAATCAATGCGATAAGGTCTGCTCTCGGAATAGGAGAAAAGATCGACAATACCTCCGCGCAACGAATATTGGCCGGGTTCGTAGACAAAATCGACCCGTGTAAATCCAGCATCGACAACCGCCTGTTCAAGTACCTCGATTGAGATCCGATCGCCGACATGGACAGCAATTGTTCCACGCTGCAAAGCATCGGCATCGGCCACCCGCTCCGACAAAGCCTCGGGAAAGGTGCATATCACCAAATAGCCCTCTCCCGAAAAACTACGCAACGCATTCATGGCAGTTGTACGCTGCACGACCCCCTGCGGATCTTCGGCACCATAGGCGACCGAACGTTTGTAGGCCGAGGGGAAGAAGTAGACACGATTCTCATCGAGTAGGTTGTAGAAATCGTTGAGTAGATAGGCCGCCGCATCGCGGTCTTCGGCCACAAAGAGATGCACTCCTCCAACTCGGGCAATCGTTGCCGCCGCATAAAACGAAAGCGCACCGCCGACCAACTCTTCGAGGTGGACGGTAGCGCACTGGTTCTCATATTCCCGACACAAGGCGGTCAGGGTTCTCGATCCTTCGGCAAACTGCACCAATTGTTCGCGGGCAGACATTGGCGTTGCTATTTAAAAATTAAAACATTGAAAGGTGAATTGCGCCACTCAACAAAAGCACAATCACAAATCTTAATTAGGAGTTAGTTATCAAATCCTTATCGTTCACATCCCGATAAAAGACATCAATAATACCGGTACTTTGATCCTCCACGATACGAATTTTCATCTTATATTTCCATGCCCAACGCCGCCGTAACGACCACAAGCCACGTTTGAGGAATGAGGCAACATAGGGACTTACTACCAATTTGACAAACTTCTGTTTACGGTCAAAGGCCAAAAACGACAATTGATTTTCAATCTTTTTATCCAACAACACTGTTGGCTCCACCTTACCCGTTCCGTGGCAGGTCGGACAGACATCCGACACAGTTTCGATCGCCAACGGGCGCACTCGCTGACGGGTGATCTGCATCAGTCCGAACTTGGTGAGTGGTAGCACGGTATGTTTGGCCTTGTCGGTAGCCATCAATTTGACCATTTCATCAAAGAGGGTCTGCCGGCTGGGAGCCTTGTGCATGTCGATGAAGTCGATCATCACGATCCCGCCCAGATCTCGCAGACGCATCTGCCGTGCAATCTCCTTTGCAGCAGCCAGATTCACATCCAATGCGGTCTGCTCCTGACTATCCTCGGCCTTGGTACGATTGCCCGAATTGACATCTATGACATTCATCGCCTCGGTCTTCTCAATGATGAGATAGGCTCCGCGTTTGAGCGACACATACTTGGCGAAGAGCGACTTGATCTGTTTCGAAATATCGAAATTATCGAAGATCGGCACACTTCCTTTGTAGAGTCGCACAATCTTCTCCATTTCAGGGTCGATCAATCGAATGTAGTTGCGAATCTCGGCATACATCGCCTCATCATCAACCGCAATCTGCGAAAAAGAGCCGTTCAGCGAGTCACGGATGATCGTATTGGCTCGATTCATCTCACTCATCAACTGCGCGGGAGCCTGACTCTTGCGGATCGCCACGACGGTCTTGCGCCAACGGTCGATTTGGGTCTGAATATCGTGTTCGATATCCTCATCCTTGGCCTCAATGGCGGCCGTGCGGATGATGACACCAAAGTTTTGCGGCAGTACGGCAGCCGCAATCCGTTTGAGGCGTTTTTTCTCCTCGGTCGAGCGGATCTTCTGCGAAAGAAAGACCTTCGAAGTGAAGGGAACCAGTACCACATTACGTCCGGCCAGCGAAATATCAGCCGTCAGACGCGGCCCTTTGGTTGAAATCGCCTCTTTGGCAATCTGCACCATAATCTGCTGACCGACTTGCAAGTATTCGGTAATCTTCCCGCCCTTTTCAACAGGAGTTTCGAGCTTCATCCCCTCCACGCGGATTCCGCGTTTTCCGGGCATCTGCGAGTCAACGACCTTTTGCAACGACCGGAACTGCGTTCCCAGATCAAGGTAGTGGATGAAAGCATCCTTTTCGTGACCGACATTGACAAAGGCTGCATTCAGACCGGGCATGATCTTGCGCACTTTGCCCAAATATATATCACCCACGGAGAAACCCGTCTGACACTGCTCTTTGTTGAGCTCGACGAGCACCTTATCCTCGCACATGGCGATGGAGATCTCGGTGGGGTTAACGTTTACAATTAATTCTCTATTCATTTTCGGGGTCGCACGGCATATCGCCACGCGGTATATTGAGATAAAATTACGAAAGGCCGCCTTTTGGTATGAAGTAGCAGCTAACTACAAAAATGGGGAGCCTTGCGGCAAAATCGGCCTGCGAAATCGTTCTGATTTTCGGGGTCGTGCGAAGAAAAATCGCGAAGACAAAGAGTCGATACAACGGCCGTTTCAACCTCACAGGTTACGCCGCATATTGGGTTGTACTCTTAGAAAACGCCTACCGAAAGGCATTGAGCAGCGGTTCGATCTTTGTCCGAATGAGATCGGATTCTACAATCAGCGACATTGGTCGCCCTTTACAAAAAAATCCGAATGCAAAAACAGGTAAAGCTAAAAGAGCTGGGCTCCTTTAGCTTTATCTAACGTTTAGCACAAGGGTGCTACCCTACTTATTCTTCTTGTGACGATTCTTACGAAGACGTTTTTTGCGCTTGTGGGTAGCCATCTTATGACGCTTATGCTTCTTTCCGTTTGGCATAGTCCTTTGATTTTAGAGGTTCTTTGTTTATCTACGATTATTTCACCTTCACTGCGAAGCTCTTTGCGGGCTTGAAAGCAGGAATGTTGTGTTCGGGGATGGTAATCGTCGTATTCTTCGAGATGTTACGAGCTACTTTCTTAGCGCGCTTCTTCACGATGAAACTGCCGAATCCGCGGAGGTACACGTTGTTTTTCTGGATCATCGACGTTTTGATGCTCTCCATGAAAGCCTCGACGATAGCCTGCACCTGTACTTTCTCTACACCGGTGCTTTTTGCGATTTCGCTTACGATATCAGCCTTTGTCATATCAATAAAGTATTTTAAATTAAGTTCATCCGTATGTTTCGGACTGCAAATATACGTTTTATTTGTATAATCGCCAACAAACCGAATTTTTTTTTCAACTTTTTTATTTTCAGGGGCTATCAGCCGCTTGTGGCTGCATATAACAAATATCGGGCAAAATCGCCTTTTTATTTAAATTATTACACATCAGTGTCTTTTAACAGTAGATTTAAGATAAAATCAAATTAAAAAACCACCCCGACAGCGTGATAAAAATCGTAACCGTCCCGAAAAACAGAGCAATCAGTCGCCATGTCATCACCTTTTTCAACATAGCGGCTTCGGGCAGTGACAACCCGACGACTGCCATCATGAAAGCAATCGCCGTACCAAGCGGAACTCCTTTGGCCACAAACACCTGAATAACAGGAACTATTCCGGCTGCATTTGCATACATCGGCACTCCGCATATCACCGCCAACGGCACGGCGTACCACCGATCTGCCGATAAATAGTGTTGGAAAAATCCCTCGGGCACAAAACCATGCATCGCGGCACCAACCGCAATACCGATGATTACGTACAGCACAACTCCACGCACGATCCGCCAAGCTCCGTTCAGAATCTCGGGCAATCGGTGCAAAAACGGCGTATGCGCCTTCTCCCACGATTCGGAATCCCGGTCCGAGGCCGCTTGAATCTCTTTGACCCAGTCGCTCAAATAGCGTTCCAGCCCCAGCCGCCCCAGCACGGCTCCGCCTACTACGCCCAGCACCACACCACTAACAACATAGATCAGCGTTGCCTTGACTCCGAATGCACCGAGAAACATCGCCACAGCCACCTCATTTACCAATGGCGAGGTAATTAGAAACGAAAAAGTCACCCCCAGCGGAATGCCTCCTTTGACAAAACCGATAAAAAGAGGAATTGACGAACAACTACAAAACGGCGTAATCGCACCAAAGAGTGAGGCCAGCAGATACTGAAAACCGTAGAGTTTACGCGTTACCAGAAACTGTCGCAGTCGCTCAATCGGGAAATAGGCGTTGATCACCCCCATTACCATGCTGATCAAGAAGAGCAACAGCAGGATCTTTACCGTGTCGTAGAAGAAAAAGTTGACGGCCGTCCCCAGATGGGTCGCCGAATCCAGCCCAAACAGGCCATAAACAAGCCAATCGGCAAAACGTTGTATCATAAAAAATAGTTCATAAGATAATAAAAACCGACTGCGATAAACAGACCGGCAATAATGCGGTTCATCCACCGTTGAAGCACCTGCATACAACGGTAAAATCGGCCGACTCCGGCCACACCGTAAGCCAGCAGCCATGCCACCACCACGACAGGCAATCCCGTAGCGATAGCAAAAACCGCCGGCAACCAGTAACCGCCCGTTTCGGCTGCCGACAATGGTAGAAGCATGCCAAAATAGAAGACTCCACTGGTAGGACAGAATGCCAGAGCAAAGAGCACTCCGAGTAGCAAAGCACCCCAGCCTCCGCGTCCGACCGACTCGCCGCTACCCGAAAAACCGAATTTGGGAAGATTCAGCCGATCGCCAAAAAGCAGGAACATCCCCACGGCAATCAGCACGGGAGCCAATACCAGATCACCATATCGCCCCAAAACGCGCTGAAAGGCAAACAGGCTGGCTCCTTCGCGCAGCAATGGGATCAGCACAATACCAATACCGGCATAGGCGATCATCCGACCTAACGTATAGAGTACCCCATTGCGGAAGATCCGGCGCGGATTGGTGATGTCGCGACCGATATAACCAACGGCTGTGATATTGGTTGCCAACGGGCATGGGCTGATCGCCGTCAGCAACCCCAGCAAAAACGCCGTCAGCACAGGTGTCGTACTGCTATCGAGCAGTTGTTGTAACCACGCCATGCTCTTAGTTAGCTAACGAATCAATCGCCGCAACAAGCTCTTTTCGAAAAAGCTCCGGCTCACTTTTTGCATAACGAAACGCCATACGGGTCAGATCAATGCGCTTTCCGTCACGATCGAGGATCAACGCCGGCCACGCCACCTCGTAGCGCGCCGCCAACGCTTCGTTTTCGGACTGCGAAAAGTCGATCGTCCGCATCACCACACGATCCTTCCCATACCGAGTCGCCTCTTCGCGCGCCAAACGTTCAATCGCCTGACAGGTAGCACATCGCCGTTCTCCGTGAAAATAGAGCACTTGTGTCACGCCATCCGCAACGACCTCTTCCGATTGCGACTTCGAAGCAGACCCGCCGCATGCCATAAACAAAACAACTCCTACCGTTGTTATCCAAAATCGTATCATCTTTTTATACCGATAAGAATTTCTCGCACCTGAGTTGTCGATAATTTACCTTTCGCCACCACTTTTTCGTCAACCACCAATGCCGGCAGCTGCATCACGTGATACGCAAGAATCTTCACCAGATCCTCCTCCTTAACAATCTGCGCCTCTAATTGCAACTCTGTCGCAACCTGTTTCACCGTTTCATAAAGCGCCTTACATCCAGCACATCCGGTTCCTAAAATCTTAATCGTTATCATACATTTTCAATATTAATAGTTCGTAAAAATACGAACACTTATTTCAAAAAAAATTATCGGCAACAACTCGTATGTGTTTTCTGTCGCCAGAACTCATCAAACATTTTTTTCGCTTCGGCCCAATTTTCAGCGTCGATACAATATTTCACCTTTGGCGGCATAATCTCACCTTGAATCAATCCGGCCGCCTTCAATTCCGACAAATGCTGCGACACGGTCGCCTTTGCGATCGGCAACACCTCGTGAATATCACCGAAAAAGCAACTCTGCTGCGAGGCCAAAAATCGCAAAATCGCGATTCGTGCAGGGTGCCCCATCGCTTTGGCAAAACGAGCCAACCGCTCCTCATCCCGTGTATATGATCTCCTCGATTCATCCATATTCGTTCGCAAATATACGAACAATTTTACCAAAAACAAGAAAAACAATCCGATTCTACGCCCCACGCCCAATAAACCGCCCGATTTTTGCGTTTAAGAGATATAATCATTAATTTTGCAAACCTTAAACCCTCTATCAATATGGTCAAAATACTCTGGGTCGATGATGAAGTCGAACTGCTGAAACCCCACGTACTTTTTCTCCAACAGAAAGGTTACGAAGTGGATACGTGCAACAATGGCTACGATGCTATCGACATGGCCGGCGAATGCGCCTACGATCTGATCATACTCGATGAGATGATGCCCGGTATGACCGGACTCGAAACACTCCCCAAGATCAAGGAGATCCGCCCAACGACCCCTGTGATCATGGTGACCAAGAGCGAAGAGGAGAACATCATGAACAAGGCCGTAGGGTCGAAAATCGCCGACTACCTGATTAAACCCGTCAACCCCAATCAGGTACTGCTGTCGATCAAAAAAAATGTGCACCAACAACAGCTTGTTACCGAGCAGACTACGGCCGACTATCGTTCGGAATTCGGTCGCATTTCTACCTCGCTGCAAATGGCCGAAAGTTTTTCGGACTGGTGCTCGCTCTATCGCAAAATTACCAATTGGGAGATCGAACTATCAGACTCCACCGACCAAAGCATCAAGGAGGTACTCACCTACCAGAAGAACGAGGCCAATCAGGAGTTCTGCAAATTCGTGCGCCGCAACTACTACAACTGGATCAACAAACGCACCGACGACACGCCCGTGATGTCGCACACGCTCATGCGCACCAACATCTTCCCCGTGGCCGAAGAGCATTCGAAGACCACGCTGCTGCTCATCGACAACTTCCGCTACGACCAATGGCGGTCGATCTCCTCGCTGCTGCGCGGCTACTACGACGTGGCGCAGGATGACTTCTATTGCGCCATTCTGCCCACCGCCACACAATATGCACGCAACGCGATCTTCGCTGGACTGATGCCGCTGGCCATCGACAAGCTGATGCCTCAACGCTGGCTCAACGACAACGAAGAGGGGGGCAAAAACCAATACGAAGAGGAGTTTTTGAAGCGTCTGATGAACCAGAACGGCAAGAATTGGAAGTTCTCGTTCGACAAACTTGTGCGCCCCGAGCAGGGACGGCGGTTGGTCGACAATATACAAAAGGTATACGATGCCGATTTTTCGGTCATCATCTACAATTTTTTGGACATTCTCTCGCATGCCCGTACCGAAACCGATATCATCCGCGAGCTGACCGAGGACGAAGCGTCGTTCCGCTCACTGACCCGTTCGTGGTTCGAGCACTCCGACCTATTCACGATCCTCAAGCTGCTCTCCGAACGCGGCCATACGGTGGTCATCACCTCCGACCACGGCACGATTCGCGTCGACAACCCGGTCAAGGTCACCGGCGACCGCGAGACCTCGGCCAACCTGCGCTATAAAACCGGGCGCAATCTGGCTTACAACTCGCGCGAGGTCTACGAGGTGCTGAAGCCCGAAGACATCCAGCTGCCGTCGAGCAACCTCACTTCGAGCTACATCTTCGCCTACAACACCGATTTTCTGGTCTACAACAACGATGCAAACCGCCATATCCGCTACTACCGCAACACATTCCAACATGGTGGCATCTCTATGGAGGAGATGATCGTGCCTTATATCGTCTTAAAACCCAAACAATAAATGAGAACCATCCATATCATCTCACCCGATGAGCTGCCAGAGGTGGCTCGCGCGGTCATCGAATCCATTGGCCGTCGCACAGTCATTGCTTTTCGTGGTGAAATGGGGGCCGGCAAAACGACTCTTATCCGCGCAATCGTAGCTGAAATGGGAGCCACCGACACGGTCACCAGTCCTACGTTTGCCATCGTCAACCAATATAAAGGAAGCGGAAATCGCCGTATCCACCATTTCGATTTCTACCGAATCAACGACATCCGCGAAGCCTACGACTTCGGTTACGAAGAGTATTTTTATTCGGGCGACCTCTGTTTGGTCGAGTGGCCGGAGAAGATTGAACAACTGCTCCCCGACGATGTCATGACCGTGTGCATCTCGGTAGACGGCGAAACCGGACGTACCTTCGAAATAGATTAATACATGCAAGAATACACCTCACAACAACACCAGATTCTCCGCCCTGCGGAACAGATTTTTGCGGCAATCAGCCGTTTCGACAACCTCACCCCCATGCTATCCGACAAGGTCGAGGAGTGGGAGGCCACCGAGAACACCTGCTCGTTCAAGGCCAAAGGATTCACCGTGCGGCTACTCATCGACGAGAAGGTTGCTCCCAAACATGTGAAGATCATCGGCGACGGCATCCCTATGGATTTCGCCTTCTGGATTCAGCTCCAAGAGGTTGCCGCCTGTGACACCCGTCTTAGGTTGGTGCTGCATGTCGAACTGAACATGATGATGAAGATGATGTTGGGCAACAAGTTGCAGGCCGGACTCGATCAGATCGCCGAGGGAATTGCCAAGGCGATGAATGGGCAGATGTAACTCATCGAAACACGTATCGGGTGTTTTTGCCAACTTTTTCAGAGATCGGATCATTGTTCAAACGTGATTTTGTCCCGAAATTTGCACAAAGAAAAAAATCAAACAAATCATTAAGTTATGAAAAAGTTGGATGTCATCGTTATCGGATTCGGAAAAGCCGGAAAAACCATTGCCGCCGAAATGGCCGCAAACGGTCGCCATGTAGCGATCATTGAACGCTCCGCACAGATGTACGGCGGGACATGCATCAACATCGGTTGTATTCCGACCAAAGCCCTTGTCCACAAAGCCGCACTGACTCCCGCAACGGCCGACTTTGCCACGCGCCAAACCTACTATGCAGCGGCAATCGCTGCCAAAGAGCATCTGACCGGTGCTTTGCGCAACACCAATTATCATAAACTCGCCGACAATCCGCTGATCGAGGTCTACACCGGCGAGGGGCGTTTCGTTGCCCCGAAGGTCGTTGCCGTCAAACAAGCGACCGCAACGATCGAACTCACCGCACCCACAATCATCATCAACACGGGTGCCGAGACCGTTATTCCGCCGATCAAGGGGATCGAGCACAACCCACATGTCTACACCAGCACTTCGATACTCGAACTGAGCGAGTTACCGCAACGATTGACCATTGTCGGCGGTGGATATATCGGGCTTGAATTCGCATCGATGTATGCTGCATTCGGCTCCCGAGTCACCGTTTTGGAAGGTTTCTCGGAACTCATTTCGCGCGAAGATCGCGATGTAGCCAATGCCGTGCGACAAACGCTCGAAGAGCAAGGGGTTGTCTTCCGGCTTAATGCCCATGTCGAAGAGATTGACGGCGGTACGGTGCACGTTACCGATGCACAAACCCAAGCACACTTTGCGGTTGAATCCGATGCCGTACTGCTGGCCACGGGTCGCCGCCCGGCGGTCAACGGTTTGGGATTGGACGCTGCCGGAGTGGCGTTGACCGAACACGGTGCAATTCGCGTCGATGAGCACCTACGCACCAATGTCGAGGGGATCTACGCCGCCGGAGATGTCACAGGAGGCCTGCAATTCACCTATGTATCACTCGATGACTACCGCATCCTGCGCGATGAGTTGCTGGGCAACGGAGCACGGACGACCGCCAATCGAGGAGTAGTACCCTACGCTGTCTTCATCACCCCACCGCTGGCACACGTCGGACTGCACGAAACCGAAGCGCGCAAAGCTGGACTTGACGTGCGTGTCAACCGCATCGCCCTGAAAAACGTTCCACGCGCTCACACGTTGGAGCAAACCAACGGTTTCTTCAAAGCCATCATCGAAAACGGCTCCGATCGCATCATCGGCAGCACATTATATGGCACCGAATCGAGCGAACTGATCAATACCATCACGCTGGCCATTAACCAGCAGATTCCGGCGCACACCCTCCGGCAAGCGATCTACACCCACCCCAGCATGAGCGAGGTGTTTAATGATCTGTTTGCGTAATTCGCAGACTCTTGCAAAAGGAAATCGGCCGGAATCATCAATCAGATTCCGGCCGAATTGTTTATGACTACATCGTCTGCATCACACACTGCACCGTTGGGAACGCCGTGCGCAGGTGCTCTTCGGCAATTGCGCGAGCATACCAACCCACTCGCTCAATTCCCTCTTCGATCTGCGGTTGCAGCAGATCACTCGTGGAGGTCTGTAATTCGAACCAATGGGTACGCTTCAACTCCCAGCGCGCGGTTTTTGGAAAAAAGTAGGCATGAAGCGTACTACATAGCGGCCGTACCACCACAGCTGCCACTCCGGTCTCCTCGCGAATCTCACGAGCCGCACATTCGGCCAATGTTTCACCACTCTCCAAATGACCTTTGGGCAGATCCCAACGACCGTTACGATGAATCAACAGCCATTCACCACAAGCGTTGACCACCACCCCTCCGGCCGCCTCGACCGCCGTAAATTCGGCGGCAAAAGTCTTAAAAGCCGCATCGGGATCGGATGAAAGCACCGTTACCGAGTTGTATTTTTCCAGATTTTTAAGTATCTTGTCGCGAAATAAGCCCGTGTGATCGGCTGCTATGACCGCCGCATCAGAGGCCACAGCCACAGCGGTAAAGCGCACCGATTGATCGGCAAAGTAGACAATATGTTCCATGAGGCACGTACAATTAAAAGAACAAAAGTAGATATAATTCGGACAAAAATGAAAAAAATCATCCTAATGATGGCTATTGCAGCAGGGTTGGTCGCATGCGAAAAACGGCCACAACCCCTTATGATTGACAATGCGCTCTCGGCAGAGGAGATTGCCGCCGGACGGCTGACTCCCGAAGTGATGTGGAAGATGAGTCGAGTCGGCTCCTCTTCGCTCTCGCCCGACGGCTCGCAATTAGTTTACGCGCAAACCGATTACAACATGTCGGAAAACCGAGGTGTTACGACTCTCTGGATCGAAAACATGGAGTCACACACAATCACGGCTCTTACCGACACCTCATCGAACAATGTGGCTCCGGCGTGGAGTTCCGATGGACAGAAGATCTATTTTCTCTCCGATCGCAGCGGAACGATGCAGATTTGGGAGATGTCAGCTACGGGAGGGAATGCTCGACAGCTTTCCGATTTCGATAAGGACGTCGAGGGATTCGGAATCAATGCACAGGGTGATAAAGTATGGTATGTGCAGCGTGTACAGTCGGCCAACCGCCGCTCCTCGGACATTTATAAGGAGATGGATAAATCGAAAGCGCGCATATACGATGATCTGATGGCTCGCCATTGGGATTATTGGGACGAAGGGGAGTATCTCCACATCTTCGTAGGCGATCTTACGGGAAACAAGATCGGCAAGGGGACCGACATCATCGGAGCCGAAGCGGCTTACGATGCGCCGCTGGCCCCCTATTTCGACATGGGCGAAATTGCTTGGAACAATGCCGGAAACCGACTGGCCTACACGTGCAAACCATTGACGGGAACCGCATATGCGATATCGACCGATTCCGACATCTTTGTCTATTCGCTCGAAAGCGGTGTCACTCAGAATATCTGCAAACCGGCAGGCATCGCCTCCAAGGAGAACGATCTACCGGGCTATGACAAATATCCGGTATGGTCACCCGATGATCGTCACATCGCCTTCCGATCCATGCGCCGTGCCGGCAACGAATCGGACAAAGAGCGATTGATGGTCTATGACTGCCAGACCGCAGAGATTCAAGATATTACGGCCGAGTTCGACTACAACGCCATGAATGTGGTCTGGGACGGTAACGATGCACTCTACTTCATCGCTCCGATTGAGGCGACACATCAGATCTGCCACGTAATGCTTACCGACCCGAAGGTTGCCGTCATCACCGCAGGCGACCACGACATCAACGCCTTCACCTATGCCGGCGGACGAATAGCCGCGGAGATGTGCACCATCTCGATGGCCAATACGTTGGTCGAGATCAACCCGACCAACGGCGAGATTGCGCCCATTTCGGAGGTCAACAAACCCATCTATGACAACATCCGCATGGGAGAGGTGCAAAAACGTTGGGTCAAGACCAGCGATGGCAAACAGATGCTGACATGGGTGATTCTACCTCCCGATTTCGATGCAACGAAGAGTTATCCCGTGCTGCTCTACTGCCAAGGTGGGCCGCAAAGTGTCGTATCGCAATTTTGGAGCTACCGCTGGAACTTCCAAGCCATGGCCGCACAGGGTTACATCGTCGTTGCCCCCAACCGGCGTGGTTTGCCATCGTTCGGACAGGAGTGGCTCGATCAAATTTCGGGCGACTATTCGGGGCAAAACATCCGCGACTACTTGGCAGCCGTGGATGACGTAGCCAAAGAGCCGTGGGCGGATGAAACACGCATGGGTTGTGTCGGAGCCTCATATGGCGGCTACTCGGTCTACTTCTTGGCCGGCTGCCACGAAAAACGGTTCAAAGCATTCATCTCACACTGCGGCATCTTCGATTTCGAGTCGATGTATGGCCATACCGAGGAGTTATGGTTTGTCAACAACGATTACGGAGGAGCCTATTGGGATAAACAAAATAGCACGGCACAACGCTCATATGCCAATTCACCCCATAAATTCGTTGACAAATGGGATACGCCGATCCTCATCATCACCGGCGAAAAGGACTTCCGCATCCCCTACACCCAATCGCTCGAAGCCTTCACAGCGGCTCGCGTGCGCGGCATTCCGGCGCGATTAGTAGCATTCGAAAACGAAGCGCATCAGGTCTTCAAACCCCAAAACGCGCTGGTCTGGAATCGCGAATTCTTCGGATGGCTCGATAAATATGTCAAACAAGCGAAGTAACGCCAGATAAGAATTCGCATACACATTTCAAAACCGCCTTGTGCAAAGGCGGTTTTTTTTATCCGCATACACTCCGCACGACAAAAAAGGGGATCAATCGACCGATTTTTCTTCTATCTGGCCCACTCTCAAATAATCATTTTCGTCTTTTCATACTACAATTCAGAGCAAAACCCGCTGTTCGTGATGAAAAACAAGCCGTTCATTGAATTTATTTTCCAACACGAAAACATGTCCCTATTTTTGCACGACATTCAAAGAAAAGACCTTATACTATTTGTATGCGAACTAAAATTTGTTTTTTTGCAGTTTCGTGCCTTGCCTTGGCCGTTTCGTGTAACGATCCGGCGCAAAGCGACAGCCCGATCGCCAAGACAATTGACGTAACGATCGGATCAGGGCCTCGCTTTGACATCTCCGCAGAGAGCCGCACGCAATTGGGCGATGACGGAGTGAGCGTAACGTGGAAAACAACTGACAAAATCGCGCTGTGGGCCAAAAATTCACAATCGGCACTACAACTTACCGCGCAACCATTCTCGTTGTGGCACTACAATCAGACCTTCAATTCGGCATCGTTCACCGCCTCCGTTGCAGAAATGCCAACCGACACCTATATATATTATGCGGTGTCACCCGTTCCCTCTTCCGTAGCAGGAACAACGGCCTCTTACACCATCCCTTCGACACAAGACGGCACATTCCACGGTGAATACGACATCATGGTCGCCACGCCCGTGACGGCCGGAGCACTTCAACAGGGCGACAACACCCAGTCGATCAACTTCAACTTTACGCACAAGATTCACTTACTCAAAATACGAATTCCGTCGAACAACCTCGGCGAAGATATCTCGGCCATCCGGCTTGATTTTCCAACAGCCGTAACGGGCTCTCTGTCCGTAGATGCGACTAATCCGACCGCAGCACCAATCGTCACCAACGGGAGCAACACATTGACACTCGAATTTGCCACCCCGAAAAAGGTGGGAGATGTGGTCTACGCCATGATTGCACCGGTTGCATTGACCGCCGAACAAAACTTTACGATTACAGCGATCGGCGACACCTGCGAGACCAATCCGATGGAGATTTCCGGCAAAAATTTTGCATCGGGACACACCACCCCATTGGCATACAACATTCCAACGGCAGGGATCTACTACACCCGGTTGACCTTCGCCCTACCGTCCGACAAGGGAACTGCCACGTTGGGCGAAACCGTCACCAACATCACGCTAACCGCCCCTGCGGGGTCAACATTCGACAACGGTTCGAACGTGCGCACATTCTCGCCGAACAGCAACGGACAATATACCATTATCCTACGTCCAAAAGCATGGCCGGCCGACAATCTTTCGAACAAAAGTATCGCGGTAAACTACGAATCGGACAATGCAATCGTCGCAAACAAGATTACCTTGCCTCAGCTGGCGATCAACGCCCAGAATAATATTTCATTAAGCGTACCCTATCTCTTAGCTGAGGATTTCAGCACCGTGCAAACCTACTCCGACCATGAAGACACATCGGGTGTCAGCGATCCGGATGCCATTTGGATCCCCGGATTATCGGGCTGGTCAGCCGCTCGAACGGGAGGTTCGGCCGGTAAGAGTGTCCGTATCGTAGGGCATCGCGAAGGCGGTATGTGGGTTCCTGCGGATTACGAAGCACGCATGGACTCGGCTCCAATGGCAGCCATTAAAAGCGGCAAGAGCGTTACTGTCAAAATCAGTTTCAATTATAGCGGCGGAACCAATAAAGGAACTCCGAAATTTAAATACGGAACCTCTACGGCGACTGGTTTACAAAATGGAGCAAATAGTAGCATCGAAAAGCAGATCGGATCCGTCGGGGCTAATACCAGCGGTTCATATACCAGTGTGAATCAGTCGATCACCCCCTTTACGACATCTGCAACCAATGCGACTCGAATCGCTTGGGTCGCCTACGGGGACGACAGTATCCCATTTAAGTTATCCTATTACTATTATTATATCTACATCGACAATATCAAAGTAAGCATAAGCAAATAACAAGATGAAAAAGCAACTGATCTACCTGCTCGCTGTCACAGCATTGGCCACAAGTTGTACCAAGAGTGACGACAACACATCCGACGGATTTGGAAAAATCCGTATGGGGTGTCAGATCGACGCTACGGTCGGAGAAACCCGCGCCGCATCGACCCCTGCACCTGCCATCAGCGATCTGAAAATCAAGATCGTGGGTGGAGAAACCGACTCTTCATGGGCTAATCTGGCCGCTTACAAGGCCGAGGATCCCCTCTTCAAAGCCGGAACATACACCACAAGTGTTAGTTACGGCGATCCCGATACCGAAGGTGTCGACCAATCTTACTACGCCGGTTCGCAATCGGTAACGGTATTAGCTCGCCAAACCGTGAACGCCAGCATCACTGCGAAGGTTGCCAAATCACAAGCCTTTGTGACGGCAACAGCACAGTTCCTCAAATATTTCAGCAACGCACAGTTTACGCTGAAAACCGGATCAAACAACTCATTCCTCTACAAACCCGGAACGACAACCGCCGGAGAGGTCGTATGGGTCAAGGCGGGCACAAAACTTACCGTCACCGGCACAGCGCAACGCCAAGCATCGATCGGCGGCGAAGAGCCCCAAAACGTAACCTTTGCCGAGCAATCCCTTGCCGCGGCATCGGCAGCAACCTGCCACATTTTTAAATTCGATGCTGCGAATGCAGGTAGTGCAACGCTGACCATCACGCTTGATGACGGTTCCACCATCACCGAGCAAGTAAGTGTTGAGTTGAACGACAACGCAGTTCTATAAAGGAGATAAAACAACACAATATGAAAACCATCACAAGAATTCTGACAGCGGCAGCTACGCTATCATTACTTGCAACGGGCTGTATCAACGAAGATCCGGCCTACTTGAAAAATAAACCGACCGAGCCGACCGAAGGCCCGATGGGTTACCTCACGTTGGGACAAACTGCGTTTCGCGTCATCTACGACACCGAAAGTGCGGGCGATAACACCTCCGGCGAAACCGTAAGGCCGAAAACTCGCGCAACCGAGCCCAATGTGGATACGTTTATTGTCGAAATCACCAAATCTGCCGACAACTCATCGGTCTACAAGAAGACCTACGGTGAGATGAAGAGCGAATTGGCCACCACACCGCTCACGCTCGAAGTGGGCAGCTATCACCTGAGCATCCGCTCCGAAGAGGTATCGGCAACGCCGGCGGTAGCCATGGAGCATCCGGTCTACGGAGCATCGCGTGACTTCGCAATCACAAAGGGTCAGACCACATCCATCGAAGAGGTGGTTTGTACTCTCCAAAACATCAAAGTTACGGTCGCCTGCTCGGCCGATCTGATCTCGCAGTTGACCTCTACGACCAAATCATCCGTTTCGCTGGGTAGCAACTCAATTGATTTTGCACTCACCGAAACCGGAGCTGCATTCTTCATGCCCATCAATGAATTGAATACGCTCAACTTCAAGTTACAAGGAGCCTTTGCCGAGACTCCCGACAAGCCCGTAAGTTTCAGCAAATCGATCTCCAACGTGAAAGCCGGACAGTGGCGCAAGATTACGCTCGTGATCACCTACGCCAGCAACGGTGGCATTAACTTCGACATCAAAGTGGACAATTTTGTACAGGACGATGAGATCACCGTCAACGGAGCTGCAAACCTTTGGGAACAGGTCATTGACGAAGAGCCTACGATTGATCCCTCGGCTCCGACCATTGTTTGGGCCGACCACGATTTGACTCAAACGTTCCAGCTCAAAGCAACGATGTTCAACGCAGAGGGGAACTGCACCGAACCGTTCAACTTCAATTTGACATCGCCCAATGGCATCAAATCGTTTGTGGTAACGATCTCTTCCACCTCCACAGAGTTCATGACCTCGGTCAACACCTATCTGGGTTCGAGCACATTCGATCTCTGCACACTCACCTCGGCCGACCAAGCCTACACGATGCTCAAAGCATTCGGATTTCCGTTGGGAACACAGCTGAAAGGACAAACCACCAAGAGCTTCGATATTGCCGGAGCAATGTCCCTGCTCTACAACTTCAAGGGGACTCACACCTTCTCGTTCGCGCTGACCGATGCCAATGGCCTGACATCGAACGCCGCTTTGAAAATATTGGTTGACAAGGAGAACGAAGGAGGCTCAACGGCTGCTCCGACCATTGTCTGGGAGGGTTATGATATCGACCAGACACAGACCGTTGTCGATGGCATGAAGATCAAAGTGGTCATGACGGCCGCTGCGGGCATTAAAAAATGTCAAGTCAAGATCGACATGGATAAGATTACGGATGAAGATCTGAAAAGCATGAGTATTCCACCCGAATTTGACCTTTGCAACATTGTCGGCATTGATTACGCCGATCCGGACAAAGCCGACGTTACGGCCGAAGAGGTGGCAGCTCAGTTATCAGGTTTGGGTTTCCCTGTCAACAACGAGATCAAAGGTGCGACCAGCAAAAGTTTCGATTTGACCGGTTTTATCTCGGCCATGAAAGCTACTGCCCAAGGAAATAACAATTTCACAGTAACCGTCACCGACAACAACGATCTGTCGACAACCAAGATTTTGAAACTTTACGTACCTGCTTCAAATTAAGCCATGAAAACACAAATCAGATATATTGCAGCACTGCTCGGTGCAGCCGTGTTGCTCAATGGGTGCTCGAAAGAGGCGGATTCAATCGCCTCGGAGGGCAGCAAAGGGGTACTGGCGATGAATATTTCGGGTACCCGTGCGGAAGGATCCACAACCTATAATCCGATGGATCGTCTGCTTGTACGAATCTACAACGATAAGGGATTGATTCGCCGCTACAAAGCCGAAACGGAGATTCCGGCATCTCTCGAACTACTCACCGGAGCCTACACCGTCAAGGTCGAGGCCGGCGAGAAGGCCGACGCATCATTCGAAAAACGATTCTACGCCGGCGAGAAGGCATTCGATATCACGGCCGGAGGAACCACTTCGGTCGAGGTGAAGTGCAAGTTGCAAAGCGTGGCTGCCGAAGTGAAGTTCGATCCCACGGTTGCCACCACTTTCGGTTCGCAATTCAATGCGCAGATCATGGCTGCCAATACGTTCAACGCGACAGCCGCTGCCGACGGATCTATGCCATCGCTCACCTATACGGTTGATGCGACCGGTTACTTTACGCTGCCGGAGGGTGTCACATCGCTGGCATGGCACTTCGAAGGAACTCCGCAAGCCGGAGGAGCCAAGATTGTCAAAGAGGGGGTCATGACCAATATTGCCGCCGGAAATCGCTACCGCATGACCTTCCAATATTCGAAAGATCTGCCGGGGTACATCAGCCTTTTTGTAGTTCGTGTCGACACCTCGACCGAGGACAAAGACGACACCATCGTATTCAGTCCCGATCCGATGATCGAGGGTTCGGGATTCGATATCTCGCAGACACAAGATTACATCGCAGGAACAACTGGCGACAAAGTCTACAAGATCTCGACAATGGCCGCAATCAAAGGCATCAGCCTTGCAATCGACAATGGTTCGCGCGTAGACCTGCTAACGGCAGCTCCTGCCGGCATTACCGTCAATAAGACGGACAACTACTCGGCCACAGTAACCCTTTCGGCCGCAGCATTCGCCGGATTGAGCGGCGGAAATCACTCGCTTAGCTTCCGAGTTACGGATGCGGGTGGAGCCGATGTAATCAAAAACTCGGCCTATCGCATGCAAGGTATTCTTCCGGTTACAGCCGAAGATTACAACCTCTGGACCAATACCGTCACCTTGAAGGCAATGGTGCTCGCCACGCCTACCGCCGGTGTCAACTTCGGACTGCGTGTAGCCAATGGCGACTGGCAAGATGTTGCCGCTACCGATGCCGGAAACAATCTCTACACGGCTTCGTTCTCGGCTGCATGGGTCGAATCGACCAACGAGGGTGGACTGAAAATATACACTCCGACCCCAACCACGGGAGTTTTTGCCGGTCGCAGCTACGAAGTCCGCATGGTATTGGGTGCTACCACCAGCAGCATCACGTTTACCACCGAAGGCAAACAGAGCATCCCGAACGGAAATATGGAAAACACCTCGGCAAGTTGCTTCGGAACCAGCAATTCGGGAACAACCGAATGGGGCAGCGGTAACAACAGCTTCACCAAAGGACTCTGCACATCGGGGACATTCAGCGGAATGGGAGGCTCGGCTTGTGCCAAGATGAGTGCGGGGGTAGCGGCAGGTATTATGGCCGCCGGAAACCTATTCCTCGGAACGTTCAATTTCAGCACCTTCTCAGGAACGGTAGGTTTCGGTCAGAAATATGTCTACACAGCACGTCCTACCGCCCTACGTTGCAAGGTACACGCCACAGTAGGTACGGTAACCCACGGCACAGCATCTAATTACGAATATATCAAGGATGGACAAGACTGCTCGCGTATCTTCGTTGTCATCACCAACTGGGACAATCGCCACGGCACCACATCCGGAACCGGATCACCCAGCGGCACGTGGGATCCGTTGACAGCCTCTTCGTTATCCGAAGGACCGATCATCGGATACGGATCGCTGCCAATCAAAACGACTACATCGGGCAACAGTATGGTTACCGTCGATATTCCGATTCACTATTACGACAAAACAACACAGCCAAGCAAAGCCTACACACTCAGCATCTCTTGTGCAACCAGTATGTACGGCGACTTTAAGGTCGGTTGTTCCACCAACGTCATGTATGTAGACGACTTCGAATGGGTCTATTAAACCACGCAATACACATCCCAATGCGCAAATCATTTTTTGCTGCGTTCACACTCCTGCTCGGCCTCTCAGGGCCGGTGCAGGAGTTACGCGCACAACAGCCTAATCCCACAGCACAGAGCGAAACGACCGATGAGCGGCCGATGACGATCAACGAGAAAAGAAGCCAACGTGGCTTGACCGATGTGAACAACCTCTTTGTACCGAAGGGGCAGTGGATATTCGGCGGTACGGCATCCTACTCTACCCACACCAATGACAATTACCGGTTTCTGATCGTTGAAGATATCAACTCGCAAGGTTACACCTTTCGGGTGAGTCCGATGATCGCCTACGCGCTGAAAAACAACATGGCTGTCGGAGCCCGATTCGCTTATGGTCGCACGCTGCTCAAAATGGACAACGCCAAACTTAAATTCGGCGACGAAAAGACTGGCACAAACATCATTGCCAAGGACTTCTATGCCCTACGGCACACCTACACGGTTTCAGCCATCTGGCGGCAGTATATTCCGTTAGGACGCAGCAAACGATTTGCTCTGTTCAACGAAACATCGCTTTCGGTTGGCGGTTCGGAGGCTAAATTTGCCAACGATTCACCTGTCAAAGGCACCTACGAAACCGGATACTCAATTGCGTTGGGAATCTCGCCGGGGATCATCGCTTTCGCCACAAACAACATGGCCATCGAGGTCAATGTCGGTGTCATGGGTTTGTCCTATAACCACACCAAACAGGTGCACAACCAAGTGACCTACGGCAAACGAAATTCCAGCATGATGAATTTCAAAGTCAACATCTTCTCAATCGGCCTCGGTATGGCCTTTTATCTCTAAACGACACACATTATGAAACGAATCATCGCACTACTACTCGCTTCGGGTGTCGTCTTTACGGCTGCGGCCGAAACACCCCAAGATCAAACTCCGCTGACGCTCGATCGGCAGATCGAATGGAGCGACTCAACCATGAGTGGCCGCACCTACATCGCCTCATTACGCGAAGCCGAACGCGATACTCCGTTCGGTCGTAAAAAGCGATTCTTACCCACACGTCGGCGTATGGATCGCGAGATCAATAAGCTCAAATTTGCCTACAAGGGAGAGGTCATGATGGGACTTACAGCCTCCTACGGAACCTTGTCGAGCGACAATTCCGACATTTTACTCATCATCGACAACATCTCGGCCAGCGGAACAATCGCCACCGTTAAACCCTTCATCGGTTATTTTTACCGCGACAACCGCTGTCTGGGCGTCCGCTTCGGCTACACACATATGGGAGGTACACTCGATAATGCGCGCTATGACTTTGGGGAGAGCAACGACACATCGGGCGATTTTCCCTATCTCGATCTCAATAGCGACAACTACTCCTTCGGCATTTTCCACCGCTCCTATGCCGGACTCGACCCCAAAGGGCGTTTTGGTCTCTTTGCCGAGATCGAACTCTCGGTCTCGACCGGATCATCGAACTTCGCCTACGAATCGGGAGATGTAATCAAGCGCACGTTCAGCGACAACACCAAGCTCAAACTCTCATTCAACCCGGGTGCCGCCGTCTATATCTTTCCCAATGTTTGCGCCACGCTTTCATTCGGATTGGGCGGTATTCAATACACCTCCGTCACGCAGAAGGATGACAAGGGCAACAAAATCGGAACGCGCAAAGCCTCAAACATGCGCTTCCGGCTCAATATTGCCGCAATCAATATCGGCATGACCATTCATATGTGGGACAAGAAAAAGAAGTAAGCCATGATCCGAAAAATAGATATGATCCTCCTGGCCATTGTGGTTCTGATCACCACATCGTGCATCAAAAACGACATTCCCCATCCGGTCGTTGAACTCAGTATCGCCAAGGTCGAAGGCGAAGGTTTTACCCAGAGCGACATTGATCTGGCAACGCGCACCGTTACTCTGGCTATTGATGAGAAAACTGACATTCAGCACGTCACCATCACCAAAGCCGAACTCGACGCAACAATCCACAGCATCACCGTGAGCAAAGAGGAACTTCTGCTCAAAGCCCACTCCACCACCACTCTGACCGGAACGTTCGACCTGCGTACGCCGATTTATACCACTCTTTCGCTCTATCAGGAGTACGACTGGACGATCCGCGGAGTACAAACGATCGCCCGCAACTTTACGGTTGCCGGTCAAGTCGGAGCTACGGTCTACGACCTGCTCAACCGCACGGCAACCGCCTATGTATCGAAAAAAGCAGATCTGAGTCACGTAACGGTCACCCACCTCAAACTTGCAGCATCCGACATTTCGACCTACTCGCCCACACTCGAAGAGCTGTCGGGTTCGAGTTTCGAGAGTGTGCGGTTTGTGGATGTAACTTGCCACGGCCGCTCGGAACGCTGGCGTCTATATGTGTTGCCGACCGACAAAACCGTAGAGTTGACCCGAGCCGATGTCGGATCAAAAACCATCTGGCTCTACGGCGAGGGTGTCGAGGGCAATGCCATGGGTTTCCGCTATCGCAAACAGGGAGAGAGTGATTGGCAACAGATCGAAGGCCACACAACCGGAGGTAACTTCAAAGCGCAGATCACCGTTGAACCACAAACCGCCTACGAAATCAAAGCATACAGCGGGACGGACGAAAGCGCGGTAAAGAGTGTCACCACGGATGAAGCACGCGAATTGCCGAACGGCGGTTTTGAGCTTTGGAGCAAAGAGAAGGATATCATCTACCCCTATGCCGATCTATCTTCCGCTTTCTGGGGCACGGGAAATCCGGGTGCTGCCGTTGCAAACGAAACCCTGACACAAAGTGGTGCACCACGCCCAAACTCAACGGGAAAATACAGTGCCAACCTGCGTTCGAAGTTCGCTAATGTCGCAGGTGTTGGTAAATTTGCAGCGGGCAATCTCTTCGTGGGTCGATACGATCGCAACGAGGGAACCAATGGTGTTCTGACCTTTGGCCGACCCTACACGCTCCGGCCGAAGGCACTCCGTGTCTGGGTCAAGTACAACCGAGGCATTATCGACAAGATCAAGGGACGACCAGCCGGATCATCACTGGCCAAAGGCGATCCCGACAACGGCACGATCTACATTGCATTGGGTACATGGACAGCAGCCGAATATGGTAAAGATGCCGATGGCAAGATGACCGGTACGAATGAATCACCAATCTGTGTGGATACGCGCGATGTGAAGACCTTCTTCAAATCGAATGGCAAAAATGTAGTCGGCTACGGAGAATTGATTCTAACCGAAAGCGTTGAGAACTGGACGGAGTACACGATTGAAATCGCCTATCCCGACACCAGTATTCGCCCGACACACCTCATGATCGTCTGCTCGGCATCGCGCTGGGGGGATTACTTTACGGGAAGTACCGAGAGCGAAATGTGGGTCGATGACTTCGAATTAATCTATTAGTCGGAACAGCATCTTTTTTTCCTGAGATCGGGCTGCACGGTGGCAATGA
This sequence comes from uncultured Alistipes sp., assembly GCA_964404645.1. GTDB lineage: Bacteria > Bacteroidota > Bacteroidia > Bacteroidales > Rikenellaceae > Alistipes. Next base: position 36,056 of record CAYOKU010000003.1, read on the forward strand.
AAAAGTTACACCGTGCAGCCCGATCTCTTTTGACCAAACAGCGTAACCTACATATAGCAACAGATTGCCATTGTCCAGTTACCAAAAAGCCGGACTACCCACAGCGAGTAGTCCGGCTCTATCGTTCCAACGTATGACGGGTTACCTCACGGCAACGCGACAATACTTAGCGTAGCGTCCAATCACGTCGTCCACATAGGCTCGCGTCTGGCGATAGCCGGTGAAACGTCCGTACTTTACGACCTCATTTTGATAATAGGCAGGATCCGATTTCAGATCCAGATAGCGCGACACGGCCTCCCACGAATTGGGATTCTCCCCGTGTGCTTTTGCCAAACGGCGAGCATCGGCCACATGTCCTACCCCGCTGTTGTAACAAGCCAAAATGATACTCATACGATCTCTTTCAGGTGTCGAGGCCGGCAATTGTACCGAACCGATAATCTTCGACATCAGCTTATTAGCCAGCCATACATTCGTTCTCGGATCGGAAATTTCATCCGCTGGAACATCGAACTGTCGTGCAACCGACGGCATGATCTGCATCAGGCCGCGCGCACCGCTCCGTGAAGTAAGACCGGGGATAAACCGCGATTCGTGGTATGCAATAGCACTCATCAATCGCCAATCGTGCCCCTCCTTTTCGCTCTCCATGCGAAACAGGTTGTCATAAGCCGAGATCTTGTAATCGCCCTCCGAAAGCAACGAGTAGCCAAACTCGGACTCCGTATCCAATTCGCCGGCCGTCACGGGGGCGTTGAATCGGGCATTAAAACCGTAAAAAGTTGTTAAAATGGTCAGGAACGCAAACGTCAATACAATCTTTTTTAACATAAATGGTTGTGTTGAGGGCAGTTCTTTGCGTGCAGAAGAGAGTGCTAATCATAGAATCCCCACGAGATACCGATCTTGAACATGCCCGGGTTGAGCGGATAACCCGCTGCGGAGAAATACTCTCCGTTCCCGAACAGTCCTTTGTTGACGTGCTGATATTTGAGAAATATCCGCATTCTCTTCCACTTTCCCATCACGAAAGCGTCCATATAGGGATAGTTTCCTACTTCGACATCGCGTTGGTTGTAATACGCCGACAAGGCCGGATTATACGAGGGCGCATAATAGCGTGTATTATAACGTCCGTCCAGACCGATTTGAAGGCGTAGTACGTTGCGCACAACCCAAAATTCGTAGTAATACGAGAGGAAGGCACTCAAAAGAGGAACGGGTACAACTTCTTGATCCGTACTCCACTGCAACAATACCCTGTTGTCCAAATGAAGACCGCCGAGGCGGAAATCTTTGCGAGCATACACACTCGTAAGGCTGATGCTTCCGCTGCGCTGGGCGATTTGGCTATCCGTTCCGTAATAGATTTTATTGGAGACGACGCCTTGCCAAGCTCCCGCTTCGAACGCGAAGTCGGGAACGGAAAATTTAACCTCAAAACGAGTTTCATTCTCCTTATTAAAAGAAGTGGACCACACAAAGTGGTTCGAGAATAGATTCTCCTGCCAGTAATTCGGGGAACGACGCTCCATCGAGAAACGTCCTTCGAGAATCAGGGGGTGTCTGCGGATAAAACCCGTCAGCGCAAGATGCGCGCCGATCGAGAGATCTCCGCCTCTATATCCCGATGGGTAGAACTTCAAGTTCGCATCCCAATCGACATATTTTTTAATCTTTCCGCCTACCGACCCATAGGCGAAATAGCTGCTTTTGTTGACCTTCGTATATCTACCCGCTCCGTAGTCGGCAAGTTCAAACTGCGAATAGGTATGCAGGTCAAGTCCAATTCCTGCATCAATCGTGCCGACCACGCCATTGCGATCCCACGGTTGTGCCTGCACAAAGATTCGATTGGAGATCAACCGCTCATAGATCGAGTCGCGTGTCTGGACGGGGTTGATATACCAATTTTTATAGTAGTTGTAGGTGGCCGATACATAATTTCCTTTTTCATCCCGATGATCGCGGTCATTGGTATAATCGGCACGTTGATCGGTATAGACCTTGCTCCACGAGCTGTATTCGAAGGAGTGGCCCAAATAGAAAGCCGAAAGATTAGCAATCGAAAAATCTTGATCGGTAACTCGTTGCAGCGGGATTCCGTAGGATTGAGTGATGAAAAATGCGTTATTACGGTAGATATTTTCGGCCTTTGCCTCGGCCAACTTCATCGGGATGCCCGATGGCATATCGAAGGTGGTATCTGCTACCGCCCATGTACCGACCACACCACCGTTCTCTTGCTGTTCGATGTGGTTGTTGTAATAGGCAGCATGCACCGAATAACGCTTACCGGTATGGTTAAAGGCGACAGCCAGATTGTGATTTTTGGTACGCGACCAGACGTATTGACCGCGCGTACCGCGAGCCTTGTAATCGACATTAAAACCCGTTGTCGGCGACACATTTTGGGCGTGCATGATGTGGAAATTTTCCTCCCGAAATCGTTTCTGCCCCGATTCGTTGTACGCCAGACGTATCAATGGCTTTTTGCTGTTGTAGAAGGCGACATTTTCAAAATTGTAGGTGTAGGCATCGTAAACACTTGCAAAGTTGAAGTCGAAATCTTGCGGACGACGAAAATAGTTGAGAGGCAACGATGTTTGTCCCAAAGCTCCCTGTGCGATGTCGCCGACCCCATCGCGATAGAAAGGATAGTCGATGCGGAAGTCAGTCAGCGTGGTATCAAGCGGATTGATCTCCACCCGATTGTAATCACGGCTGACATGCCACATGAAATTGTTGAGTGAACGAATGGAGTCGCTGAAAAAGTAAGATTCGAGTGGTTTCCGAATTTTACGCTCTTTCTTAGTGGTGTCAGCCGGATCTTTCTCGCCCTCTTCCCCCTCTTCGGTTGTATCGTCATAGGGGTTATTGCCGTAGAGATTGCCACTTTTCCCATTTTTCTGAGCACGCATTAACGATTTGGCATCGAAATTCTGGGCAAAGAGATCTCCTGCCGCTCCCACGAGCAGCACGCAAAGAGGTACAATCCAGCTATTTTTCGGCCAACCCCACATACGCTCCGTTTACTTTTTTTTGCGAATTTGAACGCCCCAGCGCACCGTTGACACCAAAATATAGAGCAGAATGACAACCGGCACACCGGTCACACCCCCGATCGCCAACAAGGCAACGGTAGCTACAATAAACAGGTAACGCAGCTCATTGCCCGACCAGCCAAAGCCTTTGAATTTAAAGGCAAACATTCGAATCGGCGAGATCAGCAACCACGACATCACCCCGACAAAGATCAAGATCCAACTCCCAATCACAAAATCGGTATTGGCGGATATCCAACCCAAAGCCGCAAAAAACAGGGCGTTGGCCGGCGTCGGCATACCACAAAATTCGGTATGCTGCGTATCATCAATGTTGAACTTGGCAAGCCGCAAAGCCGAGAAGGCGGCGATCAAAAAGCAGAGTGCGCCGCCGCCGAAGCGAATCCACGGTTCATCGAAAAAGGTTGCATTGGTGAACAGCACGCTGGCGATAACCGCCGGAGCCAGACCAAACGAGATCATATCCGAGAGCGAGTCGAGTTGCACGCCGATTTCGGAGGGGCATTTGAGCAGGCGCGCTACAAACCCATCGAAAAAATCGAAGACCGCCGCCAGCACAATCAGCCAAAATGCCCAAGTCAAGTTATTGAACGACAGTGCCGAAACCACCGCCATCGAGCCACACATAAGGTTCGAAAGCGTCAGCAGATTTGGTATCGTAAAGAGCTTAATTTTCATTATCCGGTCGAAAATTTAATTTCACCAATTAGGCGGCAAAGTTACAAAATATTTTTATCTTTGTCGTACATAACTCCATATTATGCTGATTTAGCGTCTAAAATAACGATCATCGTAGACTCTGGGCATCTATGGACAAACGTGTAAACAGCAAATATTATTACATATCACAATGAGCAGTAACACCTATTGCGTCATCATGGCCGGCGGCATCGGTTCGCGATTCTGGCCTAAAAGCCGTCAATCAATGCCCAAACAGTTTCTCGACATCCTCGGAACGGGCAAATCATTTATCCGCCACACCTTCGAACGGTTCGAAAAGACGGTTCCCGCCGAGAACTTTCTCGTGGTCACCAACCAACGCTACAAGGAACTTGTTTTACAACACATTCCCGAACTCAAACCGGAACAGATACTTTGTGAACCAATCGGTCGTAATACGGCTCCTTGTATCGCCTACGCCGCCTATACTTTACTAAAAAAAGATCCCGAAGCGGCGATGATCGTTACGCCGGCCGACCACTTGATACTCAACGAAGAGGATTTTCGTACGATCATCGATGAGTGCCTTGATTTTGCCGTGCAACACAATGCCCTGCTTACCGTGGGCATCAAACCAACCCGTCCCGAAACCGGATACGGATACATACAGGTATCGGACAATCAACCGATCAGCAAGGTAAAGTGTTTTACCGAAAAACCCAATCTCGAACTGGCGCAGACATTCCTGCAATGCGGCGAATTTTTCTGGAATTCGGGCATCTTCGTCTGGAAGGTCGGAGCCATCATCGAGGCCTTCGAGCGGTATCTGCCCGAACACCACGCTCTCTTCTGCGGCGTGATGCGCGCCTTGGGCAGCGAGGCCGAAAAAAATATTGTCGAAATGGCTTTTTCGGAGTGTCGCGCCATCTCGATCGACTACGGCATTATGGAGAAGGCCGACAATGTCTATGTACGCTGCGGCGAATTTGGATGGAGCGATGTCGGTACATGGGGTTCGGTCTACCAACACTCGCGTAAAGATCGCTATGCCAATGCCATACCGGCCGAAGGCTGTTACCTGTACGACACGCGCAGTTCGATTGTTTCGCTTCCCCAAGGGAAGATTGCGGTGATCAGCGGACTGAAAGAGTATATCGTAGTTGATACCGATGATGTATTGATGATCTGCCCGCGCGCCGAAGAGCAGAATATCAAAAAATTTATCGACGAAGTGAAATTCAACAACGGCGAAGCGCATATTTAGCCGCTATTTCGATCGTTTCATCTTCGTTTGGGCTCTCTTTTCGATTGCTTTTTGATCCACTCGCCGCAGTATCGCAACTTCACGAGAGGCAAAGGGACGGAAACTTATCTCGAAAAAAGAGAACATATATAATTATTATGTAGTCTATGAATAGCCTACTTTACGAACTTTTTTGCGCACATCCACGCATCTCGACCGACTCCCGAAAGATTGAGCCAGACTCTATTTTTTTTGCGCTACACGGCTCGACATTTGATGGTAATCGGTTCGCGGCCGATGCGCTTGCCCAAGGGGCGGCATATGCCGTGGTGGACGATCCGGCGGTAGTCTGCGGCTGTCAAATGATATTGGTCGATGACACGTTGACCGCCTTACAGATGTTGGCTCGCGAGCATCGGCGTGCACTCGGCATCCCGATTTTTGCCATATCGGGCAGCAACGGCAAAACGACCACCAAGGAGTTAATCAGCCGTGTGCTCTGCGAAAAATACAACCTATACGCCACGCGCGGAAACCTCAACAACCACATCGGCGTTCCGCTGACCCTTTTGTCAATGGGGCGCGACACGGAGTTCGGAGTGGTGGAGATGGGGGCGAGCAGTTGCGGTGAAATTGCGTTGCTGGCATCAATTGCCGAACCAGATTTCGGGTTATTGACGAATGTCGGACGAGCACATCTCGGTGGATTCGGAGGCCCCGAAGGGGTTCGCCGCGGAAAGGGAGAACTCTTTGATTTTTTGGCACAACACGGAGGACGAGCCTTTGTGCGCGAGGAGGATTCGATCCTCACCGGCATGGCCATTAAACGACCCATGTTGGCCGTAGAGTACTACTCCACGACACTGGCCAACGGGATCGACCACCACCTCGAAGGAGACTACAATGCCTATAACATTGCAGCCGCTGTGGCAGTAGGTCGTTATTTTGGCCTTCCCGATGAACGAATTCGCTACGCCATCGCCGGATATATCCCCGACAACAACCGCTCACAACGCGCCGAAACACCACGCAATACGCTGATCGTTGACTGTTACAACGCCAATCCATCGAGCATGCGCGCCTCGATCGGAAACTTTTTGAACGAGCCCCTTGGCAAACGCACGCGACGACTATTAATACTGGGCGACATGCTCGAATTGGGCGAATGGTCACCCGCCGAACATCGCGAAATGATCACTCTGGCCCTACAACAACCCGATGCGGAGTTGCGACTTGTCGGCGCGGAATTTACGCAGGCCTACACCTCGATGCCAGCCACACATCGTGTGCAATGCTATGCCTCCCGCGAACTCTTGTGTACGGAACTCTCCGCCAATCCAGTAGACAATGCACTGATTCTCATCAAAGGATCACGCGGCATCGGCCTTGAAAAAACAGTAGAACAACTATGAAAAAACGCCTCGTGCTACCACTCCTCTGCGTGGTTGCTTTCGCAGCGACTGCTCAAACCCACGAGGTGACCATTTCGCGTGATTTCGGTCAGTTGCACGGCACCCTCGTTGCACCCGATAGCGGCACACAGACCGCTGCACTCATCATCGCCGGATCAGGGCCAACCGACCGAAACGGCAATGGGCAGAGCATCCGTAGCAACAGCTATGCCTACCTCGCCGCCGCACTCGAAAAGAGTGGAATCGCCTCATTGCGTTACGACAAACGCGGCATCGGAGCAAGCCGCTACGATGATCCTGCCAGCATGAAGGAGGAGCTGTTATCCATTAACGATTTCGTGGATGATGCCTCGGCCTGTGTAGATTATCTGGCAGAAGCGGGTTATCGCCGGATTGTTGTGATCGGCCATAGCGAGGGGGCGACAATAGCCCTGTGTGCCGCACAGAAAAACCCGAAAATCAACGCAATCGTTCACACTGCAGGTGGTGGCTATCCGCTGGGCGATATTTTGAAACTACAAATGGCGCAACAACTTATGGCGTATGATCCGGCCTTAATGATCGAGGCCAACGGCATCATCGACCGTCTTGCTCGCGGCGAACGGGTCGAATCGGTTCCGCCGATGCTCACCGGTCTTTTTCGCCCCTCAGTGCAACCATTTTTAATGTCGAGCCTGCGACTTGATCCGCGCAAACTGATCGCTGCGCTGTCGATTCCTATCCTGATCATTCAGGGTGACAATGATTTGCAAGTCACCTCCGACAATGCCGAGGCACTGTACAAGGCACAACCCAAGGCCACCAAAACAATCATCACCGGCATGACACACCCACTCAAAAAGAGTGACAAACACGATCTGCAAGGACAGGCATCAACAGTCTACTCCAACGCCGATCTACCGCTTGACCCAGAGTTCTCGAAGGCGGTTACCGATTTTATCAATAATTTTTAATCACCAAATACTTTCCTTTTATTTCCTTTTTTAGCACATACAATTTGTCTTTTCGATTAATTTAATTAGTTTTGTCGCACTAAACCCAAAACAAAAAGTTCCGAAATGAAAAGATTTTTATGTGTCGTCCTGCTGTTATGCACAGCCTATTCTGCTACGGCACAGCGTGTTCCGCAATGGCTGAAAACAGCCGCCATTTACCACATCTACCCGTCGAGTTTTCAAGACAGCGATGGCGATGGCATCGGTGATTTGGAAGGCATCCGCCAACGACTCGACTACATCAAAAATTTGGGATTCAACACAATTTGGATCAGCCCCTGCTTCAAAAGCGAATTCGAGGACGGTGGTTACGACATCACCGATTTTTACCGGATCGACCCTCGTTTCGGCACAAATAGCAAATTGGTTGAGTTGGTGCGCGATGCACACGCCAAAGGAATCAAAGTCTGCTTGGACTTAGTCGCCGGCCACACCTCGGACAAACATCCGTGGTTTCAACAGTCGTGCGAGGCAGATACGTGTTTGCAATACAGCGATTACTACATCTGGAATCGCTCGAAGGCCGAATTGCCTACCAAAAAATTCGTCAAAAGCGATGCTCCTCGCCAAGGCAACTATCTCAAAAATTTCTTCGATATTCAGCCCGCATTGAATTTCGGTTATGCCAATCCCGATCCCTCGCAGCCGTGGCAACAAGGATACGATGCTCCGGGGCCACGCGCCGTGCGACAGGAGATCCGCAACATCATGGCTTTCTGGATGGATAAAGGCGTTGACGGATTCCGCTGCGACATGGCGCAAAGTTTGGTAAAAAATGACGACGAGCACCACACAACCACCATGCGCCTATGGCATGAGATGCGCTCATGGCTCGATGAGAACTATCCCGAATGCATCTTGCTCTCGGAGTGGAGCCAACCCAAAGAGTCGATCAAAGCCGGTTTTCACATCGACCTGATTATCCACAACGGTGTAGGGTATGACCTCTATCGCCCGATGGTCTGCAACTCCACCGACAAAGGCGAACCGATCGTCTGTTATTTCGACCGCGCCGGCAAGGGCGAGATTCGCCGCTTTGTCGAGCGATACACCGAAGAGTATCAGGCCACCCGCGATCTGGGCTACGCTTCGATGCCCACATGCAGCCACGATATATGGCGACTAAATCGCAACCAGCGTTCGACCCCCGAAGAGTTGAAGGTGGCATTGACCTTCTTCACGCTCATGCCGTGGGTTCCGATCGTCTACTACGGCGAGGAGATCGGCATGCGCAATTTGGAGAATGCCCCCTACAAAGAGGGGAGCAAAACTTCGCGCAACCGCAGCTCCTGCCGCACCCCGATGCAATGGGACCAGACGGCCAATGCCGGATTTTCGACAGCCGCCGCCGAGCAACTCTACCTACCGATCGATCCCTCGCCCACCCGTCCGACCGTGGCTGGACAGCAGAACGACCCGATGTCGATACTCAACTACACGCGTGGTCTTTTGGCGCTGCGTGCCGCTACACCGGCTCTCGGCACCGCCGGAAATTGGCGTTATATCGGATCTCTCGATCAGCCCTATCCGATGCTCTATGTGCGTGAATCGGGCGATCAACGCTATCTGGTAGTGCTGAACCCCTCCGACAAAAGTGTCACAGCACAACTTCCAGCCGAAGGGGCAAAGGCGGTCTATCTCTACGGAACCGACCCCAAAGCTCGCTACACAGTACGTCAATCGACAGCCACCGTCAAAATCAGTCCGGTTGCTGCCGCAGTTTTCCGCCTCGAATAGCGAATTTCCCGCAGAACTTCCAAGACGCCTCATTCACCCCGATTCATCTCCGAATCGGGGCTTTTTTTAGCAACGGTTTCCATTTTTTTTGCTATTTTTGTACGATACTATTTTAAATCATCCGATTATGACACTTAACGAATATCAGCAGCATGCGCTCGAAACAGCGATCTATCCCGAAAATCGCCGCATCATCTACCCCACACTCGGCTTGACGGGCGAAGCCGGCGAAGTGGCCGACAAGGTGAAAAAAGTGATCCGCGATGGCGGTGAAGAGTTTACCGACGAAAAACGTCGTGAGATCGTCAAGGAGATCGGCGATGTGCTGTGGTACTGCGCCACATTATCACGCGATCTGGGCTACGAATTGGACGAGGTGGCACAGATGAATGTGGATAAACTGCGCTCGCGCATGGATCGCCATATCATCTCCGGCAGCGGAGATAACCGATAACAGATCGGAATCCGCCATATCTATCCATAAAAAAAGAGAAATCAACAAATAGAGTTATTGAATGGAACAGAATTTACCACAAACCTCGCTGCCTGAAAACGCCTACCGCGAACTGAAAGCCGGTGAGGAGTATATCCCCGTCATGCCCGCCGCCTCGTCACCACGCGAGGTAACCCCCTATTCGGTCACCATGGGCGTAATTATGGCGATCATCTTTTCGGCCGCCGCAGCCTACCTCGGACTGAAAGTCGGACAGGTCTTCGAGGCCGCCATTCCGATTGCGATCATCGCCGTGGGATTAGGCTCGATTTCGGGAAAGAAGAATATGTTGGGGCAGAACGTCATCATCCAGTCGATCGGAGCCTCATCGGGTGTGATCGTTGCCGGTGCAATCTTCACGCTGCCGGCACTCTACATTCTCGGATTAGATGCCGCATTCTGGCAGGTATTCCTCTCCTCGTTGTTCGGTGGCGTGTTGGGCATCGTACTGTTGATCCCTTTCCGTAAATATTTCGTCAAGGAGATGCACGGGAAATATCCCTTCCCCGAAGCCACCGCCACCACCGAGGTGCTCATCTCGGGCGAAAAGGGCGGTTCGCAGGCCAAACTGCTGGCTGTGGCCGGTATCATCGGCGGTCTGTATGACTTTGCCGTGGGTACGTTCGGGCTCTGGACAGAGACCGTTTCGACGCGCATCACCGAATGGGGCGCGGTCTGCGCCGACAAATTCAAAGTTGTATTCAGCCTCAACACCTCGGCTACGGTCTTGGGTCTGGGTTATATCATCGGATTGAAATATGCCATGATTATCACGGCCGGATCGTGTCTGGTGTGGTTTCTGATCATCCCCGTCATCGGATCGGTATCGCCCGAAATGGCGGCCATGACGCCTGAATCGCTCTTCCAGACCTTCGGTCGTCCGTTGGGTATCGGAGGTATCGCTATGGCCGGATTGATCGGCATCATCCGCCAGTCGCGCATCATCCGCCAAGCGGTCGGGCTGGCTGTCACGGAGTTGAGCGGCAACAAAAAGGCCGATCAGCAGGTAGAACGCACGCAGCACGATCTGACGATGAAAACGGTGCTGACGGTACTGATCTCTGCCTTGATTGCCGTCTTCGTCTTCTTCCATTTCGGATTGCTGGACGGTTGGGTACAGTCTGTCACCGCACTATTGATCGTCTTCATCATCGCATTCCTCTTTACAACCGTAGCCGCCAACGCCATTGCGATCGTGGGCACAAACCCCGTATCGGGCATGACGTTGATGACTCTGATCCTCTCTTCGCTGGTACTGGTGAGCATCGGACTGAACGGTACAACAGGCATGACAGCAGCGTTGATTATCGGCGGCGTGGTCTGCACGGCTCTCTCGATGGCCGGCGGATTTATCACCGATCTGAAAATCGGTTACTGGTTAGGCACAACACCCCGTAAACAGGAGAGCTGGAAATTTCTTGGCACGCTGGTTTCGGCAGCTACTGTGGGCGGTGTAATTCTGATTCTGAATAAAACCTACGGTTTCACCGACGGCACGCTGATCGCACCGCAAGCCAACGCCATGGCGGCGGTCATTCAGCCGTTGATGTCTGATGGAGAAACACCGTGGATTCTCTACTTCTGCGGTGCTGCATTAGCCTTGATTCTCACCTCAATCGGCGTTCCTGCGTTGGCCTTCGCGCTGGGTATGTTCATCCCCATGTCGCTCAATGCGCCGTTGGTTGTAGGTGGTCTGGTGGCGTGGTTTATCTCGACCCGTTCGAAAGACGAAACTCTCAACAAGGCTCGATTTGATCGCGGCACACTCATTGCCTCGGGCTTTATCGCCGGCGGCGCATTGATGGGCGTAGTGAGTGCCATTCTGAAATTCTGCGAGGTAGATTGGATGCTCTCGGCTTGGGAAGGCACGAATGCAGCCGAGTGGACAGGATTGGCGATGTATGTAGCCATTACACTCTATTTTGCTTGGCATACGCTGCGCGCAAAGAAAGAAAATTAAAAATTAAGAATTATGGAACTGAAAGAGCGATTTTTACGATATGTAGCCTTCGACACACAGTCGTCGGAGGAGAGTGAAACATTCCCTTCGACCGAGAAACAGAAGGTGCTGTTGGCGGCTTTGGCCGACGAGATGCGCACGCTGGGTCTTTCGGAGGTGACGATGGACAAATACGGGTATGTCATGGGAACAATTCCGGCCTCCAAAGGGTACGAAAATGCGCCCGTGATCGGATTCATCGCCCATGTGGACACCTCGCCCGATATGAGCGGTGCGCAGATTAAGCCACACGTTGTCGAGGAGTACGACGGCGGCGACATCTCACTGAACGGCCAGTTGACCATGCGCGTAGCGGATTTTCCCGAACTCTCTTTTTTCAAGGGACATACGCTGATCCACACCGATGGCACCACGCTGTTGGGCGCAGACGACAAAGCCGGCGTAGCCGAGATCATGACCGCTGCGGAGTATCTCATGGCGCATCCCGAACTCAAACACGGCAAGATTCGCATCGGGTTCACCCCCGATGAAGAGGTGGGTCGCGGTGTCGATTTCTTCGATGTGAAGGCCTTCGGTGCCGATTTTGCCTACACGATCGACGGTGGTATGGAGGGTGAATTGGAGTATGAAAATTTCAACGCGGCAAGTGCCAAGATTGAGATTCAAGGGCGCAACGTCCACCCGGGCTATGCCAAAAATAAGATGATTAATGCGATCGAAGTGGCCTGCGCGCTGCAAGCATTGCTGCCGGCCACCGAACGTCCCGAACATACGGAAGGTTACGAAGGATTTTATCATTGTGTAGGATTGAACGGCACGGTCGAAAAGGCTTCGCTCGCGTACATTATCCGTGACCACGATGCCGAGCGATTCGAGGCACGCAAGCAATTCATGTGGGCTTGTGTCGATCTGCTGAAAAAGCGGTTTGGCGATGAGGTGCTGACCCTCACGCTCAAAGACCAATATTACAACATGCGCAAAATGGTCGAACCGCATCCGCAGGTGATCGACAAGGCGTTGGAGGCGATGAAAATGGCCGATGTCACACCATTGGTACGCCCCATTCGCGGCGGTACGGACGGAGCCCGGTTATCATTCATGGGACTGCCCTGTCCGAATATCTTCACGGGCGGCATGAATTTCCACGGCAAATTTGAATATTGTTCGTTGACGACCATGCACAAAACGCTGCAAGTAATTCTGAATCTGACACAATTGTGGAGTAAATAAGATGGACGAATTCGGATTTTTGAAGGTTGCAGCCGCCATTCCCCAAGTGCGCGTGGCTGACTGCGGCTACAATGCCAGCCGCATCATTGCGCTCGCAGAACAGGCCGCACAACGCGGTGTGGAGATTGTCGTATTCCCCGAACTGAGTATCACAGCCTACACCTGCGCCGACCTGCTCCTGCACGATACACTGCTCGACGCTGCGGACGAGGCGTTGGAGGAGATCATCGCCGCCACACGCAAACTACCGCTGACACTGATCATCGGCGCACCATTACGCCACGGATCAACTCTCTATAACTGCGCCGTAGTCTTCGCCAAAGGGCGTGTCATGGGCGTTGTTCCGAAAAGCTATCTGCCCGACTACACCGAATTTTACGAAAATCGCTGGTTCGCTTCGGGCGCAGGAATCTCAGAGGAGCAGATCTCTGTTGGCGGTCAATCGGCCGATTTCGGAGCCGACCTCACCTTCGAGGTCAACGGCGCGGAGTTCGGCGTGGAGATCTGCGAGGATTTGTGGGTAGCCGTGCCGCCCTCGTCACAGTTGGCGTTGAATGGAGCCAAGGTCATTTTCAACCTCTCGGCATCACCCGAAGCGGTCGGAAAACACACCTATGTGCAGCAGTTGGTCACCCAACAATCGGCGCGCACACTTGCTGCCTATGTCTACTGCTCGGCCGGATTCGGCGAATCGTCGACCGATCTGGTCTTCGCCGGAAACGCAATCATCGCCGAAAACGGGCAGATCTTGCGTGAAGGGAGGCGATTCTCGTTGGAGGAACAACTCGTAGTTGCCGATATTGACATCCAACGCTTGGAGTTCGAACGCCGCCGCACCACCTCATTCCGTCAAAACGAAGGAACAACCGAAAATACGGTGATCGAGATGGAGGTTCCGGAGGCGTTGCGTGCTGCGGCTCTCGATCGCGACATCGACCCAATGCCGTTCGTTCCCAAATCGGCAGAACACCGCAGCGAACGGTGCGAAGAGGTCTTTCAGATTCAATCACATGGTTTGGCGCAACGACTCGCCCACACCCAATGCAAACGGGCAATCATAGGCATCTCGGGAGGCTTGGATTCGACCCTTGCGCTGTTGGTCACCGTGCGAACATTCGATAAACTTCGATTAGACCGTAGCGGCATCATCGGCATCACAATGCCCGGATTCGGCACTACCGATCGCACCTATAACAATGCGCTGACCTTGATGCGCGGCTTGGGTGTAACGCTGCGCGAGATTCCGATCCGCGAGGCCTGCATGCAGCACTTCCGCGACATCGGACTCGACCCTTCCGATCGCTCGGCGGCTTACGAGAATTGTCAGGCTCGCGAGCGCACGCAGATTCTAATGGACATCGCCAACATGGAGGGCGGCATGGTGATCGGCACGGGCGACCTCTCGGAATTGGCTCTGGGCTGGGCGACCTACAACGGCGATCAGATGTCGATGTATGGGGTGAATGCCTCAGTTCCCAAGACGCTGGTAAGGCACTTGGTACGCTGGGTGGCCGATACCGAGCAAGACGAGGTAACGCGCGCCGCGCTGCTCGACATCATCGACACGCCGGTCAGCCCCGAACTGCTGCCTGCGGACGAAGAGGGGCAGATTGCCCAAAAAACCGAAGATCTGGTCGGCCCTTATGAGTTGCACGACTTCTTCCTCTACAACACCGTGCGTGCCGGATCCACTCCGTCGAAGATTCTGTTTCTGGCCGAGCAGGCCTTTGCCGGAACCTATGACACGACAACCATTCACCATTGGCTCACGATCTTCTGCCGCCGGTTTTTCGCCCAGCAGTTCAAACGGTCGGCCATGCCCGACGGCCCCAAAGTGGGTTCGGTAGCCCTCTCGCCACGTGGCGATTGGCGCATGCCCTCCGATGCTTCGGCCGCTATGTGGCTGCGCGATTTGGAAGAGTAATACCTATTTTATTAAACAATGAAGAAAATTTATTTACTTGCGGGATTGCTGCTTATGGCATGCACCGCAACGGCACAGGACTGGAAAGACGCCCTGACCAAAATCGCCACCGAGGCCGCCGACAAAGCAACCGATGGCAAATTGACCCAGTATGCGCTGGTCGGCACTTGGAATTACACCGCCCCGGGTATCAAACTCGAAGGCGAAGACACCACGTCGTCACTTTTGGGCACAGCATTGGAGAGCAGCATCACGACACGCCTTGAGAAGATCTACACCTACGCCGGCATCAAGCCCGGCGCCTGCACCTTTACCTTCGACAACGAGCATAAATTCTCGGCCGTCATGGGAACGCACAAACTCTCAGGCACCTATGAATTCGACGCCGCGACGCATGTCATCACCTTGCAGTTCAGCAAGAACACCTACAAATTAGGCACAATGAACGGCCACGCCTACATCAGCGGCACGAACCTGCAACTGGTCTTTCCGATTACCAAACTCGTCAACCTGATGACGGCACTCGGCAGCAAGATTTCGTCGTTCTCCACCATTACGACGATGCTGAAGAAGTACGAGAACGTGTATATCGGATTCGCGTTCTCGAAATAAATCGGCCATGTTTTACAAGATTCTTTTCCTGCTCGCTGACACGCTGTTGCCGATCTTGCCGTGCCTCTATTTCATACAGGCACACCCCAACGACAAACTTATTCCGGCCGGAATGGTGGCCGGCACGTTACTCGCGGCCAACTTACTGATTGCGTTATTGTTCTGGAAAAGAATCGGTTCCACACGCCGTCAGCGACAAACCGAGTTGTTTATGCTGCTCGTTACGGCGGCGGTTCCCTTTGTCGCACACGGGTGGATTATGGATGATTCGCTTTCGCTCGGGCTGCAAGCCGGCCTATACTGTGCGGCGCAGGCCATATGGATTCTCGCGACCGGAATCGCGCCCGATTTTGTAGGGCGCATCCGACAACAACGTGCCGAACAGCGCGCCTTGTCGGGGAAAGCGCATTTCGAATCGCGGAAAAAAGTAATCCGCGATCAACGGAAATAAAAAATTTTAAATTTTTTTACAATGACGGATTTTTACGGAATCCGTCATTTTTCGTTACATATTTTCGGCGGATACAAACTCCGTCCGGCAGACCGTAAGCAAATCGCGCTAAAAGCCCCAACAAGCGGCTTTTACTAATTATTAAATAATTTGCAAAACTCATTTTGTTATACTATTTTTGGAGTCAGCAAACTTAAATCCGTAGTATTATGACCGAACAAGCCCACCAATTTATCGAAGATTTCATGGCTCGGCTCATTGCCCGCAATCCGGGCGAGCCGGAGTTTCACCAAGCCGTTCGCGAGGTCGCCGAATCGCTGGCTCCGCACATCGTGGCAAGTCCCGTTTTGCAGAAGATGAAGGTGCTCGAACGCATCGCCGAACCCGAGCGCGTCATTATGTTCCGTGTACCGTGGCTCAACGACCGCGGCGAAATCGAGATCAACCGCGGCTATCGCGTGCAAATGAATAGTGCGATCGGTCCCTACAAGGGTGGAATTCGTTTTCATCCCTCGGTAAATCTTTCGATTCTGAAATTCCTCGCTTTCGAGCAGACCTTCAAAAATAGCCTCACCACATTGCCTATGGGCGGCGGGAAGGGCGGTTCGGACTTCAACCCCAAAGGGAAATCAGACAACGAAGTGATGAAATTCTGTCAGTCATTTATGACCGAATTGCAACGCCACATCGGGCAAGATACCGATGTTCCGGCCGGCGACATCGGAGTCGGTGGCCGCGAAATCGGATTTATGTTCGGCCAATACAAACGACTGCGCGATGAGTTTTCAGGAACCCTGACCGGCAAAGGACGCGATTGGGGCGGTTCGCCGATGCGTCCCGAAGCAACGGGATACGGCACGTGCTACTTTGCGCAGGAGATGCTCGCCACTCGTGGCGAATCGTTCAAAGGTAAAACGGTCTGTATTTCCGGTTCTGGTAATGTGGCGCAGTATGCCTGCCAGAAGGCTACTCAGTTAGGGGCCAAAGTTGTAACACTCTCCGATTCGGCCGGTTACATCCACGACCCGGAGGGAATTACGCCCGAAAAGTTGGAGTATGTCATGGAGCTGAAAAATATTTTCCGCGGCCGCATTCGCGAATATGCCGAGCACTACCCATCAGCTACCTATCATGCCGGTGAACGTCCGTGGAGTGTAAAGTGTGACATCACCATGCCCTGCGCCACACAGAACGAACTCAATGGCGAACAGGCACAAGCATTGGTTGACAACGGCTGCATCTGCGTGGCCGAGGGGGCAAACATGCCCTCTACCCCCGAAGCAATTCACATCTTCCAACAACACAAACTACTTTACGCACCGGGGAAAGCAGCCAACGCAGGTGGTGTAGCGACCTCCGGATTGGAGATGAGCCAAAACTCGATGCGAATGACGTGGACACCCGAAGAGATTGACGAACGGTTACACACCATCATGCGCAATATCCACTCCGTCTGCGTGCAGTACGGAACCGAGGAGGATGGCTACATCAACTATGTGGTCGGCGCAAATATCGGTGGATTTATGAAGGTGGCAAACGCCATGCTGGCACAATGTTGCGTATAGCACTTGATTCGAATATTGATTGAAATATGC
>CAYOKU010000004.1:0-49882 GCA_964404645.1 uncultured Alistipes sp.
GCCATCAAGCTCGCTGCTGCATATTTCAAAATGTCGTTCATCATAAAATATTAAGGAGTATTTGTTAGTTATATTGGTAAACCAAAATTACTTTACTGGCAAAGATAGAGTTTTTTTTAGATATACAACTATTTTTAATAATCATTTCTAACGAAAGTAAAAATTTAATTATTTATCGCTAAAAAATTTTGGTTATCCAATTTCTTTATGTACATTTGACCCAAACAGCATACTATGACCACACCAATAAAGTACTATCGTACAATTACATGCGGTATTTTCGCCCTCTTGGGTGCAATTACGGCATCGGCAGCAATTGATGCCAAGATTAATTTTGAAACCGAAATTCCGAAGGCTTTTTCGAGCGATGCCAACGGGCGAATTGAGTTGAGCGATGCTCATTTCAAAGATGGCTCGCATTCGATGCGTTGGTCGTGGAGTGCCCCATCGGAGTTGCAATATACCGATTTCGGACAATTGATGCGTTCGGCCCGCACCAAAGGAGCAGGCATCATGCTCTGGATCTACAACCCCAAGGCGACCGATGCCGATTTACGATTCACGTTTCTGACCCCAACGGGCAGCACACCTTATTATTTTGATTTTCATCTCGACTTCACGGGATGGCGAGCTTGCTGGATTAAATATGACGACATGGCAGGTGATCACGCTTCGGAGCAGATCTCGCGCATGATCGTCAAAACTCCAGCCGCAATTCCGGCCGGAGAGCTCTACTTCGACCGGTTGACTTTCGCCGAGTTCAAACTCAACGACCAGATCACCCCCGATCAACAGATTCCCAATAACAACAACCATCTAACTCGCGAATTGTGGCATTGGACACGATTGTGGGGCTGGGAACAGAACCGTTATGCAGAACCTGCAACGGCACTCACACCGACTCAAAAGGCAGAGTTGGATCAGGTCAAAAGTCGTGTCGAAACGATCCTGACGGCAACCATGTCGAGCGGCAACTATATCAACGGAACGATCATTCCGCGCGCACTTGAAAAGTGGAAAACCGCAGCAATCCGTCGCACGTCTGATGGTGGCATCATCGGAGCTCCGCTGCTGAGCAATGACGAATGCAACCGACCACAAGGTGAGCTACGCAATGATGATGTCGAAAATATGCTCTACGCCTTCGCCCTCAACCGCACTGTAAACGGAAGCAAAGAGTACGACGACCTCTTCTTTTTGCTCTTCGATCACGCAATCGACCAAGGATTTGCCTTCGGAAGTGGTATGGGAACCAACCATCACTACGGATACAATATTCGCAAAATATACGATGCCATGTGGCTCATGCGTGATGAGGTAGCACGCCGTAACAAGGGCGAAGAGTACGCCAAAGTGTTAGCTTATTGGAGTGGTTTGGCCGAGACTCGCCAACCCTACGAATACGGCCGTGACGAACTGCTCGACTCGTGGCATACGTTGTTGACCCCGAAGTTGATTAGCGCGCTGATGTTGCCCTCCGAGGCCGAACAGTACCGCGCCATGAAGGGGCTGGGTGAGTGGCTTTCGGGCAGTCTGGCCTACACCCCCGGCACAATTGGCGGCATCAAGGTTGACGGCACAACATTCCACCACGGAGGACTTTATCCGGCCTATTCGGTGGGAGCTTTCGCAACGATCGGGCTCTATTGTATGGCCACCGCCGACACGAATTTCAAACTCACCGAAGCCGCTCGCCATACCTTCAAACAGGCTCTACTGACCCTGGATCGCTACACAAATCAACGCGATTGGGGGTTGGGAATTGCCGGTCGTCATCCGCTCAACAAGAACGGACGTATTCCCGATGTCGATGTCAATGCATTCGGCTATTTGGCTGCATTGGGCGATCTGACGGGTAGTGGCAAAAAGGTCGACCCGGAGTTAGCGGGAGCCTATCTGCGACTAAAAGGGAGCGATAAACAGCTCAACAGCTTATTTAAGAAGGAGGGGATTACGGCCAATGCCGCCCCAACCGGATTTTTTGTCTACAATTATGGGGCGTTGGGTATCCACCGACGTGGCGACTGGATGGTGACACTCAAAGCGTTCAACACGGATGTCTGGTGTTCGGAGATCTACGCCAAGGATAATCGTTACGGCCGCTATCAGAGTTACGGCTCCGTACAGCTTTACAGTTCGGGCTCGCCCGTCACGGCTGCCGAAAGCGGTTTTGTGCAGGAGGGCTGGGACTGGAATCGAGTTCCGGCGGCAACAACCATCCACCTGCCCTACGATGAGTTGGAGAGCCCGCTCCCCGGCACACTCATGCAACGCAACACGGCTCGTTTTGCGGGGGCCTCCTCGCTCGAAGGGCAGAATGGCGTACTGGCATTCCAATTCACCGAACCCGACCGACCTAACTTCACGGCAGGAGCTACGGCGCACCAATCGGTTTTCTGCTTTGATAATCGGCTGGTTTTTCTGGGAAGTGGTATCGAAAACAGCAACAAGAGCTACCCAACCGAAACTACACTCTTTCAATTACGACTCGACAATCCAGCCGAAAAGATCGAGGTGGATGAACAGCTCTACGATGCCTTTCCGCTCACACTCGAAAAGGGTGGCGACCGCATAACGCTCTCCGATACCAAAGGTAATTTCTACGTAGTCAAAGGTGCACAATCACTGCGAATCACCAAACAGCACCAACAGTCGCCCAACGACAAGAGCCGTGCCATGCAAGAGGGCGATTTTGTCACGGCCTACATCGACCACGGTCGGGCTCCACAGCAAGCCGCTTACGAATACGCGCTCTACATACGTCCGACGAACAAAGAGATCACCAAATTACTGCGTAAGGATGGTTATGAGGTTGTGCGCCGTGACAATGAGGTTCACGCCGTGCGCGATCTGTCAACGGGTATCACGGGTTATATCTGCTACAGCACATTCGCCGGCGACGGATTACTGCGTTCCGTTTCGGCTGAAACGATCATCATGGAGCGTATCGACACCTCCGGCGAGTTGGTCATGAGCGTCTGCACACCCGACCTCGGCTTGACCGAAAAGAGCTACACCACCCGCCAAGAGAGCCAACCGATTGAAAAGCAGGTGACCCTCACAGGTCGTTGGATCCTCACCATGCCCAATAGTGCCATCCGCTGCGAAGTACAGGGCGACACCACATTGCTAACCATCACCTGCCACCACGGACAACCCGTAGATTTCCGCTTGAAAAAACAATAAAACCAACAACACAACCTGTACACCACATGAAAAACGCACTTCAACGAATGGTTGCGACGCTGCTGCTGACCTTGCTGTCCGCCGCAGGGTTTGCGCAGACCGCCATTACCGGACGAGTCGTCGACACCGACGGATCGCCATTGGTCGGCGTGACCGTCATGATCAAAGGCACGACGACCGGAACTGCCACGGGTAGCAACGGCAGTTATTCGCTCACAGCTCGCGATAATCAAACACTCGTCTTCTCCTACTTGGGTTATACACCCGTTGAGGAGGTGATCGGCAAGCGTACTGCCATCAATGTCCGCATGCAGGAGGAGTCTTCGCAAATCGGGGCAGTCGAGATCGTCAACGTCGGCTACGGAACAACATCACGCCGCGATTTGACGGGATCTGTTGCCAAAGCCGATCTGACCACAATGATGAAGGCCAACGTCACCTCCTTCGATCAAGCACTCGGCGGCCGGATTGCCGGCGTTGTCGTCACCACGGGCGATGGTTCCTTGGGCACCGAGGCAAACATCACCATTCGCGGCAACAACTCCTTGACACAGAGCAATGCTCCGCTCTTCGTCATTGATGGATTTCCTACCGAAAGTTCGTTTGCCGCTTCGATCAACCCTGCCGACATTGAGTCGATTGACATATTGAAAGATGCTTCGGCCACAGCCATTTACGGTGCTCGCGGATCGAACGGAGTCATCGTTATCACGACCAAACAGGGCACCGAAGGTCGACCAACCATCAATTTCAACGCGGCCTACACGGTCAGTCAAATCGCCAACAAGGTCAACTTGCTGAATGCCTACGAATTCGTGAAGTTGCAAGACGAATGGCTGGACGATGCAACGATGAAAAAGAGTTATTACAGCGAGGGACGCACACTCGAAGACTATCGCAACATTGCAGCCACCGATTGGCAAGATCGGCTCTATCGCTCGGCGTTGCAACAGAGCTACAACCTCTCGCTTTCGGGTGGCAACAAGGAGGGATTCCGCTACAACATCGGCTTCTCGGCTCTCGATCAGGACGGTATCATCATCCGTTCAAATTTCCAGCGTTACCAAGGTAAAGCCAACTTTACCATCCCGATTTCGAAAAAATTGTCGTTCAACATGAACGCCAACTATTCACATGCGGCAACCAACGGCGTTACCCCCACCACGGCCGAATCCACCTCTTCGTCATCGGGATGGCTGATGTTCTCGGTATGGGGATACCGCCCCGTGACACCGCACGGACAAGATATTCTCGACTCGATTCTCGATGCCGATGTAGCCGGTTCGGACGACTACCGTTTCAATCCGGTAAAGACAGCACAGAACGAATACCGCAAAACGTTGGTGGACTATCTGAATGCCAACGGTGCTTTGACCTATAAGATTTCACCCGAACTGACACTGAAACTCTCCGGTGGTTACACCCTGCGCAAGCAACGCCGCGAAGAGTTCAACAACACCCAGACCTACACCGGATACGCCGGCTCACCAAGCGGCAAGGGGGTCAACGGCGCAATCTACTGGACAGATCAAACATCGTGGCTCAACGAAAACACACTGAACTACAAAAAACGATTCGGCCGCAGCCACAACGTGGAGGCGATGGTCGGCATCACGCTACAAGGCCAATCGAACACCTATGATGGCGTTTCAGCCACGCAAATTACCTCCGAAGAGTTGGGAATCGCAGGCCTTCATACAGGTAATTACCAGAAAGTTGAGCCTTCGTATAACGATTGGCGCATGATGTCGTTCCCGTTCCGTCTAAACTACAACTTCCGTTACAAATATTACCTGACGTTCACCTTCCGAGCCGATGGCTCTTCGCGCTTCCCCTCCGAGAACCATTGGGGCTATTTCCCCTCCGCGGGAGCCTCGTGGAACTTCAACCGCGAGAACATCTTCAAAAAGAGCAAATGGTTATCAAATGGCAAATTACGCGCATCGTGGGGTCTGACGGGCAACAACCGCACGCGCACCCCTTACGATTTTTATTCACAAATCACCGTCAACCCCGGATCGGGGACTTCGCTCGATTACGTCTTTGACGGCAAACGGGTTCCGGGGTATTACGTCTCGAATATGGCCAACCAAAAACTGAAATGGGAGACGACCGAACAGTGGAATATCGGTGCCGATCTGGGATTTTTCGAGGATCGAATCAAATTTACGGGCGACTGGTATCTCAAAGACACCAAAGACCTGTTGCTCTATGCACCGCTGCCGACCTCAACCGGATTTGAACAGGCGATGCTCAACATCGGTAAGATCCGCAACCGCGGTTTTGAATTCACACTCGAAACCGTCAACATCAAAAACCGCTCGTTCCAATGGTCTACAACCTTCAACATTGCGTTCAACCGCAATGAGATTTTGGCTCTGGTTGACGGACAGAACACGTTGCAATCATCCATTACATGGGATTCGCACTTCAACTCACAATACCCCTACATCTCGCAGGTAGGCAAACCGACCGGCATGATGTTCGGATATATCTATGAAGGAACCTACAAAAACGAAGATTTCGAAAACGGACTCCTCAAAAAAGGGATTGCCTATCTATCGACCTACCAACGCAGCCAGATTCAGCCCGGCGACATGAAGTATCGCGACATGAATAACGATGGCGTGATTGATGACTACGACCGCACGATTATCGGTTGTGGACAACCGCTGCATACGGGCGGATTCGGCAACACATTCACATGGAAGAATTTCGACTTAAACATCTTCTTTGCGTGGAGCTATGGCAACGACATCCTCAACGCCAACCGGTTGATCTTCGAATCGGGCTGGAAGAGCCAGACCAACCAATTGGCCTCCTATGCCAACCGTTGGTCGCCGGAGAATGCGACCAGCAACATTCCACGTGTGAGAGCAACCGGAACAGAGGCCTACTCTTCGCGTGTAGTTGAAGACGGTTCGTTCGTTCGACTGAAAAACGTATCGCTCGGTTACACGATTCCTTCGCGTTCGTTGCGCAAGATCGGCATCAGCAGTTTGCGTATCTACATGTCGGCCGACAACATCTGGACAATCACCGGATACAGCGGACCCGACCCCGAAGTTTCTACCCGCAATTCGGTGCTGACCCCCGGATTCGACTGGTCGGCCTATCCACGTGCATTCGGCATCACGGCCGGAATAAATGTCAATTTCTAACGGCTTAACGAGAATATAGATTATGAAAATCAAACATATATACCGATTGGGAGTGCTCGCCACAGCTCTTGTCGCACTATCGGCATGCAGTTTCCTCGATACCGAACCTCAGATCATCGACGATGAGGGCTATTACAACAACGAGCAGAAACTCATCTACGGATTGGCCGGTGTCTACGGCGCAATCAGCAGCGAGGAGCTTTACGGGCACTACTACACGCTGCAAATCAGCAATGGCGACGACCTCTGCTACTTCAATAATTACAACAACGGAGATTCGCGCCCCGACAAATACAACCACAACGCCGGAACCACTGCGATCTACTACGTTTGGTCGAAACTCTATGAAGGGATCAAGAATGCCAATCGTTACATGGAGGCCCTCGACAAGACGGATATCGACCCGTCCAAATTGTCGAAACCCGTAAGTAGCTACAAAGCCGAGGCGCGTTTTCTGAGAGCTTATTACCACTTCCTGCTGGCACAGGCTTGGGGCGATGTACCGCTGCGTGTCAAAGCGGTCACCTCACCCAACCCCGAAGATGTACAGATGGCTGCCACCTCGCAGGCCGAGGTGTTAAAATGGAGTGCTGAGGAGATCGAAGCTCTTTTAAACGATCTGAGCGAGACGGTCGATGGTATGCCATCGCGCGTAAACCGTGCCACCGCCGAGGGTATTCTGGCTCGCATCTATCTATTTATGGCCGGAGAGTCGGTTAAACCGATTGACGGCTTCTCGAAAAAGGAACTTTACGCTCGCGCAGCACATTGGGCCGGAGAGGTGATCTCCTCGGCAAAATATGAGCTCAACCCGAGTTACGCGGAGGTATTCACCAACATGATCGGCGACCGTTACGATACACAGTATCGGGAGTCGATGTGGGAGGCAGAGTTCTTGGGCGATCGCACCAGCGCAACCTCTTGGTCGAACGGGCGTATCGGCGACTTGATCGGATTGAAGTCGCAATCGGGAAACACAAACTATTCGGAGTGGGCTTGCAACTACTCTTACGGTTATTACAACGGAACCTACACCCTCTGGCAACTCTATTGGAGTGAAGATCGCACCGCCGATGAGGCCAACAACGCCTCGGTGATCAGCGACCGCCGTCAGGAGTGGAACCTGCCGCCCTACAACTTCCGCGGATTCAACAACCAAACGATCCCCATAACTCAAAACGGACAGACCGTCAACCGTTATCTGCAACAGCCGCAGAGTATGTATCGCACGCCGTGGAACTTCAAAAACACCTTCTCCTTGCGTGAAATAGAAGGGCTTGACAATTCGATCGCCAATCCGCTCGATCCGGCCGACATGCTCTACGACCCAACGGTGATGTGCGCGGTGCGCAATGCCGGAAAATGGCGGCGCGAAACAATCTACGAAAAACAGATGTCGGCCAAAAGTCTCTATACGACCATCAACTTCCCGATCTTGCGCTATGCCGATGTTTTGCTGATGTATGCCGAAGCGATCAACGAATCGGCCGGAGTTCCCGATGAACTGGCCAAAGAGTCTGTGCGCAAAGTTCGCACGCGAGCCGGCATCAAGACCAATGAGGCCACGTTGGGTGACTACCGTTCGTTCCGCGATCTGGTGCGCAACGAACGAGCCCGCGAATTGGCCTTCGAGGGGTTGCGCAAATGGGATCTGATTCGTTGGGGGACGTTTGTCGAGTCGATGCGCAAAGCCGGAACCAACGTACCGGCCGACAGCAAATATATCAATGGGACGATTGTTGCCTACGCGGCTGCAAATTATGCCAACGTTGTGCAACGTCACACCTACCTGCCGATTCCAACCAAAGAGTTGGCCGTCAATCATGCTCTGCGACAGAATTCTTTGTGGTAAACCGAACAAAAAGCAACCATTATGAAGATCAAATCATTAGCATACATCACAGCCGCGTGTGGACTTGTGGCAATTGCCGCATCGTGCGAGCACAACGGCATCTATGAACCGCTGCATTTTACGGTGCGGCTCGCAGCTTCAAACACCTATCGCACGGGCGATCCTGTCGTCTTCGAGATCGGGGGCAATGCCGATTACATCACCCTTTACGATGGGTCTGTCGGCCACGAGTACCGTTACAAAGAGCGGTCGGAGGTCGCCTTGGAAGATATCGAGTCGTGCGAATTGGAGATCGAGATCCGCCAACAGTACGGCAGCAGCATCCCCGAAGAGTCGAATCTCGACCTGTTGGTCGGCAAAAACTTCGGCGGACTGAACGGTAGCAATGCGGAGGTCGATCGCCCGATAGTCGAGGCGATCGCTGCAAACAACGCCTCCGATTGGGACAAACTGCCTTACACCTCCAACCGGCTCTTCAAATTCGAGAGTTACAAGTACGATGTGACCCAATATGCCTCGAACTTCGCGTTGGGGCTACACCTCTACCAACAACCCAACACCAACATGCGCAGCTATCAGATCAACATCCCGAAACTGACGGTCAAATTCAAGGGATACGATCCGCAGGTTTACACCTATTCCAGTTTCTCGTTTATCTCCTTCTCGTTGGCAACGTTGCACACCTCCAACCCTTATATTCACAATGCATCGGGTAACGGCAACCTCAAATTTCAGGGACAATCGGGATCGAATACATCCGCACAGATCGTCTTTCAAGGATTCAATGCCGGTGCAGCAGGTATGCCCTCTCCGGTGGCGCAGTGGGCTTTCACACAACCGATGTCGCTCAACAGAATCGCACCCGACACGGGAATCAACATCAAAGGTGTAGCCGATGATCTGAATACCTATTCGGCCAAATACACCAAACCCGGAAGTTACACGGCGACATTTGTCGTATCAAACGGCAACTACCAAGGACACTCTGCAACACAGGTCCACGAAGTGAAATTTACGATCGTAGATCCAGTCGATTAACCCCTCCAAAAACCCTGCTGCAAAAACAGTAGGGTTTTTTCATACTTTCCGGTTGGATATTTGCGTTCTTTGATGTAACTTTGAAGTTCCATTCGACGTACACACTTTAACCAACTAAACCGCAATCATGAAAGCCGATTTACCGCAAATAGCCGCACATTTTGCCCTCGAAGGCAGCATCGCATCAATCGAGTCGCTCGGTGAAGGATTTATCAACGATACATTCATCATCCACACCGAAGGGGCTACGCCGGACTACATTCTGCAACGCAAGAACAAGGCGATCTTTCCCGATGTTCCGGCCATGATGGAGAATATCCGCAAAGTTACCGAGCACATCCGCCGCGGCGTGATTGCCGCCGGAGGCGATCCCATGCGGGAGGTGATGACGGTGGTCACCACACACGACGGCAAGCTCTATCACATCGACCCGCAAGGCGAATATTGGGCGGTTAGCCTCTTCATCGACAACACCACGGCATACAACAAAGCCGACTCGCCCGAATTGGCACGCAAAGGGGGCGAGGGCATCGGTAAATTCCAGGCTCAGTTAGCCGACTTCACCGAACCGCTGGCCGAAACGATCAAGGGCTTTCACAATATCCGTCACCGTTTCGTGCAATGGGACGAGGCGTTGGCTCGCGATGCCGCCGGACGGAAGGGCAAATTGGCAAGCGAGATCGGCTGGATCGAGTCACGTCGCGGCGAAATGCTCGATTTTTGGTCCTTGGTCGAAAACGGTACGATCCCGACACGAGTTACGCACAACGACACAAAAATCAACAACATACTATTCGACCGCAAGGGCGAAGTACTCTGTGCAATCGACCTTGATACGGTGATGAACTCCACATCGCTCAACGACTTTGGCGATGCAATCCGCTCTTATGCCAATACGGGAGATGAGGACGACAAGGATCTCTCGCGTGTCGGGCTCTCGATCGAGATGTTTCGCGCCTACACCGAAGGCTATCTCTCGCAACGTGCCCACCAATTAACAAAGGCAGAGATCGACCATTTGGCATTCTCGGCTCGTTACATCACCTTTGAACAGGTATTGCGCTTTTTGATGGATTACATCAACGGCGACACCTATTATAAAATCAAATACGAAGGACACAACCTCGTACGCACCCATGCACAATACAAATTATTACAGAGTATGGAGGAGCAATACGACACCATGTGTCGCATCGTTCGTGAAATAGCAGCCAAATAGTAGATCAAGTCATGAAAATTCGCAAAATAGCCGTCAACACGGAGGATTCGACAGCCGTAGCTCAAATCTTCGACACGCTTGAAGCAACCCCTATCGCCTGTTGCAATTGGCCGAAGGAGTTTCCTTATGCCCCTCGTGTCTCGTTTCGTATGTTCCACACCGGAGCCCTACTCATGTTGCGATTTGAAGTCGAGGAGCGTTACACGGCGGCACGAGTCACGACCGACAACGGTGAGGTCTGGACAGATTCGTGTGTGGAGTTTTTTATCGCGCCCGACCGCGGCGGTTACTACAACTTCGAAACCACCTGCATCGGTCGCATGCTGTTGGCCTATCGCATCTCGCGCAACGAGGGGGTAGAGCACGCCTCACAGACGGTGATCGACACCGTACACCGCACACCATCGCTACCGGCAATACCCTTTGAGGAGCAGGAGGGCGACAACCGTTGGTCTATGACACTCGCTATTCCGGCAACGGCACTATTCCGCCACAACCTGACAGATTGGAGCGGAGTCAAGGCAGAGAGCAACCTTTTTAAATGCGGAGATAAACTCTCGCACCCCCACTTCCTTTCGTGGCGACCGATACGGACTGAAAAGCCCGACTTCCACCGCCCCGAATTTTTCGACAGTATCGAATTTGAAAATTAAATAAAATCATGAACAACAAGTATTCACTTCCAAAAGACGGAGGACTGATTCGTGAATCGGCTCCTCGGGACATCATCCATCGCTACGAACGCATTCGTACGCAGGTCTATGACAACGAATACGACGGCGTGCAATATGTAGCCGATTCGATCATCAAGGCTATTCGCAACTACAACGACACTCACTGTTCGAATGCCGTCTACGAAGAGTCGCAACCATTCGTACTGGGGTTGACCACCGGCCGCACGCCGCTGGGGCTCTACCGCGAATTGGTCAAGCGACATCTCGAAGGGGCGATCTCGTTCAAAAACGTGGCCGTCTACTCTCTCGATGAATTCTACCCGATCAAAGCCTCGGAGCAGCAGAGCCGTAACTTCCGAATTCACGAAGAGTTTCTAAACCACATCGACATCCTGCCGGAGAATATCCATATTCCCGACGGTACGATCTCCGAGGATAAGATTTCGGAGTACTGCGCATCGTACGATCATGCCGTGCGCCATATCGATCTGATGATTATCGGCGTGGGTGAAGACGGCCAGATCGGATTCAACGAGCCGGGGTCGTACTCCCGTTCACGTACCCGTCTGGTACAGTTGACCTACAACACGCGCAAAATTCAATCGGGAGCCTTCTTCGGATTAGAAAATACGCCGAAGATGGCCATCACGATGGGTATTGACACGATCATGCGCGCCGAAAAAATTATCCTGATGGCTTGGGGCGAAGAGAAGGCGCAGATCATCCAGCGCGTAGTCGAGGGTGAGGTGACAGCACATGTTCCGGCATCGCACCTGCAAGCACATGCCAACATCGAGGTTATCATTGATGAAAATGCGGCACAACTACTTACACGCGAACAGACACCGTGGCTGGTAGGCCCCTGCAATTGGACTCCAAAATTTGTCCGCAAGGCGGTCGTTTGGCTCTGCGGCGTGGTAAAAAAACCGATTCTGAAACTCACCTATAAAGATTACATCGAAAATTCGTTGGGCGAACTGCTCGAACAGGGACGTACATACGACCAGATCAATATCGACGTATTCAACGATCTGCAACACACCATTACGGGTTGGCCGGGCGGAAAGCCCAACGCCGATGACACGACACGCCCCGTACCGTCAAACCCCTTTCCGAAGCGAGCAATCATCTTCTCACCGCACCCCGATGACGATGTGATCTCGATGGGTGGAACGTTTATTCGACTCGTACAACAAGGTCACGACGTACATGTCGCCTATGAAACATCGGGCAATGTGGCCGTTCATGATGATGTGGTATTGCAGAACCTCGACACCGTTCGCGAATTGGGTTATGGCGACCGTTACGGTGAGGTCGAAAAGATCATCGCCAGCAAACGAAAGGGAGAGCCTGAACCGCGCGCATTGCTCGACATCAAAGGGTCGATCCGCCGCGCAGAGGCTCGCGCCGCAGTACGCTCGTTCGGTTTAAACCCCGACACCAACGCCCACTTCCTCAACCTGCCGTTCTACGAAACGGGAGGTATCAAGAAAGGGGTACTCTCGGAGCAAGACATTGAAATCATCGTCAAACTGTTGCGCGAGATTCAACCCGATCAGATCTATGCGGCTGGCGACTTAGCCGATCCGCACGGAACGCACCGCACCTGCATGGAGGCCGTATTAGGCGCATTAGAGGTGGTCAAAAACGATGAATGGCTCAAAAACTGCCATCTCTGGCTCTATCGCGGAGCTTGGATGGAGTGGGATCTGGGCATGGTTGATATGGCCGTACCTTTGTCACCCGATGAGCTGATTATGAAACGACACGCCATCTACCGCCACCTCTCGCAGAAGGATATCATGCCTTTCCCGGGTGACGACCCGCGTGAGTTCTGGCAGCGCGCCGAGGAGCGCACGCAGAATACCGCTCGGATGTACGACCAACTCGGTATGGCCGAATATCAGGCAATCGAGGTCTTCGTCAAGATGTTTTAACGATTTACAAATTATATAAACTAACTCTCAGAAAGATGCGACTTATCATCGAACAGACACAAGAGCAGGCTGCACAGTGGGCTGCTGATTACATCATCAAGCAAATCAAGGCCAAAGCGGCTCAAACCTCCGAACCGTTCGTATTGGGATTGCCAACCGGTTCTACACCGATCGGAACCTACAAGGAGCTGATTCGCCGTTACAAAGCCGGTGAGATATCGTTCAAAAACGTCATCACGTTCAACATGGATGAATATGTCGGCCTACCCGAAGAGCATCCCGAAAGCTACCACTCGTTCATGCGGGAGAACTTCTTCAAACACGTAGACGTAGATCCGAAGAATGTCAATATTCTCAACGGTAACGCTCCCGATTTGCAGAAAGAGTGTGCCGAATACGAGGAGCGCATTCGCCGTGCCGGCGGCATCGACCTCTTCTTGGGAGGTGTTGGCGAAGATGGACACTTGGCCTTCAACGAGCCGTTCTCGTCACTCAACTCGCGCACACGTGTCAAGACTCTGACCTACGATACGTTGGTTGTCAATTCGCGTTTCTTCGACAATGATGTCAACAAAGTCCCCAAATGCGCAATGTCGGTGGGTGTTGCCACGGTGCTCGATTCGAAACAGGTGCTGATCTTGGCTCTCGGCCACAAGAAAGCACGCGCCTTGCAACAGTGTGTCGAAGGAGCTTATTCGCACGTATGCACCATCACGGCCATGCAGGTACACCCGCACGGAATCGTGGTATGCGATGATGCAGCTACTTCGGAGCTGAAAGTCGGCACGTACCGTTACTTCAAGGATATCGAGAAAGAGAATCTGATCTCGAAATAATCCGCACAATCAGGCCGGAATAGAACGGCAACAAAGAACCCGTAAGGCATGGCAGGCCCTACGGGTTCTCTTTTGAGCAAACTAATCTCTAAACAGGCAAGCTCAAAATTATCGGTTATTGCGCGGCATGAAAAGCGATCTTATCCAGCGCAAAGTAGGTCGGAGCTAAAAGTCCGTAACTATTTTTCTCATTCGAATCAGCATCGAATTTCAGACAATCAACCACGCCAAGCTTCGAAAGATCCACCTTGACCCAATCGTTCACTTTCTGCTTGCCGTTGATCAAGACACACTCCACACGACCGGTTTCGGTTCCATTGTTCGATCCGATAACGATGGCCTTATAATAGTACTCAGCTTCGGTAACTACCGTTGGAGTATAAGTGGCCGTAATGGCCGTATTGGCAAGGTAGAGATGGTCTATCTTCACCGCTTCGGTAAAATCAATGGTCGGTGTTGCATAAACGCCCATGTAGGAAGCAAGGTAAACAATGGCACAGTTTTTACTCTTTTCTGCTCCACCTTGCGCCCAGACCGTAAACTGGTTTTTGTAGTCGAGTGTCGTTGCGGTCATTCCGTAGTTCGCAGTCAGAGCGAAACCCGCCCAAAAATCGCCATAATTGGAGTTGTTCTCATTGGCAATGAAGAAGGACCCGAACCACATTTTCTGGTCGGCAGTCGAGCAAAGATAGCCATCATAGCTCTTCTTTTTGGGATCTTCCAATGAGGTAAAAGGCTCTCCTTTGGCAAACAAGACCTGCCGGTGCGATGCCGCAGCAGAACCGCCTACGATAGACAACTCTTTCAGCGCGACAGGATTACCACCGATATCGGTCATTGCTTCGCCCGACTCGAACGAAACAATCGTGCCGTTGAATTTCTCTTTTCCGGCATTGTCATCATCCTCGGAACAAGCGGCAAAGGCAAAAGCCGCCGCAATAAATAAATAATAGAAAAGTTTTTTCATCGTTGCATTTGTTGAGTTATACATATATAAAAAAATAAATCGACTCAAACTTCCGCTTGGTCGAATCTTTTTTCGTGGCAACCAACTCGATTAAAACAGTTGCTGCATCTCATCTGGCATCCTTCAAATGGGTTTTTGCCCCTTGTTATGGATGTTCCTTGCTCTCAAACGCACGGCTTTTATAAGCTTGCCCACCGTCCGATGCTCCGTTCGCCGCAGATGCCCTCGAAAAAAAGATCTCTTCCCATAGGAAGTTGCAAGGCAGGTCTTCTGGCTCATTCCTGCCGCAACGCCTTCCCGAATCGAAATTCAGTGGCTTAATGAGTGTTGCGACAACAGACGGAACTTACAGCAGCGGGAACTGCTGCCGATTTACACGGCATTCCCATTTCATCGCGCAGAAGCATGCCAGCTTCTTTTGCGAACCATTGCGTTGCAAAGTTATGAAATAAATTCATATATTTGCCCACGCTAACAAAATAAATTTTAGAAAAAGATGAAACACGCATATGTATTCCCCGGTCAGGGTGCTCAGGCTGTCGGCATGGGTAAAGACCTCTACGACAACGTTCCCGCAGCCAAAGAACTTTTCGAGAAGGCCAACGAGATCCTCGGCTTCCGCATCACCGACATCATGTTCGCCGGCACAGACGAAGAGTTGAAGCAGACCAAAGTGACTCAACCGGCCGTCTTCCTGCACTCGGTCATCATGGCCAAGGCTCTCGGTGTGAAACCCGATGCCGCTGCCGGCCACTCGCTGGGCGAATTCTCGGCATTGGTTGTTGCCGGAGCCCTCTCGTTCGAGGATGGTCTGAGACTTGTGTCGAAACGTGCATTGGCCATGCAGGCCTGCTGCGAAGCGCAACCAGGCACGATGGCCGCCATTCTCGGACTTGAAGATTCGGCCGTGGAGCAGATCTGCAACGAAACCGAGGGCGTTGTCGTAGCCGCAAACTATAACTGTCCGGGGCAGTTGGTAATCTCTGGAGCAGTCGAGGCAGTTGAGGCCGCTTGCGAAAAAGCAAAAGCGGCCGGAGCTCGTCGTGCGCTGCGCCTACCTGTCGGCGGTGCATTCCATTCACCACTCATGGAACCGGCCAAACAGGAGTTGGAAAAGGCTATCAGCGAGGCTCCGTTCCAAACGCCAGTATGCCCCATCTACCAGAATGTCGATGCAAAACCCTACACCGATCCCGCAGCCATCAAAGCTAACCTCATCGCACAGCTTACCGCCCCCGTGCGTTGGACCTATATCGTCAAAAATATGCTCGCAGATGGGGTCGATGAATTCACAGAATTAGGCCCCGGCGCAGTACTCCAAGGCTTGATTCGTAAGGTCAACACCGATGTTACTGTCGAATCGAAATCGACACTGTAATATATCTATTAAAATTAAAAATGCAACAC
The DNA here is from genome assembly GCA_964404645.1 of uncultured Alistipes sp. Lineage (GTDB taxonomy): Bacteria > Bacteroidota > Bacteroidia > Bacteroidales > Rikenellaceae > Alistipes. Next base: position 16,278 of record CAYOKU010000004.1, read on the forward strand.
TCTAATAACAAGAGTGTTGCATTTTATTTTAACCTCACAAAGATAAAATTTATTAAATTTTATTAATAACTTATTGCAATTCTTAAATAAAAATATTATTTTTGCGCAGTTAGTTAAAAAATGAGCACTCAGAAATGACATCACTCACTGAATTTTTCAACAAGCACGAAGACGACAACCTGAAAGGCATTTCACACAAAAACAGCATCATCAAGCGAAATATCATCGCACATATGGCTGTCAACGGCGAATGCACCCTTTCGGAGCTCACCAAAGAGCTACATATCAGCGTGCCGACGATCACCAAACTTGTACAAGAACTCGTTGACGAGAACATAGTCACCGATCTGGGTAAGGTGGAAACGCCGGGCGGACGCCGTCCTAACATCTTCGGACTTGCCAATTCGGCCATCTATTTTGCCGGCGTCAATGTCGGCCGCGACAACATGCGGTTCATGATTACCGACCTGCAAAATAACATCATCAAGGAGGAGAACGATTTCACCTTCGAGTTACTCGACCGCCCACAATGCATCGAGCGGATTTGTGCCAATATCGAACAATTTATCGCTCACTGCGGAATCGACCGCGGTAAAATTCTGGGACTCGGCGTCTGTATGACCGGACGTGTTAATTCGGAAACCGGTCGCAGCTACAAATACTTCACTTCGAGTGAACAGTCGCTACGCGACCTGTTGGAGGAGCGAGTAGGCATCCGCGTGCTGCTCGAAAACGATACCCGTGCTCGCTGCTATGCAGAGTACACAACCGGTAAATCAAAAGACGAAAGTAACGTACTCTACCTGCACATGGGTCGAGGTGTGGCAATCGGCATTGTGGTCGATGGTCAACTCTACTACGGCAAAAGTGGTTTCGCCGGCGAATTCGGACACATTCCCTTCTTCGACAACGAGATCATCTGCTCGTGCGGCAAAAAAGGGTGTTTGGAGACCGAAGTTTCAGGTATTGCCCTCGAAGAGAAGATGTGCCGACTGATCGAGAAAGGGGTCAACACCATTCTTAAAGAGAAATACGATCAGCAGAAGACTATCCACATAGACGACATCATCGCAGCAGCCAAGAACGATGATAACTTGTCGATCGAGCTGATCGAAGAGGCCGGCGAAAAGGTCGGTAAGGCGGTGGCTTTCCTCATCAATACGTTCAATCCCGAAACTGTGATTGTCGGTGGAAATCTTGCAGCAGCAGGCGATTACATTATGTTACCGCTCAAATCAGCCACCAACAAATATTCGCTCAACCTCGTCTACAAGGATACAAAATTCCGCCTGTCAAAGATGACCGAAAGTGCAAACGCATGGGGTGTAGCGATGTTAATCCGCAATAAAATCATCGGATTGCTCTAAGGAATCCGCACCATCAATATGAATCTGGAAGGGGCTCTCACGCGATTGCGTGCCTTGGAACCACGCGATGCCGATGCAATGTACGGTTGGGAGAACGACACCGTAAACTGGTCGGTAAGTGGGACGCTTGCGCCATTTTCGCTGAACCAGATTGAGCGTTTCATCGAGGAGCAGTCGTTCGATATTTTTCAGAGCCGCCAACAACGATTGGTGATAGAAACTCACAACGAAGTGGTGGTCGGCGCGTTGGATCTCTTCGAATTGGACCCCATAAACCGCCGTGCAGGATTGGGTATCTTGATTCACGGCCTCAACCATCGCCGAAAAGGCTATGCCGCCGATGCCCTTGCTACCCTCTGCCAATATGCACGCGAGGTTCTCGGATTACACCAACTTTGGTGTGGCGTATGCAGCGACAACCCTGCAAGTTTACAACTCTTTCGCAACGCAGGATTTGTCGATTGTGGCCTAAAACGCGATTGGATATGGAGATCGGAGGGATATTGCGATGAGATCATGCTACAAAAGATCTTATAAAAAAGGGATGCAATGTGCATCCCTTTTTCGTGCTACTCCATAGAGGGATTACAAACGGCGAGAACCATCCGAAATAACAACATCGTACACCTTGGGTTCGTGGCCGTATTTAGCGGCAAACTGCTGCTTAGCCACAGCGATAAACGAATCGTAACGATCGTTTTTTACCAAATTGATCGTGCAACCACCAAAGCCGCCACCCATGATTCGCGAGCCGGCAACGCCACACTCCTTCGCCACAGATGCCAGAAAATCAAGCTCTTCACACGACACTTCGTAATCTTTCGACATTCCCCAATGCGTTTCATACATCCGAGCACCAACCGTTTCGTAGTCACCTTTTTCAAGGGCTGCACAAACATCGAGCACGCGCTGCTCCTCTCCGATCACATAACGCGCACGCTTGTAATCTTCCTCGGAAATCTCGCCTTTGACAGCCTCCAATTGAGCCATGGTCGCGCCACGCAGAAACTCTTGACCCAAGACCTTCGCCACCCGTTCACACGACTTACGACGATCGTTGTAAGGCGATCCGACCAATTCGTGTTTCACACGTGAATCCAGCAAGACCAATTTATAGCCCTTGGGATCGAACGGAAAATATTGAAACTCCATCGAACGGCAGTCCAAACGCATCAGGCATCCCTTTTTACCGAAGACCGAAGCGAATTGATCCATGATTCCACAGTTCACGCCGCAATAGTTATGTTCTGTAGACTGACCGATACGCGCCAACTCGAACTTGTCGATACGGTTCTCGTTGTAGAGGTCATTCATGGCAAAAGCATAGGTGGACTCCAACGCCGCCGACGAAGACATCCCGGCACCAAGAGGCACATCACCTGCAAATACCGTATCGAAACCTTGGACTGAGCCTCCGCGTTTCTGTACCTCGCGACAAACGCCAAAGAGGTAGCAGGCCCATGACTGAGCCGGTTTATCGGCTTCGGTCAAACCGAAAACAGCCTCTTCTCCCAGATCAAGTGCATATGCCCGCACTTTGTCGGTTCCGTTAGGTTTGATGGCCGCAACAATACCTTTATCAACAGCACCGGGGAAGACAAATCCTCCATTATAATCGGTATGTTCTCCGATAAGGTTGATACGTCCGGGCGATGCGAACAGAATAGCACCCTCACCGTAGAGCTCCTTGAATTTTTTAATAACCTTTTCTTGCATAGCTTCGTATGTTTTTAAGTATGATGATAAGCAGATCTTATACGAAATTATAAAAAAAAATTTAAATATCAGCACACAGTACCGAAAAACCTACATTTTCAGCGCAAAGCCATGAATTTTACAGGAAAATCAATTCGAAGCAAAAAAACAGCAGTAAATCCGATTTGCAGATCCAAATTTGTTTATTAACTTTGCAGAGCTTTCGTTTCAAAAGCAACCAACTTATAAAAAATAGCTATATGAAACAAACCATTATTCTCGCTGCCGCATCCCTGCTCTTTGCCGGATCGGCCATTGCTGCACAGCCCAAAGTGATCGCCCACCGTGGTTATTGGATAGCCCCCCCCCCCCAATCGGCGCAAAACTCGCTTGCTTCGTTTTCAAAGGCAGATTCGATCGGGGCCTTCGGCTCTGAGATGGACGTATGGCTCACCGCGGACGACAAACTGGTCGTCAATCACGACCGCATTTATAAAGGTACGGAGATCAACATGGAGCAATCTACACTCAAAGAGATCACCGCCATTGTGCTGCCTAACGGGGAAAATATCCCAACGCTCGATGCCTACTTGAAATTGGTCGCCTCGAAACCCAACACGCGATTGGTTTTGGAGATGAAATCGCTCTCGAACCTCAAACGGGAGGATCTTGCTGCCGCCAAAATTGTCAAAGCACTCGAAAAATACGACCTGCTGGGGCGCACCGACATCATCGCTTTCTCGATCAATGCCTGTCTGGCCTTTCACAAACTGCTGCCCGATGGTCGCATCTTCTATCTAAACGGGGATCTTTCTCCCAAGAGCATCAAGAAGTTAGGCCTAACTGGCATCGACTACTCGATGGATGTGTTACGCAAACACCCCGAATGGATCGAGCAAGCTCATAAACTCGGCTTGGAGGTCAACGTCTGGACGGTTGATGAGCCGGCTGATCTCGAATATTTCATTGGTCAGGGGGTCGACTACATCACCACCGACTACCCCGAACGGCTACAAGCCATGCTGAAATAGATGGCTCAAAACGCAAGAAAAAGGGCTGCACGAAGATCAATCTGTGCAGCCTTTTTTTTTGAGATTGCCTCCATTTTACTCTACAACAGTCACCTCAATGCCCCGCTCACGCAACTGATCGAGGTAGTGTGGCTGAATGGCACTATCGGTGATAATCCGGTCAACAGCATCAAGATCACAGATTTTGCTCAATCCTCGTCTTCCGAATTTTGAAGAGTCTGCCAGCACAATCACCTTTTGGGCGGCATCAATCATCGCGCTATTCAGGTTGGCTTCGAGCATATTGGTGGTAGTCAGGCCACACTGCAAATCCACACCATCGACCCCCACAAACAATTTGCTGCAATTGAAACTCCGCAACATACGTTCGGCAAAAGGCCCCACCACCGAAACCGAACTGCTGCGCGTAATACCCCCTAACTGAATTACGTCAATACCGGCATTCTGCGACAGAATCTGCGTCACAGGCACAGCAGCCGTAATAACAGTCAAACGTCCTTCGGGCTTAATTTCACGTGCCAAAAAAGCCATTGTAGTACCGGAAGCAATGATGATTGAGTCATCTTTTTCGATCAGCGCAGCCGCCGCCGCACCAATTGCCCGCTTCTCCGCTACATTTTTCTTCTCCTTCTCGTTGACATGCCGATCGCTGATATAGGGGCTAATCAAGATCGCGCTACCGTGCGTCCGGTAAAGCCTCTTCTGCTGTTCAAGAAAAGAGAGATCCTTTCGGATCGTCACCTCCGACACTTTGAACAACTCGGCAAGTTGTACCACCGAAATTGATCCGTTTTGTTGCAACATGGCCAGAATCCGGTTATGACGTTCCGGAAGACTTAAAAGCTGTTCCTCGCCAGATTTACTCATAGAAGTGAATTTTTGATGTTATTCGATATTTTATGATGCAAGATACAAAAAATAATTCTGATACGCATCATTTCCATGACCGGAAAATAGAGCGACCTTAAAAAGTACAAAAAGAGAGGTGATACTTTGAAATAAAATATCTTTTATTTTGAAATACAAAAAAACATCTGTACTTTTGTTGCGAAACGAAACAATACAATATAAATATAAAACCCAAAAATGGAAAGATCCGCACAAATCAAGAAACTCTCCGATGAGAAAAAGATCTGGGACATCGTCGTTGTCGGCGGCGGAGCCACAGGACTCGGCGTTGCTGTCGATGCTGCCACACGCGGCATGAGCGTGGCCTGTCTCGAAAAGACCGATTTTGCCAAATGCACATCGAGCCGCTCAACCAAACTCGTGCACGGGGGTGTACGTTATCTCCAAAAAGGCGATGTCATGCTGGTACTCGAAGCCCTGCGTGAGCGTGGCCGCATGAAGGCAAATGCACCGCATCTTGTTAAAGATCAAGCCTTTGTTATATCAAACTACCGTTATTGGGATAACTTCCTCTACTTCTGCGGATTGACTTTCTACGACCTGCTTTCGTTCGGATTCGGATACGGCCGGTCAAAATTTATTTCGGCCAAAAAGGTGATGAAATACATTCCCACCTCGGTAGAGAAGGGGTTGAAAGGGGGCGTTGTTTACCACGACGGTCAGTTCGATGATTCGCGTATGGCGATCAATTTGGCACAAACATGTGTCGAAAACGGCGGCACGGTAGCCAATCAAGTGACGGTCACCGGTATTTTGCACGATCAGCGAGGAAAGGTCGCTGGCGTAAAATGTGTCGATAATCTTTCGGGCGAAACCTATACGCTGCATGCGCGAAGCGTGGTCAATGCGGCCGGTTGTTTTGTGGACGATATCATGCACATGGATAGCCCCGATCACTCCAAAATGGTGACACCGAGCCAAGGCGTACATCTGGTGCTCGACATGAAATTCTTGCAGAGTGACTATGCGATCATGGTTCCGAAGACCTCGGACGGCCGAGTTCTCTTCGCCGTACCTTGGCACGACAAAGTAGTTGTCGGCACAACCGATATCGTGCGGCCGACCGCCGAAGAGGAGCCGCGACCGCTCAAAGAGGAGATTGACTTCATCTTGGGCACAGCTGGGCTCTACATGAACCCCGCGCCCACCTATAAAGATATCCTTTCGGTATTCGCCGGACAGCGGCCATTGGCTGCGCCCAAAAAGGAGGGCAAAAACACCAAAGAGATCTCACGAAGCCACAAAGTAATCGTTTCGGAGAACGGATTGGTCACAATCACAGGCGGCAAATGGACTTCGTATCGATTGATGGCCGAAGATACAGTCAACAAAGCAATCGAGGTGAGCGAACAACCCTCGCGCAAATGTGTCACTAAAAAGTTTCACATACACGGTTACCGCAAGAATCCCGACCTCACGAACCACATGTATGTCTACGGCGCGGATGAGCCAAAAATTCTCGACCTCCTGCGACACGATCAGACTTTGAGCGAAAAGCTCTCACCGAAGTATGGGTACACGATGGCCGAAGTGCTGTGGGCCGTGCGTGAGGAGATGGCTGTATCGGTCGAGGATGTGTTGGCACGCCGTGTACGGCTGCTTTTTGTCGATGCTCGGGAGGCGATGAACGCTGCGCCAAAGGTGGCTGCCCTTATGGCCAAAGAGTTAGGAAAAGATCAATCGTGGATCGATGCTCAGGTGGAGAGTTTCACCAATACAGCAAAAAGTTATATCTTTGAGGCATAAAAGCCCGAACAAAACTCCGGCTGCGGCTTTGCGGCCGGAGTTTTTCAATCCATAGAGTGGCCACGCGCCTCTCTCCGCTAAAAAATTACGAACACCATGTCAAACTTCTTTGAACCACAGGTGGCAAAAACCCAAGTGTCGCCAGACAAAGTAGACCGCGAATACAAACGCATGCGCTTGAAGGTTTTCCTCGGCGCATTCTTCGGTTATGCAGCCTACTATCTCGTGCGCAAAAACCTGTCGCTCGCCGCACCGGGGATGATCGAATCAGGGCTGCTCGACAAAGCCAGCGTCGGCATTGCCGGATCGGCAATCTCTATCGCATACGCTTTCAGCAAATTCATCATGGGCAGCATCTCCGACCGATCGGATGCCCGAAAATTCTTGGTCATCGGATTGATACTCTCATCGTTGCTGATGATTGCCACCGGATTGATTCCGTACAGCACAACCAGTATGAGTACCAACGTGGTGATTATCTTCACCCTGATGCTTTTCGTCGGTTGGCTTTCGGGCATGGGCTGGCCTCCGTGCGGCCGCATCATGGCGCATTGGTTTTCGCAAAATGAGCGCAGTTTCAAAATGTCGGTATGGAACACCTCGCACACCATCGGCAGCGGTTCGCTGGGACTTTTGGTCACAGCCGGCGTGATGTTGTTTGCATGGTTGGGGATCGGCGAGACATGGCGCGCGGCCTTCATCTTTCCGAGTTGCGTGGCGTTGTTGCTCGCCGGATTCTGCTGGTGGGCGATTCGCGATACCCCACGCGCCTGCGGATTGCCACCTGTCGAGGAGTATCGCAACGACTATTCGAGCAAGAAGGCCGCCAAAGGCGAGGAGAATAAAATTCCTTTCAAACGACTCTTTGTCGACTACGTCTTCAAGAACAAAATGCTTTGGCTCATCGCATTAGCCAATGCATTCGTCTATTTAGTGCGCTATGGAATCGGTGATTGGGCTCCGACTTATCTGCAAGAGATGCAGATTATGGACTCCGACCAGAGCAACCTCGCCTTCTCGCTGCACAACTATGCCGGCGTGCCGGGGACGATCATCTGCGGTTGGATCTCGGCCAAATTCTTCAAAGGCCGCTGCGCTCCGGCCAACGTGCTCTACATGTTGCTGGTGATCTTCGGCATATTGCTCTACTGGAAGGCAGCCGATGTAGCACAACTCATCGTGACGACATTCGGTGGCGATCCGGCAGCGATCTGTCGCACGATTGTCTATGTGGCACTCATCGAGATCGGATTCTGTATCTACGGCCCTGTGGCACTGATCGGCATTCAAGCCTTGAATCTCGTGCCGAAGAATGCAGCCGGAACGGCTGCCGGGTTTGTCGGATTATTCGGGTATCTGCTGGGCGATGCCATTCTGGCAAAGATTGTCATGGGTACGATGGCCGACACGATGGGTTGGTCGTTCACCTTTTGGATGTTTGTAGTGGCAAGCATATTAGCCATGATCTTCTGTGCTACCACCTGGAAACAAGAGAAGGCGGCAATGGCCATCCGAAATTAAACCGCATTGGGCTGTACGAACAACCGACCGTGCAGCCCAATTTTTAACTTCGAATCGCGTAGGTTCTCAATTCTCGATTCAAGGCTCGTTCCTGTCCCGCAACCAATTGATCCAAAAGAGCATGAAAACGGAGCGAATGGTTGTGGTGTATCGTATGACAAAGTTCATGAAGGATCACAAAATCGCGCAGGTGTTCGGGCAAAGTCATCAGAAAGAGGCTCAATGAGATATGATTGCGCGAACTACAACTCCCCCACTTGGTACGCGCCGCACGAATCGCAAGTTTCTCATAACGGAGCCCAGTCTGTGCCGCAAGACGCGCTGCACGAGCCGGAAGGTCGTCTTTTGCGGCACATCGCAATCTCTCGATATATGCTTTTTGTGCTTCGGGCGAAAGTTTCGGGGGCAACGCAGCTTGACGTTGGGCAATTCGCTCACGTGCCGCTCGAATCCAATCCACCTTCGATTCGAGAAATTCGAGAGCCTGTTTTTCAGCAACCCCACGCGGAAGGGTCAATCGTACCCGTCCTGCTGCGCGCACGCTGATCGTCACACGCCGTGCACGCAGAGAGCGCACACACTCGATCTCACCTAAAACCGGATGAATCATCGCTCCATTACAACGCATTGAACCTCTAAACTCGCAATTCTATACGAAAGAGAATCAACCGGTTTCAAGCCCATAAACGAAAAAGTAATTGTCAGAGAATCCGTTCGGAAAGACATCATACGCTGTTGCTCTTCATCGGTCAAATCGGGAATTTGCGACTCATTCTTCCCAATCGCTCGGAGTTGGTGAGCAAGCAGTTCCGCGGCCGAGATTTCAAAACGCAGGCGCGGTTGATCGGGATAGAGTCGCAGGGTATCGTGGTTGAAGGAGTAGATTTCAGAGGTAGCCGCGCGATCTAAAAATATAGACTCTCGTTCTCTTGCGCACTCCTGCGGTTGCACCGTTTGGGATAACGTCTCCGGATGTAACTGCGGCACATAGGCGAGCGCGGCAAAGAGCACAAAGGCAAAAATGGAGAGTACCAAATAACGGCCATAACGTTTTGAGAGGAAAAGCATCGCTCCGACCGACATAACAACCCCACACGCCAATAAGTAGACCCGCGGTTCGGTCAATCCGTATTCTCCGACACGGCGTATTGCACCCGCCCAGAACAGCACGATAAAAGGCAACAGAAAGAGACCCAACCGATCGAAAAACCAAACATAGCGTTTCACCGAAAGGAGTTGACGCATCGCATGAAGCAAAAAGGCAAAGATCGTAAGGCCAAAGACCATATAGGCGACTCCCCCACGCGGCAAAGACCACAGCACCAATATTTTGACAATATAAAGCGCAAAGATCGACATATAGATCAGCAAGGCCGGTGTCATGACATAATAGAGCATCGCGGAAAATGCACGCCCACCCTCAAATTCAGCCCCTTGCTGACGATCAACCGCAATCATAAAGAGTAACGGCACAACAAGAACCTCAGTAACCACAGACAACCAGATCGTTGTATGTTCCAACCACACACCTTCGAATCCGAAGATATAGGCTGCCGAGTAGAGAATCGCCAACAAAAGTCCGAAAGTAAGGTTTGAAAGGAGCAGCGAGAGTACTCCTGCTCGCAGGTAGATCACCCCATCAAAGACAAAGCGGCGGTTATCGACTGCCCAATGACACAACACGAAGAGCACCGGAGTAAGAATCAACCCCGTAATCAGTCCCGATGAAGTTTGTATCCAAACCCCCAAGCCGGAAAGCATCGACAACGGAATGATCGGCAACCAAGACACATAGTAAACTTTGCGCCACACGCCATGCCCCACAGCCGTATTGACAGCATAAGCCAAGACTGCGAAGACCCACCCCCAAAAGAGTTCGGGGGTTTGTTCTATGGAGCAATTCGGCCGCTCGTAAACAATCAGCAGCCGAACCGACAGATAGAGCAACAGTCCCAATTCGACCGGATGCTCGCGCACGACAACAAAAAGGTCACTGCGCAATTTTTTAAGGTATTCGACAGCTTTCAACATATTGAGATTCTATTTATTGTCCAATTCGTTGCCGCACAACTTCAAAGAGCATCACGGCTGCGGCGGCCGACACATTCAACGACTCAATGTGGCCAATCAGCGGAATTGCCAACTGCTCATCACACATCTTCAACACCTCTTTCGAGATACCCGTATCCTCAGCTCCCATCACAAGCACCGTAGGCTTACGAAAATCGGCATCATAGAGCAACTTGCGACTCTTCTCAGTCGCAGCCACCACCTGATAGCCTTCGACCTGCAACTGTTTGAGCGTATTGCGGATCGACCCCACCCGACACACCGGAATTGCCGCCAACGCGCCTGCCGATGAACGAATGGCTTCGGCATTGACAGGGGCAGAATTTTTGAGTGGCGTAATGAGTCCGTGCGCTCCCGCACACTCGGCCGAACGAGCAATAGCCCCGAAATTACGAACATCGGTCACACCATCGAACAACACAATCAATGGCGTTTCATCATCGGGGACACGTTCCAAAATATCGGTCAATTCGACATACTCAATCGCTGCGATCTGCGCCACGACACCTTGGTGATTACCGCGTGTCAACCGGTTCAGTTTTTCGACCGGAACCTCCTGACAACGAAGATGGTGACGCATGCAGAGGTCTTTCAACTCCAACATCAGCTGCCCTTCGGCCCCTTTGCGGAGATAGATCTTCTCGATCTGCTTGCCGGCCTCGATCGCTTCGGCCACGGGACGAATCCCGAAAATGAGGTTGTTATCCATAATTTTCTTCGGTTATTTCCAATTCATACGAAGCCTTCTCCCATTCGTGCATCTGACGTTCATAGCTCGATTTCAAATCGTTGTAGGCCTTATAATCTGTTTCGTCATAGTCGGATGCTGCGGCAAACTTCGCATCATAGGCCGCAATCTGCTTTTCGATTTCGGCCAATTCGAGTTCGATCGAATCAACCGCCTTTTTCAGTTTGCGCAACTGTTTCTCCTGCTCTTTGCGCTGTTCGTAGGAGAGTTTGCCAGCCACCTGTTTCTGCTCAACTGCCTTGGTCGCTGGTGCATTGCGGCGTTCGACCTCCTGCAACGACTCCAATTTACGCTTTTCGAGAAAATAGCGGATGCCTCCCAGATACTCTTTGACCCCGCCATCGCGAAATTCGTAGATTTTCTGCACCATACCGTCCAGAAACTCTCGGTCGTGCGATACTACGACCACCGTACCATCATACTTCATGATGGCATTTTTGAGAATATCCTTCGAACGCATATCCATGTGGTTGGTCGGCTCGTCCAGAATCAATAGATTTCGCGGTTCAAGCATCATGCGTGCCATAGCCAGTCGAGCCCGTTCTCCACCCGAAAGCACCTTCACTTTTTTATCTATCTCCTCTCCACGGAATAGAAATGCACCCAAAATATCGCGCAATCGCGTGCGAATATCGCCCACCGCAACACGATCCAACGTGTCGAAGACGGTAAATTCGCCATCCATCAGATCGTCTTGATTCTGCGCATAGTAACCAATATTGACATTGGCTCCCAAACGAACCGAACCTTCGGTCGGAGTCAGTTGACCGATCAACATCCGCGCGAGCGTAGTTTTACCCTCACCATTACGACCGACCAGCGCAATTTTGTCGCCCTTCTCGATCGTGAAATTTGCGTCACTGAACACATGTTTTGTACCGAACGACATCCCTACCTCGTTGATCTCCGCCACAATCTGTCCCGATCGTGGAGCCGGAGGAAATTTGATGTTCAATGAGGCGAGATCCTCCTCCTCAATCTCCAACCGATCGAGGCGTTCGAGTTGCTTGATGCGCGACTGCACCTGATTCGACTTCGTAGGCTTGTAACGGAATTTTTCGATAAACTCTTCGGTCTTCTCGATCATCCGCTGCTGGTTCTCGTAAGCAGCCTGTTGCTGCGCACGGCGTTCGGCGCGCAACACGACGTATTTCGAATAAGAGACTTTGTAATCGGTAACGTGCCCCATCGAAAGTTCGATCGTACGGGTGGTCACATTGTCCAAAAACATACGGTCGTGCGAGATCAGCAACACCGCACCGTTATAATTTTTCAGGTACTCCTCCAACCATTGAATCGACTCGATGTCGAGGTGGTTGGTCGGCTCATCGAGTAAAAAAATGGAAGGTCGCCGCAACAGCAATTTAGCCAACTCGATACGCATGCGCCAACCGCCCGAAAATTCGCTCGTAGCACGACCAAAATCGGAGCGTTTAAAACCCAACCCCAACAATGTCTTTTCGATATCGGCATCGCGCGTGTCGCCACCAAGAATATGGTAGTGATCCTGCGCATCGTTCAATCTATGAATAAGTTGTTCGTAATCCGCACTTTCGTAATCGGTTCGTTCGGCTATTTCGCGTGTCAAATACTCGATCTCGGCTTCGAGTCGCAGCACCTCCTCGAAGGCCTTGGCCGTCTCTTCGGCGAGGGTCGTCGTATCGGCCACACGCATTGTCTGTGGCAGGTATCCGATCGTACACTCGCCGTTCATCGTCACAGCACCCGAAGTGGGTTGCTGCTCTCCCATGATAATTCGCAGCAAAGTCGTTTTTCCCGCACCGTTTTTTCCCACAAGACCAATTCGATCTTTGGGGTTTATCAGAAACGAGATGTTATCGAAGAGCGTCCAACCGCCATAGCTGACGGTCAGATTATCCATAGAGATCATAAATTATTAGTTATCAAGCATTCAATATTTTGACAATCTCCGCCGCCGGATCTTCGGCTTTGAAAACCGCACTGCCGGCCACCAACACATCGGCTCCGGCCTCGAAAACCTCGCGAGCATTGTGCGACGAAAGACCTCCGTCCACCTCAATAATCAACTCCCGACCCAAATCGTGAGCCATACGCCGCAAATCGCTGATTTTATCCAAGGCCGCCGGGATAAACGACTGTCCTCCGAACCCGGGCTCAACACTCATCACCAGTACCAAATCGATCAACGGCAACAGATCGCGCAGCACCTCAACCGATGTAGCGGGTTTGATAGAGATACCGACTTGGGCTCCGGCCGCACGAATCTGGTCGATACAGCTCCGAGGGTCGTAAGTCGCCTCATAATGAAAGGTGACCAGATCGGCTCCGGCCTCCACGAATCGTGTCAAGTATTTTTCGGGTTCGACAATCATCAGATGCACATCCAAAAACTTGTGCGTGGCCTTCCGAATCGCCTTCAACACCGGAAAGCCGAAAGAGATATTGGGCACAAAAACACCGTCCATCACGTCGATATGCACCCATTGGGCTGCGCTGGCGTCAACCATTCGCGTATCACGTTCCAAATGGCCAAAGTCGGCCGATAGCATCGAGGGGGCTACTGTTCGTTGCATAGCGTAGTAGAGTTTACCCGACAAAGGTAACAATTTTTCGATGGAATTTACTACCTTTGTCTATTATGAGTAGTGTATTTATCATTCTGTTGATTCTTCTTGGTGCGGCTGCGATTCTCGCAGGGGCCACAGCCTACGTCGCCCGACGCGATGTAGCTCGCCTGACTCTCGAAAAAGAGAGTTTCGTTGCGGATCGCACGGCAGTCGAAGCGGAGATACGCCGTCAAATGGAACTGCATGCCGAGACCAAAGAGGTATTAGCCGCGCTGCGCGCATCGAGCGAGCAGGAGATTGCTTCGTTGCAACGCCGCAACGAGGAGCAGCGCGAAGCCGAAAAAGCCGAACGCGAAAAGAGTGAGGAGCAACTTCGTCAACAATTTAAGATTTTGGCCACAGAGATCCTCGGCGAGCAATCGCAACAGTTCAAACAGACCAACAAAGAGTCGCTGGACATTCTGCTCAACCCATTCAAAACCAACATCGAAGAGTTTCGCAAACGAATCGAAGAGATCTACACGACACAGACAACCCAGCGCGGTGAGTTAAAAGCCGAGTTGAAAAGCCTCATAGAGCTTAACCACCGCATCACTACCGAAACAACCAACCTCACCAATGCATTGAAAGGTAATTCGAAGGTGCAGGGCGACTGGGGTGAAGTGCTGCTGGACACGTTACTGGACTCCTTATCGCTGACCAAAGGGATTCACTACGAAACGCAGAAGAACATCAAGGATGCGGCAGGCAACAACCTGCGTCCCGATGTGGTACTACACCTGCCTGAGAACAAAAATATCGTGATCGACTCGAAGGTTTCGCTCACCGCATTCGTCGATTATGCCGCAGCCGAAACCGAAATAGATCGGCAAGTACACCTTTCTGCCCATGTCCGATCGGTGCGCGACCATGTCAAAGAGTTAGGCAACAAGGAGTATCAGAAACTGTTGGCATCGCCCGATTTTGTGGTGATGTTCATCCCCAACGAACCGGCATTCCTCGAAGCGTTGAAAGCCGATCGCGAGTTGTGGAACTTTGCCTTCGAACGCCGTGTGATTATCTCCTCTCCGACCAACCTCTTTGCGCTACTCAAAATGGTGGCGGATCTGTGGAAATACAACGATCAGGAGAAGAACACACGCGAAATAGCCAATTGCGGGTTGAAACTCTACGACCAAGCCGTAGCGATGAGTGATTCGCTGGAAGCCGTGGGGGCAGCGTTAGACAAGGCACATAGTGCTTACGAAGATGCTCACAAGCGGCTCTGCACCGGAAACGACAATATCGTGCGTGTGGGCGATCGGTTGAAAAAGATCGCACGGCTACAATCCAAAAAGCGATTTTCGACAAAGCTGATCGAACAAGCCGATGAAACCGAAGACTCAACTGACGATGAGTTGCCATCGGATGCAACCCGCTCGATCGGTGAAGGGGCACAAGTAGAGGATTAGCTCCTGCGCACAATAAAGTAGATCTGGATTCACATTCGAGAAGAGGAGATAACCGCCTCATCGATCTCCGCCGATTCAACGCCAACTCTTGTGTAGTCGGCAGAGGATACCGGCCGTTGACTCATTTCGCATGGTTTCGAGTAGATCAGGCCAGAGATCGGCGACCCACGGAATTTCCCGACAGTTTTTAAGAATCTCAACAGACCAGATCCGAACCGCAATTTTTGAGGTCGGACAGACGGCCCAATCGGCGGCCGTTTCGGCAATCTGCTCCAAATAACAGCGATCGGGTCTCTCATGCAACAGCAGATCTGCCATGATCTTGGCAAAATGACGGCGCGCGCTGGCATCGACACAGGTCACAAAGCCCCGACTGAAAAAATCCGACAGCGAGGGTCGAAACCGTGTCGCCTCCTTGAAATAGAGGGTTTCAAGCAGGTAAGCACTGTTAGACAATATTTTGTGACGCATGGCGATCGGAAGTTCGGCATGTTGTGCCGTAGCAATCGCATATAGAGCATCAACATCCTTTGCATCAAGTACTTGATCGGCAAGTTGTCTGACATAATCGGCATTCATCCGACCCGAAAGTTCACCGATCAGCTCCGCACCCTTCATTGCCGCAAGGCGTTAAAATAACTTTTTCTTCGAGGTTGTGACAACAAAATCTTTTAGATAAAAAGGCTCGAAGTAGGCAATATCCTCGGTTTTACCGGCATCCAAAGCCTGTTGCGCCAATCGTGCAAGGCCACGCGCCGAAGGAGCCACTTCAACCAGCACCGCATCGGGCAATAGTTCGGCACACTTGCGCGCACCGCTACCAAAAATCACAAACGGACGCTCGCCCGAGCGGAATGCGGAAAAGCTCTCGCCATCAACCACCTCGGCCGAAACCTCACTTTGGGGGTGACCCGCCACATCGAAAACTTGTGCATAGACCTCCATCCGGCGAGCATCAACCATCGGGCAGAGCAGTGCTTGGCTCCAATGATCTACCGAGATGATTCCGGCCTCGTAATCCTCACGCGCCACCTCGGTCAAAGCATCGAGTGAGCCGACAGCAACAAGTGGTTTTTTCAATCCATAACAAAGACCTTTGGCAAACGAAACGCCGATTCGCAGACCGGTGTACGATCCGGGGCCTTTACCCACCGCAACCGCATCAAGATCTTCGGGCGAAATACCCGTTTCTCGCAACAGTTCATCGACAAAAACACCGACTTTACGAGCATGGTCGCGTCCCTCATCGCTCTCCCGAAGCGAAATCAGTTCACCATCCTTGGCGATACCGACCGAGCATACATCAGTTCCGGTTTCTATACAGATTATCAGGCTCATGGCACTAATTTTTTAAATCCTTATTTTTTATTTATATCTCTTCATTGCCTTATCGATCTCTCGTTTGGCATCGTTTTCTTTGAGGTATTCGCGTTTATCGTAAGCTTTGCGGCCACGGGCCAAACCGATCACAATCTTAGCCAATCCGCGCTCATTGAGAAACAGCCGCAGCCCCACGATTGTCAATCCTTTGTCTTGTGCCGCCCGCTGCAATTTAGCAATCTCACGACCGGTCAGCAGCAGTTTGCGATCGCGGCGCGGGGTGTGGTTGTTGCACGTACCCCACGCATATTCGGCAATGTTGACACCGCGAATCCATAACTCACCACGGTCGAAATAGCAAAAAGAATCGGTCATTGAGGCTTTACCCGCACGAATCGACTTGATCTCGGTTCCGACAAGCACAACCCCCGCAATCCACTCTTCGAGAATCTCATAGTCGAAAGTGGCGCGCTTGTTACGAATATTTATTTTCTTCTGTTCGTTCATATAGTCAAAAACGGCACATAAATTGCCGATTCTCGGTCATGGGTGGGAATCGGTAAAGGTAACTAATTCTTTTATCTTTGATATGTTTTACACATCTTTCTGTTTATTTTCTGTTTGCACACGGTACGCGCAGTGATGCGTGTACGACCCGATTCCCGCCCTCTTTTTTTTACAAAATGAGTCGCTGAATCTTGCGTGCTATCGTCACTTTTATCTTATTGTAAGCCGACAGTCGCTGCATCACCTCGCGCATCTGGTCATCGGTCAGATGTTCATCCGTCAACTTCTGTTGCTGCTCTTTAATCATACCGTCAATAACCTTTGATTTATACAAAGTTACCGCCTTCGGAACACCCACAGCCAACATCTCTGAGTCGGTTTCGAGGTGAATCTCCATCTTGCGCCAAATCGCACTGGGAACATAGTTGTCGTCCGAAGTCAAAATATCGACCGACATGTTGCACACCTGCGGATCCATGTGGTTGAGAAAGTAATGCATCGGCACTTCCACACCGGTGCCGAGTTGCGACCATTGCTGGCGATACACCTCCATAATCTGGGCATAGACCGGATTACGGAACTCAATATTATCGGCACTTAACTCATTGAATATCACATCAGCCACATTGCAAGCTACCATATTACGCCCCTCTTTGAAATCGAACGAGCAATGGCCGAATTTAAGCAAATATTTAACCAATTCATATTCGAGGGCCTCGATACTGCTACCAGCCTCTACTCGTTTGACATAGGTCACATCGACCGAAGGTGTTTCAGCCCGTTGCTGGGTCTGCCGGCGTAGGAAATCATCCGTTTCACGATCACCCGATGTTACAAGCCGTTTGCGCGCCACCTCCGAAATCAGGAGATTTTCGTCAATATCCATAATCCGCGCGCACTCTTTGATATAGACTGAGCGTTGAATCGGATCGGGAATCTGCGTAATAGACTGCACCATATCGCCAATCAGAGCCGCTTTCTTGATCGGATCGCCTTCGGCATCCTGTAACAGCAGGTGCGCCTTAAACTCCAAGAAATCTTGCTCGTTGGCACGAATATACTCCTGCACCTCGACCGCCGTATGGCTTCGGGCAAATGAATCCGGATCTTCGGGTTGGGGCAACAACACCACACGCACATTCATCCCCTCTTTGAGGATCATGTCAATACCGCGCAGCGAAGCATGAATACCGGCCGAATCGCCATCGTAGATCACCGTGATATTTTTGGTAAACCGGCTCAACAGACGGATCTGATCCGTTGTGAGTGACGTACCCGACGAAGCCACCACATTTTCGATACCGGCCTGATGCATCGAAATCACATCGAGATAGCCCTCGACCATGATTGCCACATCTTGTTGCTGAATAGCCTTCTTGGCAAAATAGAGGCCGTAAAGTTCTCTCTTTTTGCTGTATATCTCGCTTTCGGGAGAGTTCTGATATTTGGCCACCGTCTTGTCGGTACGCAGCGTGCGACCCCCGAAGGCGACCACTCGACCCGAAATATTGTGCACGGGGAAGATCACCCGATCGCGAAACCGATCGTAGAGCGAACCATCGCTTTCGCGTTGGAGCGAGAGTCCGGTCGAGAGGAGAAATTCAGCTTTATAACCCGCCGCAAGAGCATCTTTCGACATTCGGTCGCCTTTGGCCGGACAGAATCCGAGTCCGAATTTACGAATCACAGCATCAGTCAATGCCCGTTTCTGACGGAAATAGGTCATACCTACGCTCATACCCTCGCTCTGGTGGTGCATGTAGTTGGCAAAATACTCTGCCGCCCAACCGTTGACGATGAACATCGACTCCCGATCGTCATTGCGATGCACCTCATCCTCGGTCAACTCCTTCTCCTGCACCTCGATACCGTAGCGTTTTGCCACCATTTTCAAGGCTTCGGGGTAGGTGATATTCTCGTGATCCATCAAGAAGGTCACGGCATTACCGCCTTTCCCGCAACCGAAACATTTGTAGAGTCCTTTGGAGGGCGATACAACGAACGACGGCGTCTTCTCGTTGTGGAACGGGCAGCACGCCTGATAGTTCACCCCCTTTTTCTTGAGTGTGACGTATTCGCCAACAATATCGACGATATTGGCAGCAGCATAAATCCGGTCTACAGTTTCGCGGTCGATCATAGCGTACAAAGGTACGGAAAATTAAAAATTAAAAATTAAAAATCAAAAATTATTTACGGTACGCGATCTGCATAATAGGATTAATTGCGATTTCCGAATTTGGTATTCCTATTTTTCACTACCTTTGTAACCATGGATTTCAAACTCGTATCGGACTATGCCCCAATGGGCGATCAACCGCAGGCCATCGAACAACTGGTCGGTTCGATCGGGCACGGATCAAAGCACAATACGCTGCTGGGAGTGACTGGTTCGGGTAAGACCTTCACGGTGGCCAACGTCATCGCGCAACTCAACCGACCGACCCTTGTGTTGAGCCACAACAAGACCCTCGCAGCACAGTTATACGGCGAATTCAAGAACTTTTTTCCGGAAAATGCCATCGAGTATTTCGTATCATATTACGATTATTACCAGCCGGAGGCCTACCTGCCTACGACAGATACCTATATAGAAAAAGATCTTTCGATCAACGCCGAGATCGAAAAGATGCGATTGGCCACGGTCGCGACGCTCTTGTCGGGGCGGCGTGACGTGATTGTCGTATCGAGCGTCTCCTGTCTGTACGGAGCCGGAAATCCGGCCGACTTCCACGCCACCGCCATTCGGATCAAGGTGGGACAGGTTGTCAGCTACAAACATTTTCTCTACAAGTTGGTTGAGGCCCTCTATACCCGCACCGAGCGCAATTTGGAGCCGGCAACCTTCCGCGTCAACGGCGACACGGTGGACATCATGGCAGCCTTCGGCGAGTTCGGCAACCAATGTTTCCGCGTGATGTTCTTCGACAACGAAGTCGAAGCCATCCAGTCAATCGACCCCGTGACGGGGCAGCGTATCGCCTCGCTCGACAGCATCACGCTCTACGCCACAAACCTCTTCGTGACCACCAAAGAGCGAATCAACTCGGCCGTGCAGCAGATCTACCTCGATTTGGGCAGACAGATCGAATTTTTCGAACGCGAAGGACGCACCATGGAGGCGCAGCGTATCAAACAGCGCGTCGAATACGACCTCGAAATGATCAAGGAGTTGGGCTACTGTCCGGGGATCGAAAACTATTCGCGTTACTTCGACGGACGTGCTGCCGGAACACGACCATTCTGCCTGATCGACTACTTTCCACAGGATTACATGATGGTGGTCGATGAGAGTCACGTAACGCTGCCGCAGGTACACGCCATGTTTGGCGGTGACCGCGCCCGCAAGGAGAACCTCGTAGAGTACGGATTTCGTCTGCCTGCCGCCAAGGACAACCGACCGGTGACCTTTGCCGAATTCGAGCAGTTGCAGGGAACGTCGATCTATGTGAGTGCCACACCGGCCGACTATGAGTTGATGAAGAGCGAAGGGGTCGTTGTCGAGCAACTGATTCGCCCGACCGGATTGGTCGATCCGCCATTAGAGGTGCGTGTCACGGTCAATCAGATTGATAATCTGATCGAAGAGATCGACAAGCGCGTGAAAAACGACGACAAGATCTTGGTCACCACAATCACCAAACGGATGGCCGAGGAGTTATCGAAATACTTTGATCGCGTGGGGGTGCGCAATCGCTATATCCACTCCGATGTTGACACCTTGGAACGCATTCAGATTTTGGAAGATCTGCGCGCCGGTATGTTTGATGTGCTGATCGGTGTCAACCTGCTGCGCGAAGGGTTGGATCTGCCGGAGGTGGCATTGGTGGCGATTCTCGATGCCGACAAGGAGGGTTTCCTGCGCAACGTGCGCTCGCTCACACAGATCGCCGGACGTGCCGCGCGCCACTCGCAGGGCAACGTGATCCTCTATGCCGACACCTGCACCGATTCGATGCGCTATGCAATCGAACAGAGCAACCGCCGCCGTGAAATTCAGGTACGCTACAACATGGAGCACGCCATGCTGCCTCGCCGCGCACAAAAGAGCGGCACGGGACAAAGCGCGCTATTAGCCGGAAAGGTCAACACAGCAGAGATCGACATGGCGGTACACCGCGTGGAGGAGAGCCATTATGGCATGGCCGCCGATGTACAGAAGGGTTATGCGGCAGCTCCTGCGGCCGAAAATCTCGATGCACTGATCGACCGCGCCCGTGAAGAGATGGAACGTGCCGCCAAATCGCTCGATTTCTTGGCTGCCGCAAAATACCGCGACCGCATGTATGAACTGCAAAAACTCCGCGAGGAGAATCGCAACCGGCGATAACGACCGAAAAAAAGCCGCACAAGGCGGCTATAGAAGTGATTCCGATGCGGTTCGAACGCATGACCCACAGCTTAGAAGGCTGTTGCTCTATCCAACTGAGCTACGGAACCAACGACAACAACACGCAAAGACCATGTTTTGCGGGTGCAAAGATAGAAAAAGTTTTTTATTCTACCGCCTTTACCGTCTCGAACAGAGGTGCAAAATGCAGATTTTTACTACAATTATTTTGTCGGGCAGAATATTTTACCTACATTTGCAGGCTTAAAATCCCGAATGGGTGAGCGTTTTTATTAACCTTTTATAAAATTTTATAGCAAATGGCTGTTAAAATTCGTTTGGCACGTCACGGTAAGAAGGGTTTTGCCTTCTATCACATCGTTGCCGCAGATAGCAGAGCGCCACGTGATGGTAAATTCATCGAGAAGCTGGGAACCTACAATCCCAACACGAATCCTGCTACAATCGACCTGAACTTCGAGCAAGCACTGGGTTGGTTACTCAAAGGCGCACAACCTACGGATACTTGTCGTGCAATTCTCTCGTACAAAGGTGTCATGTACAAAAAACACCTCTTGGGCGGTGTTGCCAAAGGTGCTTTCACCGAAACCGAGGCAGAGGCTCGTTTCAACAAGTGGATCGACGCTAAGTCGGGCAAAATTGAGGCTAAAACCAACAAGCTGGCTACCGATGCTAAATCGGCCGAAAAAGCTCGTCTGGCTGCCGAAGCCAAAATCAAAGAGGAGCGCACCAAGGCTATCGCCGAGAAGAAAGCTGCCGCTGAGGCCGCTGCAAAGGAGGCTGCCGATGCTGCTGCCGCTGAGGTTGCTGAGGCTCCCGAAGCTCCCGCTGCCGAATAAGGTCAACTTATCATCCGATAAAACGGTATTCTCCTTTGCGGGAGTTTACCGTTTTTTTTGTATTTTTACACCAAAAAATAATTCGATATGGCTCTATCTGCCGGACGCATCAATAAACTTTTTGGAACCGAGGGCGGGGTAATGCTCTCGCTCTACCCCACTTTTCCCGAAGAGTTCGATCTCAACACTCCGCTATTGGTTACAATCGATGCATTGGAGGTTCCACTCTACTGCGAACGCTTTGAGCGGCGCGGCATTTCGGGTGCGGCAGCCTCATTCGCCGATTTCGACACCGAACGCCGCGCCCAAGAGCTGTTGGGACTCGAATTTCGCATGGGCGAAGAGGAGGCAGAGGAGGAAGATGAAGAGTTCTACATGGAGGATCTGATCGGCTTCGAGGTACTCGCCGAGGAGGTCGCAAATGGGCAACCTCAACACGGGACCCTTATTGATTATTACGACAGTGAGGTCAATCCGCTCTTCGGCGTTGAGATCGGCGGTCGGGAGATTTTGGTCCCCGCCGTAGAGGAGTTTATCGCGCACATCGACTTCGAAGGTCGCACAATTCACATGGTGCTACCCGAAGGGTTATTGAATTTGGAATAAATTATGGCACGTGTAGTTATCGGGCTTTCAGGCGGAGTCGACTCTTCGGTAGCCGCCTATCTTTTGAAACAGCAAGGGCATGAGGTAATCGGTCTGTTTATGGTCAACTGGCACGACACGACCGGAACCCTCGAAGGCGACTGTCCGTGGCATGATGATCGCGTATTTGCTGAATTAGTCGCCAAAAAGTTGGACATTGCCCTCCATGTCGTTGATCTGTCGCAAGATTACCGAGTTCGGGTGGTTGATTACATGTTCTCGGAGTATGAAAAGGGGCGCACCCCAAATCCCGATGTGTTGTGTAATCGAGAGATTAAATTCGATGTTTTCCTCAAAGAGGCGATTAAATTAGGAGCTGATTATGTGGCAACGGGGCACTACTGCCGCAAAAAGGTGGTCATCGCACCCGATGGTCACGAGGTCTATCAACTGCTCGCTGGCAGCGATCCCAACAAAGATCAGAGCTATTTTCTGTGTCAACTGTCGCAGGAGCAGTTGCGTTACGCGCTGTTTCCGGTAGGAGATCTGCTGAAACCCGAAGTGCGCCGGATAGCCACCGAGCAAGGGTTGGCAACGGCCAAACGCAAAGATTCGCAGGGCATCTGCTTTGTAGGCAAGGTCGATTTACCACTCTTTTTACAGCAAAAACTCGCCTCGAAAAAGGGGAATATCCATGAAATTTTACCTTCATGGCCCAAATACAACCGCCCGACAACACAAAACGATTTGGCAACGCTCGCCCAACCGTGGAGCTACACCGTGCGCGATGGAAAGAAGATCGGCGAACACAACGGAGCCCATTTCTACACAATCGGCCAGCGTAAAGGGTTAGGAATCGGCGGCCGCAAGGAGTCCCTATTTATTTTGGCAACAGATGTGCACGAGAATGTGATCTATGTCGGTGAGGGCGACTCACACCCCGGATTGTGGCGTTCTGCACTACGCATGCTACCCGATGAGATCCATTGGGTTGATCCGCTTGGCGCGCTCCAAGTGGGGGATAATCGCCACTTTGAGGTACGGATTCGCTATCGGCAACCCCTGCAAGGAGCAACTCTCTACCTGCGTGCAGAGGGGGGCTATTTGCTATTCGATCAGCCTCAACGGGGCATCACGGCCGGACAATTTGCCGCTTGGTACGATGGCGAGGAGTTGGTCGGATCGGGTGTAATCGCCGAATAGCCCAGATAACGAAGTGCAAATTTAACAGAGCTTAAGAATTCGCCACACCTTTTATATTTAGATGCTGTAACGGCTCTCTATTTGCGAATACCGAAAAATATAGTTAATTTTGATTGTGAATCCAAAATAGAGATTGTATGGAGAACAAGTATATGCAACAAGCGATCGAACTATCGAAGCAGAGCGTAGAGAGTGGCGGCGGGCCGTTCGGAGCGGTCATCGTCAAAGAGGGCAAGGTGATCGCCACGGGTTCGAACAACGTCACCCGCCACAACGACCCGACAGCGCACGCCGAGATCTCGGCAATCCGCGCCGCTTGCCAGAAAGTGCAAGATTTCAACCTCGCAGGGTGCGAGATCTACTCATCGTGCGAACCCTGTCCGATGTGTTTGAGCGCCATCTATTGGGCTGGAATTTCAAAAATCTATTTTGCCAACACGCGCGATGATGCCAAAGAGATCGGATTCGATGACTCGTTTATCTACGACCAGATTCCGCTGGCTCCGCGCGAGCGCACCATTCCTTCTGAGGAGATGATGCGCGAGAAAGCTCTCCACGTTTTCCGCTTGTGGCAGGAGAAGCCCGACAAAGTGGAGTACTAACCACAACATGGCAACAAGACAAAAAGCCCTGCAATCATCCGGATTGCAGGGCTTTTACATAAGATATCAGAACTCTACTTTTGGTTGAGTGCCGCGTGTGCAGCAGCCAAACGTGCAATAGGCACTCGGAACGGTGAGCAACTAACGTAGTTCAGACCGGCATAATGGCAGAACTCCACCGATGAGGGTTCACCGCCATGCTCGCCGCAAATACCGCATTTGAGGTTTTCGCGCGTACCACGGCCTTTGAATACCGCCTCACGGATCAACTGACCAACCCCATTGCGATCAAGGATCTGGAACGGATCGTTCTTCAAGATTCCCTTTTCAAGGTAAACTGGGAGGAACTTACCAATATCATCACGAGAGAATCCCAACGTCATCTGCGTCAAGTCGTTCGTTCCGAATGAGAAGAACTGAGCAACTTCGGCAATCTGGTTGGCCGTAACAGCCGCACGCGGAACCTCGATCATCGTACCGACCATATATTCGATCTTATCATTACGCTCCGTGAAGACCTGTTCAGCCGTCTGATCAATGATATGTTTTTGGTAACGCAACTCTTTGTGGTTGCCTACCAGCGGAACCATGATTTCGACATGTACAGGAAGTCCTTTGGCTTTGACATTCATTGCAGCCTCAATGATCGCACGACTCTGCATCTCCGTAATTTCGGGATAAGTGTTGCCCAGACGGCAGCCACGATGACCCAACATCGGGTTAAACTCTGCCAGCGATTCCACCTTGGCCACAATCTTGGCCATCGGCACTCCCATTTCAGCCGCCATTTCCTGTTGTCCCTTCTCATCGTGAGGGACAAACTCATGCAAGGGCGGATCGAGCAGGCGCACAGTTACCGGAAATCCGTTCATCGCTTGGAACAGCCCCTCAAAGTCACCCCGCTGAATCGGCAGCAGTTTTGCCAATGCCACGCGGCGTCCGGCCTCATCATCGGCCAGAATCATCTCGCGAATTGCCTTAATACGATCACCCTCAAAGAACATGTGTTCCGTGCGGCAAAGTCCGATGCCTTCGGCTCCGAATGCAAATGCCTGTGCCGCATCTTTCGGAGTGTCGGCATTGGCACGTACTTTCAGCACCGAGTACTTGCCGGCCAACTCCATCAATTTTGCAAAGTCGCCACTCAAATCGGCCGCCATCGTGGCAACCTCACCCAGATAGACCTCTCCGGTCGAACCGTTGAGCGAGATCCAATCGCCCTCCTTCACGGTAAATCCGTTCACACGAATCGTACGAGTTTTGTAGTCGATCTCCAACTCTCCGGCTCCCGACACGCAGCATTTACCCATACCACGTGCCACAACGGCTGCGTGCGATGTCATACCTCCGCGAGCCGTCAGAATACCGGCTGCATCGAGCATACCTTTGAGATCCTCGGGCGATGTTTCAATACGCACCAACACGGCCTTCTGTTTGGTCTCTGCAAATACACGCTCGGCATCTTCTGCAAAGAAGACCACCGGTCCCGTAGCTGCACCGGGTGATGCGGGCAGACCCTTGGTAATCACCTGCGCATGAGCAATCGCCTTCTTATCGAATACGGGGTGGAGCAGTTCATCGAGTTTAGCCGGCTCACAACGCAATACGGCGGTCTTCTCGTCGATCAGACCTTCGCGGAGCATATCCATGGCGATTTTGATCATCGCTGCACCCGTGCGCTTGCCGTTGCGGCACTGCAACATCCAAAGTTTACCATCCTGAATGGTAAACTCAATATCCTGCATATCGGTAAAATAGCGTTCCAAATGGTGCTGAATCTCGTCCAGTTCCTTGTAAACTTCGGGCATCACCTCTTCGAGCGAAGGGAATTTCGCCTTGCGATCCTCTTCGGGTACATTTTGTGCTTTCGCCCAACGTTTCGAACCTTCAATCGTAATCTGTTGTGGCGTGCGAATACCAGCCACGACGTCCTCACCCTGCGCATTAATCAGATACTCTCCGTTGAAGAGATTCTCTCCCGTTGCAGCATCACGCGAGAAAGCAACACCCGTTGCCGAATTTGCCCCCATATTACCGAACACCATTGCCTGCACCGACACAGCTGTACCCCATTCGGCCGGAATATTGTTGAGTTTGCGGTAGAGAATGGCACGGTCGTTCATCCACGATCCGAAAACGGCGCAGATAGCACCCCACAACTGATCCCACGGATTGGTCGGGAAGTCCGAATTCGTCTGCTTCTTCACCGCAGCCTTAAACTTCGACACCAGCTCTTTAAGATCTTCGGGCGTCAGATCGGTATCGTTTTTCACACCGCGTTTCTCCTTCTGCTCCTCGATGATAACCTCGAATGGATCGTGATCCTCTTTCGATTCGGGTTTCATACCGAGTACTACATCGCCGTACATCTGCACAAAACGACGGTACGAATCCCACGCAAAACGCGGATTCCCCGACAATTTAGCCACAGCCTCCACAGCCTCATCGTTCATACCAAGGTTGAGAATCGTATCCATCATACCGGGCATCGAGGCACGTGCACCCGAACGAACCGACACAAGCAACGGAAGCTCTTTGTCGCCGAAACGGCGGCCGGTGAGAGCCTCTATCTTCTGAATCGCTTTTTCCACTTCGGGACGAAGCATCTCGATAACGGCCTCTTTGCCGTGCTTGTAGAACTCCGAACATACATCCGTAGTGATGGTAAATCCCGGGGGAACGGGGATACCAATCAAGTTCATCTCCGCAAGGTTTGCACCTTTACCGCCGAGCAGTTCACGCATTTTGCCATTACCTTCGGCCTCTTTGTTGCCGAATGTATAGACCCGTTTAACGTCTGCCATAATTTTCCTGTTTAGATTGTTTATGTAAATATATAAAATTTTTCGTCATTATACCCCCATACAGATGAAAATTGCGGTTACGTCTCCGTTACCGCCTCGCCCTTATTACTAAAATTTCCGTATTGGGAATGCGAATATAACAAAACTTTTCGAAACCTCCAAAAAATTCTACCGGATGTAGCCATAAATTGGCAACGAACGGCTATAACCGCCTCGATAGACTCCACCCAAATAGGTCGGAATGGGGCTTCCCGCTTTTTTGTCAATCAGATAGCGGCGTGCAAAAACATCAAAATGATGCGCATCAAAGAGCGTATCCACCCAAATTCGATCGCGCATCTCCCAACTTCCACGCCGTCGCACATTTCCACGACCTGCATTTTCAGCACGGACTGTTGCGTTTCGCAAGCCAAAAGATTCAGATCGGAACTCTGCGGCACGCCCCATAACGATCAATTTTACGCGCGGACGCTCATCACGCAGCTCTCGCACTACCCATTCGGTCATTTTCGGTTGGGAACAGAGAAGAATCCCGACTGTATCGGAACCTCGCACGATTCCCTCCACATAGAGGTATCCGCGACCCGATTCGCTATGGTGCGGATAAAACCGGTCACCGTAGTAGAGCAGCACAAAATCCAACCCGCTAAACTCGTTGAGCGTACAGTGCAGATAACTGTAATCGCCCCGACAAGCGGCAGCGAGATCGCGCACCACCGATTCGTTCTCAACACCCCACACCCCGACAATTGGTAGTGCCATCGAATCAATCACGGCAGCCGTATGACGAATCTTGCAAAAATACCGCTCCGAATTCCACCGCATACGCCCCTGCGGTGTATAGGCGTCATCGTTGTAGAAGAGTGCCGGAACGGTATCATAAAGTCGATCTACATCATAATAGGCCACCCCTAACATCGTTTGCGAGGCAGCATGCAAACCGAAAAATGCAAAAAATACCACAAACACGATACGCCTCATTGTCATAACGGTTTTTCAGGCAAAAAATCGCGCGGCGAACAGTTCAGATAGCTCGCAATCTCGTTAAGATGGTTCAAATTATATTTTGCCCTATGTTTCGGATTTTCGACCTGACCGATAAAACTATCCGATACCCCAATACCAAAAGCCAACGTGGCTTGGGAAACCTTTTGCGCCACACGCCTTTTGCGTACCGCCTCAATTACATAATGATCCAAATTAGTTTTCATCCGTTCTACGCACTCTTTTTTTTACAAAATTAAGGAAGATAGCGGCATATTCAACAATACAGGTATTAGTATTGTACGGTTCTGCCACGATACGAAAACTCCTTAAAAAGACAAAAAACCTCTCCTCAAAGAATATTTATTAAAAACTACGACCGAATAAAAACGCGGCAAAAATATTGCTAACCCAAATAAAGGTTGTATATTCGCAAAAAGGAAAAGAGGAATATGCCAATCTTTACAGTTATTGTCGGCTATGTAGCCGCAGTTTCGATGGTACTCGGTTATCTACCTCAGACCATCCGCACGATCCGAACCCGCTCGACTGATGATATCGCGTGGGGTACATTTTTGATGATGGGATTCGGATCATTTTGTTTTGCCATACAGGGCTACCTGCTCAACAATCTACCCCTACTGCTAACCAATCTACTGACGACCACGATGAGTTTAATCATCACCGTTATCAAATGCCAAAATGAGATTCGGAAACGAAAAAACAGGCGTTAAGAGCCTCATACCTGTTAAAAATTGTCCAATCCGTAGGCAAATAGCTGCGATTCGTTGACTTTTTTTGCGAACGAAACCAAAATAGCTACCTTTGCAAATCCGGTCAAACGGAGAAACAAGATACATTAAATTAAATAAAAACATGAAAAAAATTCTTTTTTCAGCAATGGCCATTCTGCTTGCAGCCACAGTTGCAACGGCCCAAGACAAAGGACAATGGGGTGTAGGCCCGAAAATTAGTGTATATACCAACGCCGGAGCCGAAGGAGCCATCTTCGGAATCGGAGCCGTAGGACGTTACAGTTTTACGGACAACCTGCGAATTGAGCCGAGCATCGTAGCCCTCTGCCACAATCACTGTTCCATTGATCTGAGTGCCGACATGCAGTATTTGTTCAACGTCGCTGACAGTTGGACGGTCTATCCGCTGGCCGGATTGAGTGTCAACGAGATCGGAGATTGGTCGTGCGGCATCAATCTCGGTGCAGGAACAGACTTCTCACTGACACGCGATTGGGATCTCACGGCAAGTGTCAAATGGATGGTTCAAACCGCTGCTTATCACAAGAATCCGATCGTTTTCAGCATTGGCGCAGCCTATAAGTTTTAACGCGTAAGCAGCAACTCGACTCTTCGCAAAGAGGAAAACGGGGTTTAGACCGAAAGAAAAAAGAGGCAGCATACTTTGATCTGATCAAAGTATACTGCCTCTTTTTTTCGCGAAGCTCAACCGATTACTTCGTCTTATACGATGCGCGGTACTTGCCTTTGGTCAAATTTTGGAGTTTACTTTTGATCAAATTACGGCGCAAAGGAGAGATCCGATCGACAAAGACCGTCCCCTCGATGTGATCATATTCATGCTGGATCACCCACGCTTTAAGCCCTGTGAACTCCTCGTCATGCTCCACAAAATCTTCATCGAGATAGCGCATGCGGATACCCAGCGAACGCTGCACATCGGCATGAATGCCCGGAAACGAAAGACACCCTTCGTTATAACTCTTCTTCTCCTCCGACAAAGCATAAATTTCGGGATTGATGAAGGCCTTCTTATAATCGGCACACGAAGGATCGTCTTCCCCCCACGGAGTACAATCCACAATAAACAACCGAATATCCTTACCAATTTGCGGAGCGGCAAGGCCAACACCCTCGGCCTCAGCGAGGGTCAAAAACATATCCTCGATAAGTTTCTTCACCTCCGGATACTCCTTCGAGATCGGTTGACAATGTTTGCGCAGCACCTCTGCGCCATATATTACAATGGGATAAATCATATCTTACTACTACTCATATAATCCTGCAAAATAATAGTTGCAGAAATTTTATCAACTAATGCTTTGTCGCGGCGTGCCATCTTCCCGATACCACTTTCGAGAATCGTCCGATGCGCCAATACCGAAGTAAACCGCTCATCGTATAGCACGACCTGTTTATCGGGATAAGCTCGTCGCAAACGGCCTGCCAATGGCTCGACAAAGCGCAACGTTTCGGAAGGAGAACCATCCATTTGTGTCGGCTTGCCGATTACGATGGTAGAGACCTCTTCGCGTGCAAAATATTGAGCCAACCATGTTTCGAGCCCTTTGGTATCCACCGTTTCCAATCCGCCGGCGATGATGCACAACGGATCGCTCACGGCTATACCCGTGCGCTTCGTCCCATAGTCTATGGCCAGAATCCGCCCCAATTAGAGGTTCAATTTTTTGAACAACTTACGGTACGAGCACTCCTCCTCGACCATCGCATGCAGGTCGGCTATCGCTACTCGCTCCTGCTGCATCGTGTCGCGCCGGCGCACCGTAACGGTATTGTCTTCGAGGGTCTGGCCATCAATGGTCACACAGAACGGAGTACCGATTGCATCTTGACGGCGATAGCGTTTGCCAACGGAGTCCTTCTCGTCATAGACCACATTGAAATCGTATTTCAACTGATCGACCACCTCTTGCGCCTTTTCGGGCATACCGTCCTTTTTCACAAGCGGCAGAATAGCCACCTTCACGGGAGCCAACGCTGCGGGGAATTTCAGCACCACGCGCGAATCGCCACCTTCGAGCGTCTCTTCGGTATAAGCCGCCGACATCACCTGCAAGAACATGCGATCGACACCGATCGATGTTTCAACCACATAGGGAACATAGCTCTCGTTGGTTTCGGGATCAAAATAGGTAATCTTCTTGCCGGAGAATTTCTGGTGGCTGCCCAAGTCAAAATCGGTACGCGAATGGATACCCTCGACCTCTTTGAATCCGAACGGGAAGTTGTATTCGACATCGGTCGCGGCATTCGCATAATGAGCCAATTTATCATGGTCATGGAATCGGTAGTTCTCATCGCCGAATCCCAGCGCACGGTGCCAAGCCATACGGGTATTCTTCCACTCGTTCCACCACATCATCTCGGTCCCGGGACGCACAAAGAACTGCATCTCCATCTGTTCGAATTCACGCATGCGGAAGATGAACTGACGCGCCACAATCTCGTTGCGGAACGCCTTGCCGATCTGCGCAATACCAAACGGGAGTTTCATGCGGCCCGTCTTCTGGACATTGAGGAAGTTGACAAAGATGCCTTGGGCGGTTTCGGGACGGAGATAGATCGTATTAGCCCCTTCGGCCGTAGATCCCATCTGAGTCGAAAACATCAAGTTAAACTGGCGCACATCGGTCCAATTGCGTGTTCCCGAAATCGGGCAGGCAATCTCGCAGTCAAGGATAATTTGGCGCACTTCCGTAAAATCATTGGCGTTCAACGCATTAGCAAAACGGGTATGTACCTCGTCACGTTTAGCCTGCAACTCGACCACGCGAGGCGATGTTTCCCGATACTTCGCCTCATCGAACTGCTCCCCAAAACGTTTACGAGCCTTCTCAATCTCTTTTTCGATCTTCTCATCCTGCTTGGCAAGCCAATCCTCAATCAGCACATCGGCCCGATAACGTTTTTTCGAATCTTTGTTGTCGATCAACGGATCATTGAACGCATTTACATGACCGGAGGCCTCCCACGTTTTAGGGTGCATAAAGATGGCAGCATCCAACCCGACAATATTCTCGTGGAGCTTGACCATCGAATCCCACCAATAACGCTTGATGTTATTTTTCAACTCAACGCCATTCTGACCGTAATCGTACACGGCTGCAAGTCCGTCGTAAATTTCGCTCGAAGGGAAGACGAATCCGTACTCCTTACAATGGGCTACCAACTTTTTGAAAAGTTCCTCTTGTGTCATGATATTTCGTATTTTATTGATTTTCCAAAGGGCAAAAATACAAAATAAAATGGGAAAAGCACAAGTAACCGATCGTTTTATGGTTTTTTGAGGAGGAAATCGAATCGGTTCAACTCCAAATCAGAGCAGTCCGGCATTCAGAAAAGAGAAATGACCCTCACGCGAAATAATCACATGATCGAGTAAACGAATATCGAATAATGCAGCCGCTTGGGCAATTCGCTGGGTCAGCAGACGATCCTGCGCACTCGCTTCGGCAGCACCAGAGGGGTGATTATGCACAAGAATCAACTGGGTTGCAAGCAGTTCAAGTGCTCTTTTGACAATCAAGCGATGATCTACAACAGTTCCTGAAATACCGCCTTGGCTAATCCTTTGGCGTTCGATGATTCGACCGGCACTCGTCAGATAAAGTGCCCAGCACTCTTCGTGGCGTAGATTTTCGAGTTGCGGACGAAACAGCCGCACCACATCATCCCCCGTTGCGATAACCTCCGCAGCCGGAAGTTGCCCCGCAGCCACTCGTCGCCCCACTTCGGCTGCCGCCAACAACAGCCGCGCACGTCGCAATCCGACTCCACCGACCATGCGCAACCGGGCTTCGGATTCGCGACAAAGTCGCGACAAATCGCCGCCATAGGCCTGCAACATCGTATCGGCCAGTTGATCGTCGTCCATTAAAAAAGCCAACAACTCACGGTCGGACAACGATTCCACCCCGCGAGATGCCAGCTTATCAGTATAAGTATTCATGGCTATTGCGCCAACTTATCAACCTTATCAAGCAACGATGCACACTGCTCGTCACTCATATATTGCGACACCGAAAAGGCGGCTTTCTGCTCGGCCTCCTTCTTCGAATCACCCGAACCGTGCCCCACTTCGATACCGTCAATGAGTACCGTCGAATAAAATACCGGATGATTCGAAACATACTCCTTGTCGTGTTCCGTCCGGAATTGAACGCGATAGCGGTGTTTTTGTCCCCACTCAATCAGTCGGCTTTTAAAATCCGATTCAGACTCCGTCAGCTCGTCAAGGCAGAGAAATTGACAGAAAATCTCATTGATTAACAACCGATTGACAAAATCATAACCTTGATCGAGATAGATCGCTCCGATCATCGCCTCAAAGGCATCGCCGTAGATATGCTTTTGGGCAATGGCTACACCGCCGTTCGAGATCACATGCCGATCCAAGTCAAGTTTGACAGCCAACGCATTGAGCGATTGACGCGAAACGATCTTCGACCGCATCTGTGTCATAAACCCCTCGTCACGATTGGGGTACTCGATAAAAAGGTAATCGGATGTCACCGCCTCTATCACCGCATCACCCAGAAATTCAAGGC
>CAYOKU010000005.1:0-48978 GCA_964404645.1 uncultured Alistipes sp.
CTTTCGCCCCATAAATTTGATGCAATTCGTTATATAATTTCGGTCAAAAATAGTTGTTTTTATCCAAAAAAGTCTAATTTTGTGAGAAAGAATCTTTCCAATGAAAAGAATTTTAATCTCCGGTGGAGCTGGATTTATCGGTTCTCATTTGTGTGAGCGGTTGCTCGATGAGGGCAATGATGTGATCTGCCTTGACAACTATTTCTCAGGTCACAAAAGTAATATCCGTCACCTGCTGTCTAACCCCAATTTTGAGGCTATTCGTCACGACATCGTCTATCCCTATATGGCCGAAGTGGAGGAGATCTACAACCTTGCCTGCCCCGCATCGCCCGTCTACTACCAACACGACCCGATTAAAACCACTCAAACCTCGGTTATCGGGGCACTCAACATGTTGGGAATGGCGCA
This sequence comes from uncultured Alistipes sp., assembly GCA_964404645.1. Classification (GTDB taxonomy): domain Bacteria; phylum Bacteroidota; class Bacteroidia; order Bacteroidales; family Rikenellaceae; genus Alistipes. The sequence goes on from CAYOKU010000005.1 coordinate 412, forward strand.
GTGCAATAAAGCCAAAATTCTGCAAACTTCCACCTCGGAGGTCTACGGCGATCCATTGATTCACCCGCAGACGGAGGATTATTGGGGTCATGTCAATCCGCTCGGAGTCCGCTCGTGTTACGATGAGGGCAAACGGTGTGCCGAATCGCTCTTCATGAACTATTTTCGCAGTTTCGGGGTTCGGGTCAAAATTGTCCGTATCTTCAACACCTATGGCCCGAATATGAATATCAACGACGGTCGCGTGGTGTCAAACTTCATTGTGCAGGCGTTGCGCGGTGAGAATATCACCATCTATGGCGATGGCGAACAGACTCATTCGTTCCAATATATCGACGACTTGATCGAGGGGATGATCCGTATGATGGATCGCACCTCCGATGATTTTACGGGGCCGGTCAACATCGGCAATCCCCACGAATTCACCATTGGCGAATTGGCGGCCGAGGTGATCGACTTGACCGGTTCGAAATCGAAGATCATCCACGAACCGCTTCCCTCGGACGATCCTCAGCAGCGTAAACCCGACATTACCTTGGCGCGTAATATGCTCGATGGGTGGGAGCCGAAGGTGCAGTTACGCGAAGGTTTGCAGAAGACGGTTGCCTATTTCGAAGGGGTCCTCTCGCGCGGTAGCGTACGGCGATAACGCGGCGGCGAAAGCCATTGCATGGGTTGTCGTCTTTGGACGATCCCTGATTTCACTATTCGACCAAACAAAAAAAGGGGCTGCGCAGCGTATTCAACGCTCGGCGCAGCCCCCTTTTTTGAGAATTTTGCTCGTTATAACGCCTCGGCGACGACATATGTGCTACCGCCGATGAAGATAAGATCCTCGCTTTGTGCCAATTCGCGTGCGCGTGCCACAGCGGCTGTCACCTCGTCCACGGCTTCGCCTTGAAGTCCGTAGATAGCTGCTTTGGCGGTCAACTCTTGTGCCGGAAGAGCTCGTTCGGAGTGGGCTTGCGTAAAGATATAATGCGCCTCACGGGGCAATAATGGCAGGATGTGCGCCAGATCCTTGTCGCGCACGAATCCCATGACACAGTAGAGTGTTTTGTGGGGTGTTGCCTTCAACTGCTCGGCGACATAGGCCAAACCGTGGGCGTTGTGTCCCGTGTCGCAGATCGTCAACGGCTCGGTTCCGAGTGTCTGCCAACGACCGTGCAGCGCGGTGTTTGCGCCGGCATGGCACATCCCTTCGAGGAAGGCGCGGCGCGAAATGGTCAGCGGTGTATCCTCGTGGAGGAGATCAATTGCGGCTGATGCCGTGATGATGTTGTGACGTTGGTAGCTCCCTTGCAGATCGAGTGCTACATCAAAACAGCGGTTGTCGCGTGTGCGGCAGAGGTGGAAACATTGATGATCGCCCTCAATGCGCTGTCCTTCGCACGAAAACTCCTGCTCGGCATAGATGATTTTCGATTTGTTGGCGGCGGCAACCTGCTCGAATACCTCGTTGCAGCGATCATCGCGTTGGCCGATTACCACCGGAATGCTCTTCTTGATGATTCCGGCCTTCTCGCCGGCAATCTTTTGCAGGGTGTCGCCCAAGAGGTTGGTATGCTCCAATCCGATGTTGGTGATGATACTCAACACCGGCATGACAATGTTGGTGGCATCAAGACGTCCACCCAGTCCGGTCTCGATAACAGCCACTTCGACATCGCTCTGTGCGAAATAGTCGAAAGCCAGCGCGGCGGTCATCTCGAAGAACGACAACTCCTGCTCGACCATTTTGTCGTGGTGTTTATCGACGAAGTTGACCACCTTTTGTTTGGGGATCATCTCGCCATCGACCCGAATCCGCTCGCGGAAATCCTGCAAGTGGGGCGATGTGAAGAGTCCGGTGCGATAACCGGCCTGCTCCAACACCGAGGCGATGATGTGCGACACGGAGCCTTTGCCGTTGGTTCCGGCTACATGGATCGTGAAGAAGTTGCGCTGCGGGTTGCCCAAATGGCGGCAGAACGAGGAGATGCGCTCCAATCCCGGCTTGTAGGCCGTTGCTCCTTGGGTTTCGAATGCGGGCAGCGACGAAAAGAGGAATTCGAGGGTTTGTGTGTAATTCATATCGGGAAACGGGTTTATTGCACAAGATGGTTGCGTCGTTTGACACGGTAGGCTATATAGTAGAGGATGCAGAGTAGCAATACATATTCGGCGATACGTCCCAAGTAGTCGCCGTAGCGAGTGTAGACGGTCATTTCGTGATTCAGCGGCACTTGTGCCGTCAGTACGCCGCGCTCCTCCCAGCCCAGCGTTGTCCCCACATCGCCGCGCGCCGAGATGAAACCCGAACGTCCGGTGTTGGCCGAGCGGGCAATGGCACGTCGGTGTTCGATCGCACGCAGGCGCGAGATTGTGAAGAGGTGTTTATAACCGGGCGTATCGCCCCACCAGCCGTCGTTGGAGATAATGGCCATGAACTGCGCACCGCGGCGCACGAAGTCACCATAAAAATCGCCGTACAACCCTTCGTAACAGATTGCCGAGCCGGTCGTTATTCCCTCGTGCGTAAACGCCGTTCCCGACTCGCCACGACCCAATTGACCGACCGTGCCACCAAGGTCGATGACCAAAAATTTCAGTACGCGGAAGAGCACCGTCGGGACATTCTCCACGCCGATTACCAACCGCCCTTTGTGGTGGAATTGGATGCGACCGGCCGAATCAAGTCCGACCGCCGTATTGAACACATCGTAATAACGCCCAGCACGATCCTGCCGTGCCATTTCGGGCTGCATACCGGCGGCATAGAACCGCATCGTATTCGCCCCCGTAACCAGCAAAGCATCGGGATGCGTGGCGCGCAACGTGTCGCGTAACTCCTGCCAATAGCTGCCTAACTCATCGGAAAACTCCGAATCGGAGAGTGTCGGTTCGAGGTAATAATCCGGAACGGCCGTTTCTGGCAGCAGAATAAATTGTGACGAAGAGGGCACATCGGCCAGCAGATCCATGAGGTTGCGCTCCTGCAACTGCTTGTCGGCGTGAAATTTGTCGTAACAATTGACATTGGGCTGAATGATACTCACATCGGCCGAGCCTTCGTCGGGCTGTTCCCACGACCACCAGATACCGAGCGAGATCGCGATTGGGATCACCACGGCGCAAACTGCCACGACTGCACGGCGCACGGAGCGTGTCCGCAACGCTTCGAAAATCAGTATATTACCGATCAGTACCCACAACGAACCACCGAAGACGCCCGTATATTCGTACCACTGTACCGCCCACACCTCGTGCGAAAAACCGTTGCCCAAGATGAGCCACGGCCACGAAAAATCGCCCACCGTGTACCAATATTCGGTAGCGATCCATGCAGCGACCAAGGTCGTATATGCCAATGCTTTGTGTGCCTTTTTGAGAATCGTATGGAACGACATGAAGGCAAGCATGTTGAGAAAAGTCGAGGCGAGCGTTGCCGCAATTGGGCCTACCCACGTGGCGTTCCAGATCCACCACACCGTGGCCAGATTCCACCCGGCAAAGGTCAATGCCGCCCAACCGAACGTCTGCCACCAGCCTCGCCGCGTGGGTTCTGCTTCTGCACTGATCCACAACAGCGGCACCAAGCCCGCAAAGAGCGTCAGTCCCGTCATGGAGAGCCAGCCCGTTGAAAGTAAAAATACCGAGAGTAGAACCGCTGCTAATTTACGCATCGTTGGCTTGTGATTTTACGACGACAAAAGTAGTCATTACCCCGCATATTATCAAAATAATTTCTACTTTTGTAAGAACTATTCCCTGATCATCTATGAAGAAGTTCCTCGTTTGTTTCTGTTTGTTGGCGATTTCATCGCTCATGGTTGGTTGCACGCGCAACGACTATAAAATTGTCGATGGCCGAATTGTCTTTCCCATTCCGACACGCATGAGCGGCCAACAATCCGTCTTGGGGTTGTGTACCGCTCCGATGGATACGCTTCGGGTCGGATTCATCGGGTTGGGTATGCGCGGCCCGGGGGCCGTGGAACGATTCACCCATATCAACGGAGTGGAGATCAAGGCTCTGTGTGACCTATATCCTGACCGGGTGACCAAATCGCAGGAGATTCTTGCTCGCCGCAACTTCCCGACAGCCGCCGAATACAGCGGCGAAGAGGGTTGGAAAAAGCTCTGCGAACGGAACGATATTGATCTGGTCTACCTCTGTACCCCGTGGTTGCAGCATGTGCCGATGGCGGTCTATGCCATGCAGCACGGCAAGCATGTGGCGATCGAAGTACCGGCGGCCACCTCCCTCGATGAGTGCTGGCTGTTGGTCGATGTGGCCGAACAGACCCAACGCCACTGCATGATGCTCGAAAATTGTGTCTACGACTTTTTTGAACTGACAACACTCACCATGGCGCAGCGCGGTCTTTTCGGCGAGGTGCTCCATGCCGAAGGGTCGTATATCCACAACCTCGATGAGTATTGGGATTCCTACCAAGGTAACTGGCGGCTCGACTTCGATCAGAAGCATCGCGGCGATGTCTATGCCACCCACGGGTTAGGTCCGGCTTGTCAGGCACTCAATATCCACCGAGGCGACAAGATGAACTATCTGGTGGCGGTGGATACCAAATCGGTCAATGGGTTGAAAGCCGCCCAAGCTAAAATGGGGGTTGATTGTTTTGCCAATGGCGATCACACGCTAACGCTCATCAAGACCGAAAACGGCCATACGATCCACTTGCAACACAACGTCTACACGCCGCGCCCATATAGCCGCATGTATCAACTCACCGGCACAAAAGGATTTGCCAATAAATATCCGGTGGAGGGCTACGCTTTCGCGCCGGAGCAGCTTAGCGAAGAGGTGCCCGACCACGAAAATCTCTCGGCGCACGGATTTATCCCCGATTCGCTGAAAATGCAGCTCATGGAGCGTTATAAAAGCCCGATCGTTCTGGATATTGAGACCAAAGCGCGTGAGGTGGGCGGACATGGTGGTATGGACTTCATCATGGACTACCGATTGGTCTATTGCCTGCGTCATGGACTGCCGTTGGATCAGGATGTCTACGATGCGGCCGAATGGTCGTGCATCGGTGCGCTGACCGCCGCATCGCTCGACCACGGCAGTATGCCGGTCGAAATTCCCGATTTTACGCGCGGTGATTGGCAAAAAACGGCCGGTTACCACCACGCCCTTTTGGTTAAATAACGCAGCAACTCAAATCGCCCAAAAACACTATCTTTGCCGCCATGAATCGAATTCTTATCATTGATGATGAAGAGCAGTTGCGCGGGTTGTTGGCGCGTATCATTTCGCTCGAAGGATACGAGGTGCTGCAAGCCGGAGATTGCGCGTCGGGGTTGAAGAGCGTGGAGCACGAGAGTCCCGATGTGGTGTTGTGCGACGTGAAGCTGCCCGATGGTAACGGGGTCGATATGGTGCAGCGAATCAAGGCGGTGGCTCCGGCCGTTGAGGTGATTCTGTTGACGGCCTACGGCAACATTCCCGATGGTGTGCAGGCGATCAAGAATGGTGCATTCGACTACATCACCAAAGGCGACGACAACAATAAGATCCTGCCGTTGCTGGCGCGTGCGGTTGAAAAAGCCAAGATGCAACGTCGGCTTTCGCGGTTGGAGCGGCAACACGAGGCCGATTTCTCGTTTGATGCGATCATCGGCTCATCGGCTCCGGTTCGACAGGCGTTGGAGCTGGCTCGCAAAGTAGCCGTCACGGAGGCATCGGTGTTGCTGACGGGCGAAACCGGTACGGGAAAAGATCTCTTTGCCCGTGCGATACATGGTGCGAGTAAACGCAATCGCGAAAATTTCGTGGCGGTCAACTGTGCCGCCTTCACCAAAGAGCTGCTCGAAAGTGAGCTGTTCGGTTATCGAGCCGGTGCGTTTACGGGTGCGGCGAGGGACAAAAAAGGGCTTCTCGATGAGGCCAACGGCGGCACGCTCTTCTTGGATGAGATCGGCGAACTTGCCCCCGAATTGCAAGCCAAACTGCTGCGAGTGCTCGAAAATGGGGAGTTTATCCGAATCGGCGAAACCAAACCCACAAAGACCGATCTAAGAGTCATTGCGGCGACCAATCGTGATCTGAAACGGGAGATCGCCGAGGGGCGTTTTCGTGAAGATCTCTACTACCGGCTCTGTGTCTTTACGATTCATCTGCCCTCGTTGGCCGAACATCCCGAAGATCTGGAAGAGTATATCCGTTATTTTGTTGAACGATTCTCGGCGCGCATGGCGCGGCAAGTGCTTCACGTTGAGGCCTCCTATATCCAATCAATGAAACGACATCGGTGGAACGGCAATCTGCGCGAACTGCGCAATGTGGTGGAACACAGCATGATTCTATCCGAAGGAGATACGCTTCGTCCCGAAGATCTGCCTTCGGAGTTTCGCGATTCCGATCCCTATGACAGCAATTCGGTGACGTTGCACGACCTCGAACGGCGTCACATCCGCGAGATCCTGCGCCACACGGGCGGCAACAAAAGCGAGGCTGCACGTTTGTTGGGAATCGGACTGGCCACCCTCTACCGCAAAATCGAAGCATACGAGATCGGCGATTAGACCGCCAATTTTCCCATTTTGAGAAAGCGACTTTATCATTTTGATAAGGTCGCCTTTTTTTTGCAATTACAACATATTTTGCAACTTATTACAAATGAATAAATTGATCGGCTTTGGCAAATTGCGGCACAGCTTTTATACGCTATTAGGGCAAGCGAACGGGAGATCCGATCGCATTACCCAAAAAAAATGAAAAACAATGGATGAAATTTGGTGGTTTGTGATGCTTGTAGCCGTTGGCTGCCTCTGCTACGCGCTCTATTTTAAATGTATCAAATGGTTTGAAAAAATTTAAAAGAAGATGTTTCCTGCACTTTTTATATTGAGCCTTGTCGTCTTTTGTTATTTGATGTACGTGCTCGTGAAACCCGAAAAATTTTAAAGCGATGAATACGGAAATCTTAGGCGTTGCCCTGCAAGGGTTGCTGATGATCGGTTTGAGCTATCCGCTGGGTCGGTATATAGCCAAAGTCTATCGCGGAGAGCACACGTGGCTCGATTTTATGGCTCCCATAGAACGAGCGATCTACAAATTCTGCGGCATTCGACCCGATGAGCAGATGGATTGGAAGCAGTTTCTCAAAGCACTGCTGACGGTTAACCTCTTCTGGTTCTTCTGGGGAATTGTGTTGCTGGTGTTGCAGGGGTGGCTGCCGCTCAACCCCGATGGCAATGCCGGGCAATCGCCCGATCTGGCCTTCAATACCACCATCTCGTTTATGGTGAATTGCAACCTGCAACATTACAGTGGCGAATCGGGGCTTACCTATTTTACGCAGCTCTTTGTGGTGATGCTCTTTCAGTTTGTCACGGCGGCGTGCGGCATGGCGGCGTTGGCCGGTGTGATGAAGGCTCTGGCCGAGCGGACGACACGCACGATCGGAAATTTCTGGGTGCTGCTCATCCAAAGCGTTACGCGCGTTCTGTTGCCGTTGTCGCTGGTGGTGGGTATTATTTTGGTGGCCAATGGAATCCCGATGACCTTTGCCGCAAAGCAGCAGATCACCACCCTCGAAGGAGCACCGCAACAACTCTCGCAAGGGCCGGTGGCAGCCATCGTGTCAATCAAACAGCTGGGAACCAACGGCGGCGGCTACTTCGGTCCCAACTCATCGCATCCGCTCGAAAATCCGAATGCCCTGACCAATATCGTGGAGTGTGTGTCAATCCTGCTGCTGCCGATGGCGATGGTATTTGCCTTCGGTTACTACATTCGTCGTCGCAAGTTGGCGGCTTGGATCTTTGCCGTGATGCTCTTGGCCTACACCGCAGGGGTGATCTTCTCGGTCGGGCAGGAGATGGGTGGCAGCCGAGAGATTGCCCGCATGGGGATCAACCAAGATTTAGGGTCGATGGAGGGCAAGGAGATTCGCGTGGGATCGGCCGCCTCGGCCATGTGGGGCATCACCACCACGGTCACCTCCAACAGATCGGTCAACTCGATGCACGACTCGCAGACCCCGTTGAGTGGCATGATGCAGATGCTCAACATGCAGATCAATTGTTGGTTTGGCGGTGTGGGAGTCGGTCTGTTGAACTACTTTGCATTTTTCATCATCACGGTCTTCATCAGCGGTTTGATGGTGGGACGAACACCCGAATTTTTGGGACATAAGGTCGAGGCGCGCGAGATGAAGATCGCCACAATTGTGGTACTTCTGCACCCCTTTCTGATCTTGGTCGGCACGGCCATCTCGTCGTGGGCCGTGGTGCGAAACCCTGAATTGCAGGGGTGGCTCAACAACCCCTCCTACCACGGATTGAGCGAAATGCTCTACGAATATACCTCGTCGGCTGCCAATAACGGTTCGGGATTCGAGGGGCTGGGCGATAACACGCCGTTCTGGAACATCACCACGGGGATCGCCCTTATCTTCGGTCGCTACCTGCCCATCATCGGACAAGTCGCAATTGCCGGATTGCTCGCCTCGAAGAAGTACGTTCCCGAGAGTGCCGGAACGCTGCGCACCGATACGGCGACCTTCTCGCTGATGACCTTCACCGTAATTGTGATTGTGGCGGCATTGTCGTTCTTCCCCGTATTGGCATTAGGACCGGTTGCCGATTATCTGAGTTTCTAAAATTTTGTCTGTGATGAAAAATAAAAATAGTAGCATGCTGTTCGATAAACAGCTCTTTAAGACCAGCTTTCGGGAGTCGTTTCTCAAACTCGATCCGCGCCGGATGGTCAACAATCCGATCATGTTTACGGTCGAGATTGTGACGCTGGTGATGCTGTTGCTCACGTTCTATATCGCCTTTACGGGCGATCAATCGCAGGGGTCGTTGCTCTACAATGCCGTCATCTTTGTGGTGTTGCTGGCCACGGTTCTTTTTGCCAACTTTGCCGAAGCGATCGCCGAGGCGCGCGGCAAGGCGCAGGCCGATTCGCTGCGCAAAACCCGCGAGGAGACTCCGGCAAAACGCATGGATGCCGATCGCCAGATCCACACCATTGCAAGTTCGCAGCTCAAATTAGGCGATCTGTTCGAGTGTGTGGCGGGCGACACGATAGCCGCCGATGGTGAGATCGTTGAGGGGCTGGCCTCGATCGACGAGAGTGCCATCACGGGCGAATCGGCTCCGGTAATCCGCGAAGCCGGCGGCGACAAGAGTTCGGTAACGGGAGGAACCAAGGTGCTCTCGGATCGCATCGTGGTGCAGGTAACGACCAAAACGGGCGAGAGTTTTCTCGATAAGATGATTGCATTGGTCGAAGGCTCGGCTCGCCAGAAAACACCCAACGAAGTTGCGTTGACCATTCTGCTGGCCGGTTTTACGCTGGTTTTCGTCATCGTCTGCGCCACCCTCAAACCCTTTGCGGATTACGTGGGAGCCAACATCACGGTGGCGGCCTACATCTCGCTCTTCGTCTGTCTGATTCCGACAACGATCGGAGGCTTGCTCTCGGCAATCGGTATCGCCGGCATGGATCGCGCGTTGCAGGCCAACGTCATTACCAAATCGGGCAAAGCGGTCGAAACCGCCGGTGATATCGACACGCTGCTGCTCGATAAGACCGGCACGATCACCATCGGCAACCGCAAGGCCACCGAATTCTATCCGGTCGCAGGTCGCGATCCCGATGCATTTGTCCGGTTTTGCCTGCTTTCGTCCATCGCCGATGAAACTCCCGAAGGGAAGTCGATTGTCGATCTGGGGCGCGAACGCAGGGTGCGTGTCGAGCTGCGCGAAACAGTGGGTGCACGCATGGTGCGTTTTACGGCCGAGACCAAGTGTTCGGGGATCGATCTGCCCGATGGTACGCAGATCCGCAAAGGGGCTTTCGAGACCATTCGTCGCATGGTTAGCGAGGCCGGAAATCACCTCCCCGAAGAGGTCGAACGTACCGTGCGCGCCGTGTCGGAGAATGGTGGCACGCCGCTGGTGGTCTGCCGCAACGGGCACGCCGAAGGGGTTGTCGAGTTGCAGGATATTATCAAAACCGGTATTCGCGAACGTTTCGAGCGGTTGCGTAAAATGGGGGTAAAGACTGTGATGGTGACGGGTGACAATCCGCTTACGGCCAAATATATTGCCGAAAAGGCCGGAGTCGATGATTTCATCGCCGAAGCCAAACCCGAAGATAAGATGGAGTACATTCGCCGCGAGCAGCAGGCCGGCAAATTGGTGGCGATGATGGGTGACGGAACCAACGATGCACCGGCATTGGCGCAGGCCGATGTGGGTGTGGCGATGAATAGCGGAACGCAGGCGGCCAAGGAGGCGGGCAACATGGTCGATCTGGACAACGACCCCACCAAACTGATCGAGATTGTCGAGATCGGCAAACAGCTACTCATGACGCGCGGCACGTTGACCACCTTCTCGATTGCCAACGATGTGGCCAAGTATTTTGCGATCGTGCCGGCTCTCTTCATGAGTTCGATACCGGCATTAGGCGCACTAAACATCATGCAGCTCCATTCGCCCGAAAGTGCGCTGTTGTCGGCCGTCATCTTCAATGCGATCCTCATCCCACTGCTCATTCCGCTCGCGCTGCGCGGCGTGACCTACAAGCCGATCGGAGCCTCGGCTCTGTTACGGCGCAACCTGCTGATCTATGGGGTCGGGGGGCTTGTGGTTCCGTTTGTCGGGATCAAACTGATTGATATGTTGATTTGTATCTTTTTCTAATTGAGCAACAAAGACCATGAAAAATTTTTGGATTTCGATTAAGTTAACGCTGGCGATGTGTGTCGTTTTGGCGTTGGGATATGTGCTGGTGCTGCGCGTGGCGGCATGGATTACCGCCCCAGAGAGCGGTGCGGTTGAAACCGTTGTGTGGAACGGTCGCACGGTGGGTGCTGCCAACGTGGGGCAATCGTTCACCTCGGATCGCTATTTTTGGGGTCGCCCTTCGGCGGTCGATTACAACGGTGCGGGCGCAGGCGGCAGCAATAAAGCGACCACCAACCCTGCATACTTGGAAGAGGTGGAGCAGCGTGTCGCTGATTTTATGGCAGCACATCCCTACCTCAACCGTGGAGAAGTACCCACCGAGATGGTTACCGCAAGTGGTTCGGGACTCGACCCCGACATCTCGCCGCGCGGAGCCGAGGTGCAGATCGACCGAGTGGCTGCTGCACGTGGGATGTCGAAAGAGGTGGTACGTGCTCTGGTGCGTCAGCAGGCCGAACAACCGCTATTGGGGCTCTTCGGTACAGCCAAGGTCAATGTCTTGAAACTCAACATCGCCCTTGAAGAGGCACAAAAAAGAGGTTTGTGAGAGCTTTCGTATTGACCATTGCCGTGGGAGTTGCGCTCTGTATGACCTCCATTGTGGTCGAAGCGCAGGAGCGTAATCGGGCCGTGATCCGCGGAGGCGGTGATCTGGTAAGTGCCTATGTGTGGCGCGGAGTCTATCAAACAGGGCCGTCACTGCAACCACAACTCTCGTTCGAAGCGGGTCGCTTTGCGATCACGGCTTGGGGTTCGGTCGATTTCAATGCTTCGTACAAAGAGATGGATATCATCTGTTCCTATATGTTAGGCCCTGTGACTCTCTCGTTGGCCGATCTCTATTGGACGGGGCACGATGATGATCGCTATTTCAGCGTTGGGTCACAATCGCCTCACCGGATCGAAGCGGGTGTGAGCTGGGTGATCTCGCCCCGCATCCCCCTCACCGTGTCGTGGAACACGATTCTCTTTGGAGCGGCCGACAAAAACAACCAAGGCAAACGTGCCTACGCCACCTATATCGAGCTGTCGTATCCGTTCCAAGTCGGCGGAGTCGATCTGCGCAGCGGCATCGGGGCTGTTCCATGGAATGCTGAGGCTACCTATCTATGCGGTGATCGCGACCTCTATGTGCAGAACATCTTCGTGCGGGCCGTAAAAATGTGGTCGGTAAAGGGGATAAATTCGATGAATCTCGGATTTTTTACCGACCTTTCGTGGAATCCTGCACGCGAAGATGTTACCTTTGCAGGTGGAGTATCATACAGATTCTAAACTATGGACTCGGAGACCAGACGCAACGCAGAGCACTTCCTCGACCTGATCAAACAGTCGCATCGCGGAAAGTTCAAGGTCTATATCGGCATGAGTGCCGGTGTAGGCAAGAGCTATCGTATGTTGCAGGAGGCACATCAACTGCTCGATGCAGGGGTCGATGTGCAGATCGGCTATATTGAAACCCACGGACGTGCCGAAACCCAAGCTTTGGTTAGCGGTTTGCCTGTGGTTGCGCGTCGCAAACTTTTCTACAAAGGCAAGGAGTTGGAGGAGATGAATACGCAGGCGATCATCAACCTCCACCCCGACATCGTAATTGTCGATGAACTCGCCCACACCAACATCGAGGGGAGTGCTCACCCCAAACGGTGGCAGGATGTCGTGCAGATTCTCGATGCGGGCATCAGCGTCATCTCGGCCGTCAACATCCAGCACATTGAGGGGTTGAACGAGCAGGTGCGCGAGGTGACGGGTATCGAGGTGCACGAACGGGTTCCCGACAGCGTGTTGGCGATGGCCGATGAGGTGGTGAATATCGACCTGACGGCCGATGAGTTGATTGAGCGGCTTAAAGCCGGCAAGATATATAGTGCCGATAAGATCGAAACCGCCCTTAAAAACTTCTTTTGTCAGGAGCACATTCTCCAACTGCGCGAACTGGCTCTGCGCGAGGTGGCTCTGCGCGTTGAGAAAAAGGTTGAAAACGAGATTGACCGCACGCCCCAATTTCGCGATCGGTTGCTTGCGGTGATCGACAGCAGCGATAAACCGACCCGTAAATTAATCCGTAAAACGGCTCGACTTGCTACCCATCTCAACGCCCATTTTGCCGTGCTCTACATCCGCAACGAGCGCGAAGATGCCGACCGGATTCCACTTGTCAACCAACGCTACCTGATCAATAATTTCCGACTGACCGAAGAGTTAGGCGGTGAGGTGGTGCAGGTGCGATCAAACAAATTTACAAAGAGCATCGTCGAGGTGTGCCGCGCACAAAAAATCAGCGTGGTCTGCATCCGGCGGCGTGACTACCCTCTGCTTGATTTACCCAAAGCGATGTGGCGACTGATGCGGCTGACGAGCCGTTTGACAAAAATAAGTGTGGATTTAATCATATTCTCCTGATATGAAATTACATTATCGTTTGACGCTGGGTATCGGCGTGCTGTTTGTCCTGATTGTGCTCCTTGGCACTCAATCCGTGGGTTATGTACGGAATCTTTCGGTGGCCTCGCGCGAGATTCTACGCGATAACTACAACTCGCTCCACTATGCCGAAGAGATGCTTCGTTCACTCGACCGTTTTGCACAGGATTCAGCCTCGCGCATGGCACTCATCACGAACCTATCCCATCAGCAGCGCAACATCACCGAAACCAACGAGAGCGAGGTAACTGCCGCTCTCGGTCGCAAAATAGCACAACTCACCGATTCGATCTCCGAATCCGAAATCCGCCTCATTCGCGCCGATCTCTACCGCATCATGGAGCTGAACATGGATTCGATCCGCACCAAAAGTTCCGATATGGAACACCGTGCGGATGATGCTGTGAAGTGGCTGACGGTTATGGCTCTGGGTTGTGGTGTATTAGCGGCGATCTTTTTGGTTCGCTTTCCCTCGGTGTTGTTGCGCCCGCTCGACAAATTGAAGTCCGGCATTCTTCAAATCGCCAACCACAACTACGATTTACAGTTGAATTTCGGCCGCAACCGCGAGTTTGGCGAGATGGCCGCATCGTTCAATGACATGGCCGCCAAACTCTCGGAGTATCGGCGCAGTTCGCTTGATCAACTGATGACCGAGAAGAAACGAATCGAATCCATCGTCAACGCCCTCCACGAACCAATCATCGGGTTGGATTCGCAGCGGCGCATCCTCTTTATGAATAGTGAGGCTTATGCCATTCTCAACCTTCGACCCGAACAGGTGATCGGTCGATCCGCCACCGATATTGCGCTCAACAACGATCTGTTGCGCCGTCTGATTCGCGAATTGAATGTCGATCCGACCAAAGATGAGAAACGCGAGCCGCTGAAAATCTATGCCGAAAACAAGGAGTGTTACTTCCGCATGGATCGCATACCACTCTATATCATGCCAGTCGGCTCCTCTGAGCAGCAGTTTGTCGGAGATCTGATTATCTTGAACAACGTCACCGGATACGAAGAGCTGAACTCAGCCAAAACCAACTTCATATCGACCATATCGCACGAAATGAAGACCCCGATCTCGTCTATTCTGATGAGTCTGCAACTCTTGGGCGACAGTCGGTTGGGCGCGTTGAACGAGGAGCAGACGCAGTTGGTGAATAGCATCAAGGAGAGCAGCGATCGGCTGTTGGGCATCACGGGTGAACTGCTCAATATGACGCAGGTCGAGTCGGGCAAGTTGAAACTCTCGCCCAAGATCGTCAAGCCGATCGAATTGATCGACTATGCCGTACATGCCACGCAGGTACTGGCCGATCGTTTCCACTGCTTTGTCGAGGTGGAGTACCCCGAAAAGATCGCCAAACTCTTTGTCGATAACGAGAAGATCGCATGGGTCATCACCAACCTGCTCTCGAACGCCATACACCACTCGCCCGAAAATTCGCGCGTCATTGTGGGAGCTGCACAGCACGGCAAACGGGTGGAGATCTACGTGCAGGATTTCGGTCGTGGCATCGACCCGCGCTACCACAAGAGTATCTTCGATCGCTATTTCCGAGTTCCCGGAACCAAAGTGCAGGGCAGCGGTCTGGGGTTGGCCATCTCCAAGGAGTTTGTGGAGGCTCACGCAGGAGCAATCTCGTTGGAGAGCGAGCCGGGTAAAGGGTCGCGCTTCGAGATCTCGTTGCCGGTGTGACGGTGTTTTAACGGCCGAAGGTGCAATGTTTTTTTAGTTCTTCAACCCTTTGGCGATTGAGAATGAGAAGGTAGAGCCCTCGCCTAATTTCGATTCGATGGTGATCTCGCCTCCGTTGCGTCGAGTTAGATCGCGGCAAAGTTGTAGCCCCAATCCCGAACCCTCCTCGTTTTTGGTGCCGTAGGTGGTGAAAGAGGCGCGCGGTGATTGCAACTTTTCAAGCATCTGCGCATCCATTCCCACACCGAAATCTCGCACACTAACGATGGCGTGTGTCGGCGTGTCGTGTACCGAAACAACCACCCGTCCCCCTTCGTTGCTGAATTTAATGGCGTTCGAAAGCAGGTTGCGCATGATTGTCTTGACCATATCGACATCACATGCCACCTGAATCGGAGCCGGAATATCGTATTCGATCTCGATATTCTTGACCCGTGCGACCAGATCGGACATCTTGCTGGCGAAGAGCACCACCTCCGAAATATCCACCTGCTGGAAGACGGTATTCATGCGGCCCGTTTGGCTCTTTGTCCATTTCAGCAGATTGTCGAGCAGCATAAATGTGTTTTCGGTGATGTCGTTACCCATGGTGAGCATCTCGAAATCGTCTTCGCCGATCTGCTCTTTGGTGAGGTTGATCGAGAGCATGTTGAAGACCATTTTCAACGTTCCGATCGGCGACCGTAGGTCGTGAGCAATGACCGAATACATCTTGTCGCGAGCCTCGATGGTCTCCTGCAACTCATCGCGTTGCTGCATAATCATGCGGTGGGCGGCGGCCAATTGGATGTGGTGGGCGACACGTGTGATGAGCTCATCGTGGTTGAACGGTTTTGAAACGTAGTCGCTCGCACCGGTTTTGAATCCCTTGACAATATCCTCCGAACTCTGCAATGCAGTCAGAATAATCACCGGAATATCTTCGTGTTGGGGGTTGGCTTTGAGCCGGCGCAACACCTCATATCCGTCGATGTCGGGCATCATGATGTCGAGTAGAATCAAGTCCGGTCTCTCGGTCTGTACCTTTTCGAGAGCCTCCATGCCGTTCGATGCCGTGATGATTTTGTATTTGGCGCGGCTCAATACGGCCTTCAATAACATGACATTTGTGGCGATGTCGTCCACTGCCAAAATGGTATAATCTTCGGGGTTTATCAGAATATTTTTCATGGTAACAAGGTTTTAGATGGATAGGTTACAAATGACGTTCAGGCTCGTGCGGCCTTCTCCCACGTGCCGCGGCCTCGGTGGCGGATCAGATATGCGACACCGCGAAACAGGTTGATATTCATAAAGATAAAATAGTAGGGAACCGTTAGTATTCCTCCGTGCTTCCCCTGCCGTTCGCGCATCCAACCGATGGCGGCGGCCCCGTAGAAAAGCAACTGTGCCGCAAATAGAAGGGTGTAAAGCGGCGTTTGTGGGGAGGTCAACAGCAGGGCATTGAGCGGCAGCAGGGCGGCCAGTGCGAGTGGAGTGATGCTCCACCGCAACACACGGTGCGAAACATATTGAAACCAGAGCACGCCGTAACGCAACGGATTGAGCAACTTGCGCAAACGCCACACCGATTGCAGCCCACCGGCAGCAATGCGTTGTTTGCGTTTACGCTCCTCGCGCATGTCGGCCGAAGGCGTTTCGAGGGCATAGGCGCGGCGACAATAGGCGATTCGATAGCCATCGGCAGCGATGAGCATCGAGCAGACAAAATCATCGAGCAGCGTATCTTCGGGCATCGTATGCCACAACTTGCGTCGCACGGCGAATAACTCTCCGGCCGCTCCAACGGTTGAATAGAGTCGATCGTCCAGCTCTTTGAGCTTCGATTCATACTTCCAGTAAAGCCCTTCGGTGGCGGCAGCTCCGGCTTTGCCGACAGCGGCTACCCGCTTCTCTCCGGCGACACAGCCCACCTGCGGATCGTCGAAACACCGAACGATCTCGCGCACGGCCTCCGTGTTGAGCATCGTATTGGCATCGGTGAAGAGGACGATCGGTGTCGAAATCTGTTGCAGGGCGCGATTCAGGGCGGCTGTTTTCCCACCGCGTCGAGCTTCGTGGAGAATTTGCACCGACTCATAACCTTTGAGCCGTTCAACGGTTTGATCCGTAGAGCCGTCCGTGACCCACGCGATGTGCAGTTTGTCGGCCGGATAGTCGAGCGACCGACAATTCGCCATCTTTTCGGCGATGATCTCCTGTTCGTTGTAGGCTGCGATGAGCAGTGTCACTTCGGGATCGGCCGCCTGCGCAACCGCCTTGCGAGGAGCGATTGCCTCGCGTACCTTCACTGCAATCCACAGGATCATTCCGTAACCGAGATAGGTATAGAACACCAATGCGGCGCAGATCCAAAAAAAGAGTTCAATGGTCTTCATGAGTGAAATATTTCATCGGTAACAAGTTGCATCTGTTTTTCCCACGACAGGTTTCCTTCGATGGATTGTCGGATTGCGGTCGGATTGCGGTCGATGCCGTCGAACCAACGGAGTAGTGCCTCGATGTCGATCGGCGATTCATCGGGCGGGGCTTTGCAGATGTAGGGCATCGAATCGAAATCGCTGTCGATCTCGGAGTAGAAAAACGGAACTCCGCGAGCTGCATATTCGCGATTTTTGAGCGTCTTGATCGTGGTGATGCCGCTGCGGTGGCGAGCAAGGCTGGCCACTCCCAGATCGCACCATTCGAAGTCGGCATCAAGCTCCGCGCCGGCATGTGCATCACACACAGTAATATAGTTTTCCAACCCCCATGCAAGAGTGCTCCTCTTGTAATCGGTTTTGAGCTGCTCTACACCATCGCCTACAATGCGCAGATGTACGAAACGATCGCGCGGATTGGCGTAGTAATGGTGCAATCCGGCGATTACGCGATCGAAACCATGCCAACGATGAATGTTGGCCACGGCCAGCAGATGTACATCACGCGAGGTGTCACGTGGTTCGGCTTTGAGCGGAATGGTTCGAAAATCTATACCGTTTGAGATGCGTATCGTGGGGCGGCCGAAGATCTCTTCGGCATCCGAAAAGGTGACAATTCGATCTACCTGTTGTGCCATGGCGTGGCGGCAGAGTTGATCGAGCCGTAATCGCAACTTTGATGACCACGGGGAGGTTTTGAACTCTTGATCGTAGGGGTAGGTCGGAATTTCAAGCGCAATGCGGACGTTCATCTTTCGGATTGTTCGTAGCCAATGGATCAAGATCGGATTGGCGTTCAGATCGTGGCGGATGTAGACAAATTCTATCTGCTCGTGGCGGATGTATGTTGTGATCTCATCAAACGAAACTCGTTTGGCGATCTTGGCATAGAGCCCTTTTCCAAACGTGCGGATTGAACACTCGCCAACCATGCGATGTTGTGTGCCGTCAGCTTCTATTCGGTTGTAACAGAGCGCAACATCGTTGCCGTTGTGCCGCAACGCTTCGCATTGGGCGAAGATCTTTTTGCTGATCCCGCTATGCGCCGAGAATCCGTGAAATACGACAAATAATCCTTTCATAACTCTATTTTCTGTGTAGCAATTTGGCGACGATTGCGCGCAGGTCGTATTCGCCGCATCCTTGTACGTATGTGATCCAAATGACCAGAGCCACCCCGCTTTTCAGGCAGAGCGCGGCCAAAAGCGGTAGATCGGGTAGTAACCTATTGAGTGCGGCCAATGCAAAACCGATCAGCACCACAAGCGGCAGGGGGGCTAAGAAGGTTCGCCAAAAAGCCCAGAACGAATCGCGGAGCGTCAAGTGGAATAGCGCGTGGTAGGCCTGCACGAAATTGAGAAAAAATGAGCAGCAGATTGCCCACGCCACGGCCTCCATCGTGCCGAAGAGAAAGATTCCGATGCAGATCGCGGCCACATTGAGCACCGCCGAGAACAGTCCGCAGAGAAAGAGCATGCGTGTCGCGTTGGCCGCTTGAAAGATGGCTCCCGATGTCGAAAGCACGATCTGGATGCCGACCGAGAGTGCCAGAATACGGAATACGGGAATCGACAGCAACCATTGATCGCCGAAGACGATCAGCACCAACTCCTCGGCCGTGAACCACAGCAGTACCGAGAGCGGTAATCCGATGAAGGCCAGCAGACGTACCACTTTGCGGTAGGCCGCGGCCAATTGGTGCAGGTCGTGTTGCAACTCCGAAAAGATCGGGTGCATGACGGGTGAGATGACAAAGGTGATATTCTGCAACGGCAGCATCATCAGCCGGTATGATTTGTCGTAATAGCCCAAATCGCGCAGGCTCATGAAACGCCCCATAAGCAGTTTGTCGAGGTTGCGGCTGAAATAATTAAGCACCTGAAAAGCAAATTGGTAGGCCGAAAACGAGAAGACTTTGGCGATCGCCTCGCGTTGTGGCCAGAGTCGCCACGAGAGTGGATTTTCGCGGTAGTTAATCGCGAAGAGCAGTACGCTCGAAAAGATGGGGTTGATCGTCAGCGCGTAGATTCCGGCTCCGGCATAGGCGGCTGAAATCGAAGCCGCGCCGCCGACAAACTGCACAGCCAGCGAACGAATAGCTACAAATTGGAACCTTTTCGCCTTAAATATCAATGCATTAGGAACTATATTGATAGTAGCGAAAAAGAGGTTGATCGCCAGAATCCGGCAGATATTCTCCATGATCGCCGAGTGGTCGTAGAATGATGCGATTGCCCCCGAAGCTGCGAAAAAAATAGCGGCCATGACGGCTCCCGACCAGATGGTGAGCGAGAAGATACTGCTCAAATCGTTTGAGGAGAGTTGTTTGTGCTGGATAATAGCCGGACCGATCCCCAGATCGCTGAAAATGGCAAAAAAAGCGATGATGACGGTGGTGATGTTGACAATACCGAACTCCTCAGGCGTGAACAGACGCGCCAACACGGCGGTCACCAATAGCGTGACTGCAATACCGGCGTATTTGGCAATTGCCGTGTAAAACACACCCGATGTCAACTCTCGTCCGACACTCATCTTTTTAGCCAATTTTTGAGGAATAAAATACAGAGTGGCTTAATATGCAGGGCATAGGGATAGCGGAATAGGGCTGTTGTGGCTATGCCCAGCCGTTGGTTGAGCGGCAATACCCAAGCATTGCGCATCAACCCCTGCATCAGTTGCGCAATCAAGCGGCGCACCGTGTGGCGATCTTCGCGGCTGCGGTGTGCGGCGTAATGGGTCAATTCGTGCATTACGGTTGTGTAGCCGATGACATTGCGTGTCGAGAAACGAGATGTCATGATAGAGCCCTCGCGCAACCGTCTGTGAAAGAGAGCCCGATTGATGCCGAAGGTTGATTTTGCGGCCAGATAAAGTTGCGGCGTGAAGAGTTCGTCTTCATGCAGAATGCCTACCCGAAAGCGCAGTTGCTCTTTTTGGAGAAAATCCAACCGGATGAAACTCAGGCAGGCGGATGCTTTGTAACAGTCGTGGTCAAGCATCTGTTTGAGAACGCAGCCCCCCGCATTGACCCGTGGTTCGACATATTTGACCCGGGTATAGTTGAGCCAGGAGGGTGGATTCTCTACCCCGAAAGTGTCGGCATCAAAAAATACGAAGTCGAGTCGATTGTGCTCTGCCAGCTCGTAACAGCAGGCCAACGCATCGGATTCCAGCAGATCGTCACTATCCATAAAATAGACGTATCTCCCGTGTGCCAGATCAAGTCCGGCATTTCTGGCTCCCGACAACCCTTTGTTGGGCTGTTTGTGAATTCGGATGCGTCGATCCTCGGCGGCTAACCGTTCCAGTATGGCTCCGCTGCCATCGGTCGAACCGTCGTCTACGGCGATGATCTCAATTTGGCGCAGCGTCTGCTCCATGATCGACCGCACGGCCTGCTCGACATAGGCCTCCGTGTTGTAAACCGGAATGATAACGCTGACTTGGGGATTATTCATGATCGACACGCACCCACGCTTTTTGTTCGAAATCATACTGTTTGACCACCCGTGCCGGATTGCCTACCGCTACCGAGTAGTCCGGTATGTTTTTAGTCACCACCGAGCCGGCACCTATCTGGCAGCGTGTGCCGATCCGCACGCCGGCCACTACGACCGAATTGGCTCCGATATGCGACTCCGCCCCGATTTCGACGGGCTTACGCACCAACTCCTGCGTATTCGAATCGCGTGATCCATCGGCGTAGCCATGGTTGAACCCCGATACAAAGACATGCTGCCCTAACCCCACGCGATCACCGAAGGTTACCGGGCCGATCACTACCGATCCGATGCCGATGCGCACGCCGTTGCCCAAGACGACATCACCGGCTCCGTTGTTGATAACCGTGTAATCTTCGATCAGCACATCGCGACCGACCGAAAAACGTTTCCAAGGAAAAATGTCGAGCCGTGCCGATTGCAGGATCTTTGTCCCACCTCCTGCCGGGTGTAACAAGGGTCGTAACAAACGTAGCCATAAGCGAGGGCGAGGTCGTTTTTCAGGAGTCATCAACCAGATCACCAAGCGGCGTAGTTTCGGTTTTTGTTTGATCTGTTCAATCATTTTTCGAGCGATTTATAGATAGTTAATAATTTTCGCGCGGTATATTCCCACGAAAATTCTTTCACGCGGTCAAGTCCGTAGCGGATCTTCTCGGCGCGGAATGCAGCATCGGTTTCCAAGCGCAGGAGTGCATCGGCAATGGCTGTGGGCGATGTGGGGTCTACCAGAATTGCCCCTTCGCCTGCGATTTCGGGAATCGCCGAGGTGTTGGAGGTCACCACCGGCGTACCGCACGCCATCGCTTCGAGTTGCGGAATGCCGAAACTTTCGCGCAGCGAGGTGTAGAGAAAAGCCGATGCTCCGTTGTAGAGTGCCGGAAGGT
The DNA here is from genome assembly GCA_964404645.1 of uncultured Alistipes sp. Lineage (GTDB taxonomy): Bacteria > Bacteroidota > Bacteroidia > Bacteroidales > Rikenellaceae > Alistipes. Next base: position 22,061 of record CAYOKU010000005.1, read on the forward strand.
CTTTGTTGGGGATGTAACCCGGCAACCGCAAGAGCGGGAGCAACTCCTCCGCCCCGATCTTATGCAACAGCGAGTAGGCGGCATCGGGAGAGATATCGGCCATCAGCAGCGGCAATGGAGCGGCCGAGCGGCGCACGTAATCAGCATAACCGCGCAATGTGCCGGTCGTGTTTTTCTTCGGGTCGGTGTTCCCCAGAAAAAAGAGATAGGCCGGATCGGAGAGGTAGCGGTTGACGGTTCCCCGAAAATCGAGCAGTGGTCTGAAATTGTTGTTATAGCCGTTGTGTATGGCGACAATATGCGCTGGATCGAAGTCGAGAGCCGTACGGATGCGGTTGCATTCGAATTGTGATACGGTGATGATGCGCCGGCAGCGGTGCAGGATGCGCGGCACCACCACGCGGCGGTAGATACGTCCCAAGCGTTGGTATAACGAGATGTTGTACGCAGCCTGTTTTTCGAAGAAAATGAGGTCGTGAAGTGTAAGCATCAGCGGCGTCTGCCCCCATACCGGAGCGGTATTGCTGGTGCAGTGGAGCAGATCGGCTCCTACCCGTTTGGCGGCACGCGGCAATGCCCACTGCTCCCACAGCGGATAGGTGGGCGTGTGCAGCGTGATGATATGCAGGTTCGCACTCTCCTCCAAACAACGATCCGGCCCATCGGCCACGAAGATGAAATATTCGTTTTCGGTGTCGAGGCGTTGCAGGCAGCGGATGGTTTCGAGTGCCACGAAATCCATTCCATGCTTGTTCGGGCGGAAGATCCGTTGAGCTTCAATGGCTATTTTCATGGTTTTGGATGATCGTTTTGGGTGGAAATACCGGCACCGGTGTGTTGTGTATGAATAAATTTATCTTTTACACCCCCCAGTCTGAATAGATTGCCCAAAGTAAGCAAAACCAATAGCGGAATGCGGCGGAGTGCATAGGCTAATTTGCGATCGGCCTGTTCATCGGGAAGGGCTATTGCCAACGCCAAGAATAGCAGAAATGTCATGACCCACCATTTGATGGATGCGACCGGATCGGCAATCGTCATGAATATTGTCCACAGGGGAACTCCGGCCAAAAGTAACATGCGTGGCGGCATGCACCATTGTACCAGCTTATCCAGATAGTCAATATTCCCCGAACGAATCGCTGCTGGCATTTTACGCAAGGCTGTGCCGAGTATATTGAACTGGGCAGCAATCCAACGCCGTCGTTGATTGTAGTAAGCATCTGCCGCTTGGATCTTTTCATCACGCACGTAAACATCTTCCAGATAGTCGATATATACTTTTTGCTCTAAAAGCATCGCTTCCAACTCTTTATCCTCTCCCGAAGTGGTACAACAACGAATATTTTTTGTAAACCAGTCGTAGCGAAAGGCCATCCCCGAACCGATTAATGCGGATGATAATCCGATGGCAATATGTCCACGGCGTAGGATTGAGTTGTTGATCTCTTCGCTTGCGGCATCGAGTACGGCGATGTCGGTATCGCGATTTTTGGCGGTGCGATGCGTTTGTACGGCATTCATGCCGGCATCGAACGTCTTGTTCAATGCGGCAATATATTCGCGGTCGACCAGATTGTCGGCATCGATAATTGTGACGACCTCGGCAGCATCCGCGCCCAGCGTATCAACTGCGTAAGTCAGAGCCTTGGCCTTTGAACTGTTCTTGAAATTGACCTCTAAAAGGGTAATCGGCAGCGATTGCAGCAAATGAAGCGTTTCGGGTTTTATTTGATCCGCAATAACTACTACGCGATGTAAGTCGGTCGGATAATCTTGGTTGAGCGCACTTTTTGTGGTTTGAACAATCACCGCATCGGCTTTGTAGGCTGGAATCAGTGTCACGAATTTTCGCAATCGTTTCGCCGTTGGGAAAGGTGCGCTGTGTGAACAAGCGGCACAAACGGCGAAAAAGAAGAGGTAGAGCACGGAAATGCCTAATACCAGACAAAAAACACCATCGAATATGTTAATTATCATGCTTTTCCTATTTTATGAAATAAATAATCCTTGGCTCCGCGTAAGGTCGCTTGCATCAGATCAAATCGTCGATGGAGCATGTGGCAGACAAGGCTTTTGGGAAGGGCTATGCTGAGTTGATAGATCACCGAAAGCTGTCGGCTGCCCCCGCGTAGATTCCGGCGGGCAAAGAGCAAGCGATTGCGTGTCAGGTAGTAGGTGCGCAAGGGACTTTGCTGTCCGGTGGTGGCACTCTCCTTGTGAAAAACGGTGGCGCGCGGTTCGTAGCCGATTGTGTAGCCGGCCTCGCGCAATCGTAACGACCAATCGAGCTCTTCGTAATAGAGAAAATAATCCTCCGGCATCAAGCCGGCACGCTCTATGGCTGTGCGGCGAACCAACATGGCTGCACCGTGGGCATAGGGGGTCAGGTGCGGAGTGTCGAATGAACCGTTGTCGGGTTCTCCGAATCCGATGAGTGCGTTACGCAGGGTGATGGGTGAAAGAGGCGTATAACCGGCAAATTGAATGGATTGCGGCGGCGCGAAAAAGCGAATTTTCGGACAGACCACACCGAGCGCCGGATCTGCATCGAGTCGTTCTGTAAGCCAATGTAGTGAGTTGTCGGCAACCTCCGTGTCGTTGTTGAGCAGCAGGAGATAGGCTCCCTTTGCCGCCTTGATACCCAGATTGTTTCCTCCTGCAAAACCCAGATTCTCCTCGCTGCGAATCGCCGTAATATCGGGATAGTGCAGGCGCAATGCAGCGGCTTCGTCTGCGGCCGAGCCATTATCAACCACAATAATCTCCAAGGGGGTGGTTCTATGGCGATACAACGAGTCGATCATGGCACATGTAAGAGCCAAGCCGTTGTAATTGACCGATATAATTGAGAGGGAAGTGGTCATGCAGTCAGGTGGTTGATATGATTGGGTGGAGGTCGGGAGTGGTTTTTGCCAACTCCGCATCGAAACGCGGCGAGAGAAAGATGAATCCCATACACATATATATTATAGGGCCGGTCGGAATCTGTCCCAGAACCTCGTTGCCGTAGGACATGACAACGACTCCTGCAATTCCCGACACCATGGCCGCAATGATCCCTTTGAGTTGCGGATTTTTTAAGCGAAATACCACTTGGAAACTGCCATACCCCAAGATATAGAGTAAAATAGAGACATGCAATACAATGCCGACGACCCCTGTTTCAACCCAAAGCATGACAAACCAGGAGTCGGTCGGAATTTGTGAAATCGGGGAATCGGGGGCAAACTCTTTGGCTTTGCCTCCTCCGTGTCCCAATCCGGCACCGAAGGGCTTGTCGGCCATCAGTTCGCGCAATTTGGCTTGATTGGTCAACCGCACCTGAAACGAGGCATCCTGTGTATTGAAGGCTGAGCGAGCACGGCGTATCTGCGTATTGCCGTTTCCGATAGTGGTAAAATTGAGGATGAAAAAAGCTACAAAAATCAGACAAGCTCCGGCCAGAATAATTTTCAGTCGCCCCGAAAGCACGATGTAGAGCGAATACCCGACAAACGGAACCGCCAACGCGCTGCGCGTTCCCGACAGCAACAATCCGTAACATGCCGCCGCTGCAACTACGAGCAGATAGATTCGCAACCACATTCTGTGCACATAGAGTGCCGAGATCGAGAGTACAACCATGGCAAGCCCCATGCCTGCGCTGAAATTGGCGGCATCGCTGTACACCGAGAAGTAGCGGGTGCCGCTGTAAATGATATGGGTGACCGACCCGCCACCGACATAGAGCCAGTAACGTTCCACCTCATCAAATCCAATATATTTCTGAATGAGAGCTTTGCCTACGGCAATCAGCGTCAGTACCGACCAAATCAACAAAAACTCCTTTACATATCGGTAGCGATCCAACAGCAATTGAACCAACACAACGATGGCTAAAAAATAGAACGAGAGGGCTCGAACCGCCGAAAGCCACCCTTTGACCGAGATGCTTTCGGGATTTACGATCTGCAACACACAGTACAATACCCAGATGGAAGCCACAACGGTTAATCCCGATCGCAATCGTTTCCATTGCACATTTTGCCACATGGCATGCAAGACGAGGATGACGAGGTTGTAAAGGATTAGCATATCGAGAATCAATCCGACCGGTTGATCCAGCGCGTAACGGCCTACCCACATGATGAAGTAGTTGATTACCAGCAGGCCGAATAGCGCGTGAGCCGGATTGCGTAGCGATAGGTAAAAGGCTAATATCGCGAAGGGCGACATGGCAAAAACCAATCCGACCCATAGCCCCATGTGCGAAAAGGCATAGGCTAATCCGGCTGTTCCTCCTGCGAGCAACAACCAGAGCAGCACGCGTGGTAGCAGTGGTCGTGTGAATATATCCCTCGGCGGTTTCATGGACGTTCTATTTACCGGACGGCCGTGAATCCGAATTGACTGATCTGATACCCGATTTTACGCAGGTAGGTATAGGGCGGCAGCAATCCCGTGAAAAGCTCTACCACATCGCGCGAGGCGTAGTTCAGACAGATTACCAGTGGCGAGGGGAGGGCCAGTTTGACACATTTGTCGTAGAGCAACTGGTCGGTGTCTTTCCACGTCCGGTTGGCCGGTGCACACAACAAGTTGACTGCCGCGCCCCGCAGCAACTCGCCCGGTACGGAGTACTCGCTCAATGGCGGATATTCGATAATCACCACCTCGGCTTCGGCGAGCGGGATCGTATCGGGGGTGTCACGGATAAACTCACGGGGATGTGTTGCCAACAGATATTCGCGTTGCTCGGCCTTGAAATCGTTGTTCCACGAAGCCGTGCGAACTTTGATGCCCGTTTCGCGCAGATACGCCGCGAGTTGCTGAGCGAGCATCGTCTTGCCGTCGGCCGGAGCTGTGGAGAGGATGTTGATGATCTGTTGCGATGCGTTCGGCGTGAAGTAATCGAGCAACGTATTGCCCAGATTGCGGGCGGCAATCTGTTGGTATTGCTGTTGGAAACGGCGTTGGCGCAACTTTCCCTCTCCGGGGAATGCGCCGATCACCTTGCCGCCTGTGATTCGTTCGGCGCGGATCTTGTCGCGCAGCGTGCGATCGAGGAGTTCGAGCAGGATGAAAATACCCAACACAAAGCACGCCGTGGCAAAGAACGAGGCGAACACCGTGAGTTTGCGTTTGGTCGGTTCGGCTGCGATCGGGAGTACCGGAGGGTTGATGACTTTGAGTGTGGCCGAGGTCATTTGCAGATTTTTCTGACGCAGACGGGCTGTATTGAGTGCTTGTAAAAGCGACAAGTACGACTGTTCCGTAAAGTTGATGAGTCGTTTTTTACGAGTCAAGGTCGAGCCGACCGGCGCATACTGTTCGTAACGCATATCGAGCGATTTTTCCCATGTATCGAGCACATCGAGTTCGGCTTTGGTCTTTGCCGAGAGTAGCATTGCTTCGAGCCATTGCTCGATGAGCGAGGAGGTGGCCATTCCCTCCTTGGTGTATTTTTGAGCTGTAATTGCAGCCGTAATCTGGCGCAGCGTATCGGTTTCGCGTGCCATGTTGTGGCGGAGTTGCTCCAAATCGACCGTGTTGGGGGCGGTAATCATCCTTGCCGTTGGTGGTGACTGCATGAAGGTTTCGGCCGAGGTGATTTGCGATTGCAGGTTGCCGATCTGGTGCAACTGTTTGATGAAGGCGGCATTGTTGCGGAAAACTTGTAACCCTTCGAGTTGCGACTCAATGGTGGTGCGTACCACCTCCGCGCTGTTATGGCTCAAACGAGTCTCCTCGTTTTTGAGTTCGAAGTCGCGCGAGAGTGCGGCGATATGTTTGGTCTGCTCATCGTAGTTGATCACTCTGTTTTCGATGCTGTAATCGCGCAACGAATCCTCCTGATTGTTCAACGTGCCGCCGACCCGAGCCAATTCGCCCTCGAAAAAGGCGATCACGTTGTTGGTTTCGCCAAAGCGCAATTCGCGATACTGTTTGATAAATTCGTCGTTGAGGATGTCGAGTGTGTTGTAGACAATGCCCGGATCGCTGTTTTCGTAGGAGATTTCGAGCATGTCGCTGTTGTTGATCCGGCGTACTTTGATCTGACTCAATGCCTGATAGCTGTAATAACGGTGTGACCAATGGAATAGTCCATAGACATGGTTGTTGTGGTCGGCTGTTTCGAATCCGCGCAGATTTGCGTAGGTCTGCTCTTCATCGTTGGGGACGATCAGGTCGAGTATCATCTTGGGCGTATGGGCACATTCGTTGCGGTAGTTGTGCGCCATGATGAAGTTGTTGTCGTCATCGGGATTCCCGTGGCTCATGCTGCGCGCATAGAGTCTTAACGATACATTGTGCAGCGTGGTTTGCGACTGGATGATGTTGATCAGGTTATCCATCGCATTGTTGACCGAGTTCCAATCCTGGCGCGAGTCGTTCTCATCGGTATTGTAGCCCGAAACGATACCCGTGTAGATGGTTGTGGTCGTTTTATAGGTGCGCGACAGACCGCCCATGTAGAGATAAACGGCCACAGCGACCACTATCGGAGCGATCACGAGCCACCATTTGATCCGATAGAGGAATTTGAAAAAATATGCAATGTATGCGGTCATATCCTATGTTTTATTGGCCGATTGGCATTTTATTGATGATTGGGGTCTTTGACAAGACTTCGAGTTGTAACAGCGATTTTATCAGTTGGGAACGAGTCTGTTCGTATTCGCGAATGGCCGTAGACTCGATATTCTTTTGGCGGCTTAACGTCTGAGCATCGAGGGCTCCGTTGAGAAAATCAGCCTCGGTGGCGGCGTATTGCGCTTTGGCGGTGATCATCGACTCGCCCATCGAGCGGAGAATTGCGATGTTTTCGAGTGCGGTAGTGTAGCTCTCGATGATCTTCAAACAGACATCATCGTACCATTTGTCTTGTTCATAACAGATACTTTCGATCCGTTCTTTCTGCTGTTTGTTGCGGTTCCGGCGGTTGAAGAGTTCGTCGAACGGCAACGAAATGGAGGCTCCGATATTCCACCAGCGTTGTGTGACCCCCGAAACATTCTGTACTACGGGGTATTTGTTGTCGTAATAGAGCGAACTGTTTGAGTCGGTTGATCCGTAGCTGAACGTGCTGTTCAGTTTGATGTATTTGAGCCAGTTGCGTCGAATACTCTTCAATTCGCGCTCCTCATACTTGCGGTTGGCCTCAAAAAGATTGACCTGCGGCGAGCGGTCGTGGGCATTTTCCAACAACACATGCAGCGGCGGCAGTTGCAGATTCATGTAACTCTCGGCCGGAATACGGGTGGGATCGACTGCCGTTGCACGGAAGGTCGAATCTGCTGCGCCTTGTGCCTGAACAGTTGCTGTCGCGATGAGCAGAGGGAGCAAAATGAGTATCTGTTTCATGAATTTAGACATTTTCTTTTTGAATGAAAGCCGTAAACGTGCGCATGATGATCTTCATATCGAGCCAGAACGACATCTCGCGGGCATAGGTGATGTCGAGCTGTTTTCGTTGTTCGGGTGAAAGTTTTCCGGCTTCACCGCGTTTTTCAACCTGCCACAAGCCGGTTAACCCCGATGGACAGATAAATCGTTCGATATACTCATCGCTGGTGAGGTGCTCGGCTTCGTAGAGTGGTAGCGGTCGATTGCCGACTACCGACATGTCGCCCTTCAAGATATTGAAGAGTTGCGGCAGTTCGTCGATACTGTATTTGCGCAGAAACCGCCCCAGACGGGTGATGCGCGGGTCGTTTTCGATCTTGACAAAGGCATTCTCCTGTTCGATGCCGATCTGTTGCTGGTGGTCGGTTTCGTGAATGGCGAAGTCATCGGAAAAGAGCATGTCGCTATCGCTTTGGGAGAGCAATCGTTCGATCTCCTCCACCGAGAGTTCGATCTTGGATTCATCGTGCGAGTTGCACTCCGAGGCATATTGGTTGAGGTTGCCCAACTTTTTGAGTTGGCGGTCGGCATTGCTATGCATGGAGCGGAATTTCAGAAAGTCAAAGACTTTATAGTTGCTTCCGACCCGTTTTGAGCGATAGATGATTGGCCCTGCGCTGTCCAGTCGCACGGCAATAGCTACGCCGATGAGGAGTGGCGAGAGCAGCACAATGGCCGATAGCGAGGCCAAAATATCGAATACTCGTTTCCAGAGTGGCATGTGAAACAGCGCCACTTCGTTGTTCCGCACCACGGGTTGATGCGTGAAGGTGTAGTCGCTCATGAAACGGATTGTGCGAAGGAAAGCCTCTTTCGAGATGTCGCCCGATAGGGCGGTGTTTACGCCGGATTTCAGGTAACTGCGTCGCTCGGCATCGGAGAGTGGGGCGGAGGTGATCAGGATGATGCCGGCTGCCGGCAACCATGAACGCAGAAATCGGATGTTGCTGTAATCGGTGTTGGGCGAACGTTGTTCGTAGAGGATAAAAGCGTGTGGGGTATGTTGGGCGGCAAGCATACGCGTGACCGACCCGATGTCGTTCACGACCCAAAGCCGAGAGTCGGTCAGTTCGGTGAAGCGGGCGATGTATTGCCCTTTGCCTTTGAGGTATATATAGGGATAATTCAATTCAACGGAGAATTTTTTGAATGCGGATTTTCAACTCCAACGGATTAAACGGTTTGACGATGTAATCGGCAGCTCCGTTTTCGAGCAGGCGAATACGCTCCGAGGTGCTATCTTCGCTCGACAACATAACCACCGGAATGTGACGAAACAGGTCGTTTGCTTTGATATAATCGAGAAATTCATCGCCGCGCATCTCAGGCATCCGAATGTCGGATATGATTAAATCGGGCATGTTGCCTTGGTTCATCCAGCCGATTGCTTGGAGTGGGTTCTGGTGGTAGTAACAATCGTATTCGGATGATAGATACACTACTAATATCTTGGCAATCTGCTCTTTGTCATCGACAATTAGGATTTTCTTTTTGCTCATAGGGAACTCTCCTTTTATTTACTGTAAGCGGTCGTGTCGGCGAGTGGGAATCGTGCGACTATTACACGATCAATCTATTCATGGATAAAGATATACTAAATAGTTTAAATGTTGCTGCAAATATCGTTAAAAAAAACGTTATTGTGTGATTTTTTCGGCAAGAAATGAAATGGAAGAGCATAAGGCTCTGCTTTTTGGTGCAAAGAATAGATATTTTTACACAAAAAAAGATCGTGGTTTACTTATTTTTGTATTTTTGCGATATTTGTTCTGGTTGCTTTCGGTTAGTTCACGTTGTGATCGTTACGCGCTGGATAGCCTATGCTTATGAAAAAATCATTACCAAGTCTTCGTCGTGCGTTGTTGCGGATCGTTTGCCTGCTTGTGACACTCTCTCCGGCGGTTGCCGTTGCCCAGCCGATCGAGAGCCCGATCTCGATTTTGGTCATCTCATCCTACAACCCGGATACGCGCCGCTTGTCGAATTTTATCGAGGAGTTCGAACGACAAATCACGGCAACGGGATTTCCGTGCGATATTTCGGTCGAAAATTTGGAGTGTAAAGGCGTTGCCGGTTCGGCTCGTTGGTTGCGACAAGTGGATCGGACGATTCAACGTTACGAACGCCGCAATTTGCGAGCAATTATTCTGTTGGGGCAGGAGGCTTGGGCCTCCTTCGTGTCGCTCGGCCGTATTCCCAAAAATGTGATGTGCTTTGCCGGTTTTGTCAGCGAAAACGGAGTTTTACTGCCATCGCCCGCCGATACGATGCGGTGGTTGCCCAAATCGGTCAATTTCAGCAAGATGTCCGACTCGCTTCCCAATGTGGGGGGTGTGCTCAATCGCTACGATGTGGTTCGCAACATCGAGATGATTCGCTCGATCTATCCCAATACGCAGACCATTGCCTTTGTGTCGGACAACACCTACGGCGGAATCTCGTTGCAGGCTCTTGTTCGGAAGGAGTTTGAACAGTTTAAAGACCTCGATTTGGTATTGATCGACAGCCGCGATGGCGAAGAGGCCGCGCATCGGCAGTATGCATCGCTGCCGCCCCAATCGGTGGCGGTGATCGGAACATGGCGAGTGGGGGCTGATGGCGAATACCTCATGCAACGCTCGTTGACCGAGCTGGTACGCTCGAATCGAACAGTTCCAGTCTTTACGATCACCGGAACCGGATTGGGTGATGTGGCGGTCGGCGGATATATACCCGAATACCAGAACGGAGCCAGAGCCATTGCGGCGCAGATCAAGTCCGGACTCAAAAAAAACAAAAAGACCAAGGCTTAATTCTCGGTCAACGATTGTATCTATAAATTCGACTCGCGAAAACTCAAAGAGTTAAAAATCGAAGAGTATGCCCTGCCCAAAGGGAGCATCGTGCAAGATCCGATGGCCACCAAGCTCTCGAAATATTCCCACTACATCGACCTGTTGGTTCTCGGCATTGTGCTGCTGGTGGGGTTGTTGGTCTATGTGGCTCTGCTGCTGATTCGCACCCAAAAACTCAAAAGCATGCTCGAAAATCGGGAGAGGGAATTGGTCATCGCGCGCGAAAAAGCCGAGGAGTCAGATATGCTCAAATCGGCATTTTTGGCCAATATGAGCCACGAAATTCGCACACCGCTCAATGCTATTGTCGGATTTTCATCGTTGATGCAGAGCGAAGAGTTGTCGCACGAGGAGCGTGCCGAATATTGCGCCATTGTGGTCAACAACTCCGAAATGTTGCTCACGTTGCTCAATGATATTCTCGACATCTCCTCGCTCGAATGCGGCAAGATCCGGTTTAATTACGAGATGACCGATGTGGTGCAGATCTGCCAGCATACGATTTATACCACGGCACACACGCGGCACACTGGTGTGGAGTGTCGTTTCGAATGCGACCGCAGCACCTTCTTGCTGATGACCGATGCGCATCGTTTGGCGCAGGTGTTGATCAACCTGTTGACCAATGCTGGAAAATTTACCACCCAAGGGTCGATCGTCTTGGCGTTGAAGATTGATGAAGAGCAGCAGATGGCGATCTTTTCGGTGACCGATACCGGCTCCGGTATCCCTGCCGGAAAACAGGAGCAGGTCTTCAACCGTTTTGAGAAACTCGAAGGCAATATTAAACAGGGAACCGGCCTTGGTTTGGCCATCTGCCGACAGATCGCAACGATTGTCGGCGGCCGAATCTGGGTCGATGCCGCTTATACGGATGGAGCGCGGTTTGTCTTTGCTCACCCGATCGGTTTGACTCCCGACAAGGAGCGATAGTTCGGATTCGATGAGCTATATGCCGAGCCGGTATCGGCAAAAAATTAGGAACCGACCTGTGATTTGGTCGGTTCCTATTTTTTGTGATTCGGATAATTACACCTTCAAAAAGGTCTTCTTGCGGTATAGGAAATAGAGAAAGAGCCAGCAGACGGTTACGTAGCCGAGATGACTGATTGCTCCTTTGGCTATTTCGGGAGCCCAATTGACCAGTCCGCCCACGAAGAAATTGGAGATCATCCAGAAACTGACAATGCACTGCGCCATGTAGATTGTGATCGAATTGAGGCCGATTACGCGGAAGAAGAGCGTGTGTCGCCACCAACCGCGCACATCAATCAGGTAGTAGAACAGCGCAAGCATACCGAGCGAGTAGCCGCCTACCACGCAGACGAATGAACTGGTCCAAAGAATCTTATTGATCGGCATGTAGATGCTCCACAACAATCCGATGAGTGTGATCGCCACAGCGGCCAGCAATAAGACTCCGGCTTTGCGGTTGGGGTTAAGTTGTTCGCTGCGCAGGAAGTCGCCCGTCAACACGCCGATCAATGCCGTTGCGATAGCCGGAATGGTGCTCAATAGCCCTTCGGGGTCGAGCGACTTATAGAGCAGATACCCGGGCAGCCATTGCCGATCGACCCAGCCGGCCAGACAGCTCTCAAATGCGTAGGGATCGCTGCCGGCCGCAGCATCGGGTGAGGGTACGAACTCCAACAGCAGAAAATATCCCACCAGAATGGTTATTGCAGCGATGATCGCCGTGCGTCGTCCGAACCACATGTAGATCAGTGCGGCGAACATCCACGCCAGACCGATTCGACCCAACACGCTGGCGATACGCAACTCCTCGAAGTTGAGTTTAAAAAAACCGTTGCAGACCATCCCCAACAGCACGAGTGTGATGCCGCGGCGCACGATCCGAGCGGAGATCTGGATCTCGGAGTGGTTTGCCGCGCGTTGTTTGCTCAACGAGTAGGGAAACGAAACTCCGGCAATGAACAGGAAGAGCGGAAAGATCGTGTCGTGATGGGTGAGGCCGTGCCAATCGGCGTGTTTCATCAACCCCGAAAGGGCATCGGTCCACGAACCCGGAGCAAGCGCGCAAAGCGAAGTTACGAGTCCGGCAAACCCCATGATGAATAACATGTCGAAACCGCGGAGTACATCGAGTGACTGCAAACGACCGCTGGGTATCGACGGGTGTTGGCCGGAGCTGTTGCCGGCATCTTTATTCTGCATTGGATGGTAGTATTAGATCGTCAATTTTCAACACAAAAATAGTAGTTTCCGCGTGTTCGTCCAATAGAAAGTGGACTAAAATTATAATTTTTACGCGATTATCTCTATTTTTGAAGCGGCGCGATCTCGAAAAACCGCATTGCTGCATGCGTGCAGGTATGGTTTTTGACAATCGTTTGAAAAAAAAATAAGGATGCGAAAAATTATCTTTCTGTGGGTGGCGTTGTTGAGTGTCGGCGTGATGCAGGCGCAGGTTCGGTTCGAAACGGGATCGACCGATCGTGTTCGTGCGTTGGCTCAAAAGAGTGAGCGATTGGTCTTTATCGACCTCTATGCCGATTGGTGCCAACCCTGCCGGATCATGCAGCGCGATGTCTTTTCGCGCGAAGATGTCGGGGCGTTTGTGACACCGCGGTTCGTGGCGGCTAAATACAACATCGACCAATCAACGGGGCGCGATCTGCTCAAAAAATATGGGCATGGAGCCATTCCGCTCTATCTTGTTTTCGATACGCAGGGCAATCTGTTGGGGCGAATCGAGGGGGCTTGCAATCCGCGGACGTTGATCGAAAATCTGAAAACAATTCTCGCGGCGCAAAAGTGAAATAAAACGGTTATCGTGCCGTGTAGACCACCTTCTTGGTGTTGAAGAACTCCTCCTCGAAGAGATCGGGAATGTCATACAACCTCCAACGTTTTCCGGTCAAAGCCAACTCTTCGGCCAAATCGCCCCCTTTGAGGTAGAGAATACCGTTCGAGAGGGAACCTTTCTTGCCGCGTTCGATTCGTGGCCAAACCCAACCTACGAATTCGGGCATCGCCGTCACGGCGCGTGAAACTACATAATCGAACCGCTCGCTCAACGTTTCGACGCGCACGCAACGCGGTTCGATGTTGGTGAGTCCCAATCCAGATACTATCCCTTCGACTACCGAGATCTTCTTACGAATGGAGTCGGCGGCTGTGAATCGAGCCTGCGGAGAGAGAATTGCCAGCGGAACGGATGGGAAACCGCCGCCGCAACCCACATCGAGGATTCGCGCTCCGGCATCAAACGTGCAGACCTTGGCGATGGCCAGCGAGTGGAGTACATGGTGCAGATACAACTGCTCGAAATCTTTGCGCGAGATGACGTTGATCTTTGCGTTCCAATCGGCATACAGCTCATACAATGCGCTGAATTGGGCTCTCTGTTGAGCCGTCAGATCGGGGAAATAGCGGAATATCAGTTCTGCACCTATCATTTTTTCTTTTTTTTGAGGTTACCGTTCATCGCCCTGCGAGATGAGTTTGCACATCTGTTCGCGGGCGCGGTGGATTTGTGTTTTGACCGTGCCGAGCGGCAGAGTCAGTTTTGCGGCGATCTCCTCGTAGGAGTACTCTTCGAAAAACCGCATGACGATCAGTTGACGATAGCGGGGCGTAAGTTGTTCGAGGTAGTATTCGATCTGAGAACGTTGTTGGAGATTGATCACACTCTCCTCCGGAGTGGGAGCTGCCGAGGCCGGAGCTTTAAACCGTTCGTCGATCGGCAGGTCGTCCTGACGGCGGCGCACATAATCGACAAACGTATTGCGGGCGATGGTGTAGACCCATTGGCCGAAGGTGTAGTTCGCGCTGTATCGGTGGAGGTTGATGTAGACCTTGATGAAGGTCTCCTGCAACAGGTCATCGGCATCGTCCGACCCCGTAAGCCGCTGTACGAAGAGACGATGAATCGCATCGCGATAGCGGTTAAAGAGGTACTCGAAGGCGGTATCATCGCCTTTGAGTGCCCGATCGACCAATTCGCGGTCGTCGGCTACGATGTAGTCGGCTATCTCCATACGCGGTCATCGCGGCGCGCGAGCATCATGCCCAGCGCGAAGGCCCACAATGGGCTAATCAGATCGTAGAGAAAGTAGCGAGCCAATAATCCCCTTTCACCGAGTCGCACGGCAATGCGGCGCACCTCGATGAAGACCACCCCATAGCGCATCAAGAGCAAGGTAACGGTGGCCATCTTATATTCGAATGGCATGAGAATCAGGGCGCAGATCGTTGTGAGGAAGAAGAGCGAACGAGCCCATAACTCGATTTTGATGAATGCCTTCACGCGCAACGGATAGAAGGCGAATGCCGATCCGAAGTAGCGAAGACGGCTCATCCACCAACTCATGCCGCCCCAAGTTTTCTCTTTGAGTGTAGCGCGTGGTGAGAGGATGACACTCACGTTGTCGCGCGTCATCACCTTCTGCATAAAGAGGTCGTCTTCGCCGATGTTCATGTTGAGGTGGCTGAACCCCTTTGCGCCGAAGTAGAGCGTTTTGGTGAATCCGAAGTTGTGTAACGAGCCGCGGTATGGGCGGCGGCGCACGGCGCATGAGAGCCAATCTACGGCGTGCATCATCCGCCACGTCCGCATCAAGAAGTTGGCGAACCCGCGTTGGCGGTCGATGCCGCAATAGCCGATGACGATCTCGCCGCGCGTAAATCCCTTGGCCATCAGCGATAGCCAACGATCGGACTGCGGGATGGCATCGGTCGAAGAGAAGACCAGATGTTCGTTGTGTGCCGATTTGATACCCACGTTGAGTGCCATCTTGCGCGAGATTGGGAATCGGGGGTCGAGCCGGATTTTGGTGGTGGTGATCTGCGGGAACGAGAGTTTGAGTCGCGCGAGATCTTCGTAAAAGTCGTTGTCGTGACCCACATAGACGATCACGACCTCGAAATCGGGGTGGTTTTGAGCCAAGATCAGCGGCAACCGCTCCTCAACGAAGGAGTAGTCCTCCGAAAAGAGCGGAATGACTACCGAAACGGGCGGCTCCTCTTCGAGTCGTACCGGTCGGTTGTTGTTCTTGTAACCGGGGATACGTCCGTAGACAAAGATATAGTAATAAAATTGAACACACAGCGTTAGTAGTAATACGCCCGCAAGCGTTGCACCGACCCAACCGTAGTTAGTCCAAAACAGATCGAAAAGTTGCATAGTCGAAAAATATATGCAAAGATAGCAACAATTCAGAATACCGAGCCAGTTTTGGGTTTAAATTTCATGCGACAAAAGAGTTTCTGTCTACTTGTCGGCCATTCAAACGTGGTGAGAGAAGCTCGATAGAGGGAGGAAACTCGCGTAGAATCATCGTAAAATGGTTGTGTAAATAATTACATGAAAAGATCAAAAGCGGCGTTAAAATTCAGAATTCAGAATTATTTTGTCTATTTTTGCCGGATATATGACGATGAAATTTACCATACAACATAAGGATTCTGCATCAAAGGCTCGTGCAGGCGAGTTGCAGACCGATCACGGTGTGATTCGCACGCCGATCTTTATGCCCGTGGGTACGGCAGCCACGGTCAAGGGGATCTTCCACCGCGATGTGCGGCAGGAGGCCAAAGCGCAGATTATTCTGGCAAATACCTACCACCTCTATCTGCGTCCGGGGATGGAGATTATCGAAAAAGCCGGCGGTGTGCATCGCTTTTCTACGTGGGACGGCCCGATGTTGACCGATAGCGGCGGCTTTCAGGTCTTTTCGTTGGCGGCATGCCGAAAACTCAAAGAGGAGGGGTGTTATTTCCGCTCGCATATTGATGGGTCGAAACACCTCTTTACGCCCGAAAGTGTCATGGATACCGAACGCACGATCGGGGCTGATATCATGATGGCCTTCGATGAGTGTCCGCCGGGCGATGCGCCGCGCGAATATGCCGCCAAGTCGCTCGACCTGACCCAGCGTTGGCTCGATCGCTGTTTCAACCGCTATCACCAGACACAGCCCAAATATGGCCATTATCAGGCACTTTTTCCGATCGTACAGGGGTGCACCTATCCCGATTTGCGGGTGCGGGCGGCCGAAAATGTCAAGCAATACGATGCCGATGGTTATGCTATCGGTGGGTTGGCGGTCGGCGAACCGACCGAGGTGATGTATGAGATGATCGAGGTGGTCAATGCTGTGCTGCCCCAAGAGCGGCCGCGCTACCTGATGGGGGTCGGAACCCCGATCAATATCCTCGAAGCAATCGACCGTGGTGTCGATATGTTCGATTGCGTAATGCCCACGCGCAATGGCCGCAACGGCCAGCTTTTTACGGCCGAAGGGACGATCAACATCCGCAACAAAAAGTGGGAGGACGACTTTTCGCCGATTGATCCCGAAGGCACGGCCTTTGTCGATACGCTCTATTCGAAAGCCTACCTCCACCACCTGACCGTTTGTGGCGAGATGTTGGCAGCGCAAATCGCCTCGCTGCATAACATTGCCTTCTACCTGCGGTTGGTGACGATGGCTCGCGAACACATTTTGGCCGGAGATTTCAAGCCGTGGAAAGAGTTGATGGTGAGCAAACTGGCGCGCAGGCTTTGAGGCGAGAACGATGAATAGGAAGTACTTGTGTAAACATATTCTTGATTTTCCTGTTTAATTTTTAACGATGAAAATACAATTTCCGGGTTTTAAGATCTTAGACCGCTACATATTGGGGAAGTTTCTCTCGACCTACTTCTTTGCCATTGCGATGATTATCGTCATCGTCGTGATCTTCGACTATGCCGAGAAAATTGATGACTTTACGGAGTTGCATGCGCCGCTCAAAAAGGTGTTGTTCGACTATTTCCTCAATTTCATCCCCTTCTTCATCAACCAATTCAGCGGACTGTTTACCTTTATCGCCTGCATCTTCTTCACCTCGAAGATGGCCTACCAGACCGAGATCGTCGCTATGTTGTCGGGGGGTATGTCGTTTCGGCGGTTGATGTGGCCCTATTTTTTGGGAGCCTTGATTATCGGCGGTTTGTCGTTGATGCTCAACCTTTGGGTGATCCCGATCTCACAGCGGCACATCGTCCGTTTCGAGCAGCAGTACATCAAACGAAAGCTCAACAGCGAATTCGACCGTCACATCTATCGTCAGATCGAGCCCGGCACATTCGCCTACATTCGCGGATATAGTTCTGTCGGCAGCAACGCCTCGTTCTTTGCCTTGGAACACTACGTCAGCGGCACGATGACCCACTCGTTGGAGGCCTCCGATGTGCAGTTTAACTCCGAAACAAAACGTTGGACCGCTTCGCGTTATACCAAACGCGATTTCGATTCGCTGGGCGTGGAGCGATTTACGCAGTTCCGCAACCTCGATACGTTGATTAACCTCGAAGCCACCGAGTTGGGCGATATCAACGACTTTATCCAGACGATGAATATCACCGAGTTGAACCATTTCCTCGAACAGCAGCGCGCCAAAGGCTCCGATTCGATCAACCTGATTGAGGTTGAGCGGCATGCGCGGTATGCCTATCCGCTTTCGACCTTCATTCTGACGTTGATCGGAGTTTCGCTCTCGTCACGAAAGGTACGCGGCGGTACGGGGCTGCACATCGGCATCGGTACGGCACTCTGCTTCTCGTACATCCTTTTCGGCCGTTTCTTCGAGGAGTTTGCCAAAAGTGGTACGTTGCCGCCCGGATTGGCTGTCTGGTTGCCGAATATCATCTATCTCGGTATTGCCATTTACCTCTACCAAAAAGCTCCCAAATAGTTGTCGAATATGGAGAAACTGAAATATTATTGGGCGGAACTCAAAAAACGCCCCTTGGCTTACAACCTTACGCAGATCGCCGGAATCATTCTCGTGCTGGCGATCGTTGCCCACATCGTCATGCTGATCGGTACGCGCCACGGGGCTCGGTGCACGGTCCCCGATTTTTCGGGCGTGCGTTACGATCAGGCGGTGCAGCTTGCCCGTCAGAACGACCTGAATTTGCAGATCAACGATTCGCTCTTTGTGCCGGCTTATGAAGGGGGCATTATCCTCGATCAACTGCCTGAAAAGAACGTGACTGTTAAACCCGGTCGCACGGTCTATATTACGATTAACTCGTTTCAGCAAAAGATGGTTCCGGTTCCTTATGTGGCCGGACGATCGTTGCGACAAGCCAAAAACATGCTCGAAATCGCCGGCTTGGAGATCAAGGAGTTGATCTATCGTGCCGATATGGCCACCAACTATGTGCTCGAAGAGTACAGCGGCAAGCAACAGATCTCTCCGTCAAGTAAAGTGGAGGCCGAGATGGGGTCGGGAATAACACTCTATGTCGGAGCCGAAGGGGGTAGCGGCCGCACGGTTGTACCTCAGTTGGTCGGCTATTCGCTCAAACAGGCCAAGAGCCGGATTTGGGAGTTGGGGCTCAACATCGGGCGAATTGATTTCGATAATGGGATCAACCTGCTCAACCAGAAAGATGCGCGTGTCTACATCCAAATCCCGGGGGCAGAGCGTGCTGCCACGTTGGGCGCACGGGTCGATTTGCGCCTGACACTTGATCAGAAAAAGCTCGATGAGCACCGCACCGCAGCCGAAAAATCGGCCGCTACCGCCACCAAAGAGCGGCTGCGCCGTGAGCAACAACATGCCGACTCCGTGGCGCAAGGGTTGATCGAGGCCGATCCCGCCCCATCGCAAACAGAGACCGAGAACGATGACAACGGATTCTTTTAACCGACGATGAGCGAATATTACACAGACGACGAACTCGAAACCGATACCGAGATTCCGGCAGGCGAAGAGGATGGCGAGGAGGCCGGACTCTACGAACATTATGCCGTTACGGCCGATCGGGGTCAGACCCCGTTGCGCCTCGATAAATTCTTGGTAACACGCATGGAACACTGCTCGCGCAACCGCATTCAGGCGGCTGCCGATAGCGGTAACATCCTTGTCAATGGCAAGGCGGCCAAATCGAGTTACAAAATAAAACCGCTCGATCGGATTCAAATCGTCATGCCCTATCCGCGGCGCGAGATCGAGTTGATTGCCGAGGATATTCCACTCGTGATCCCCTACGAGGATGAGTCGCTGCTCCTTGTCGATAAGCCGGCCGGACTGGTCGTTCACCCCGGAGTGGGCAATTACAGCGGCACACTGGTCAACGCGCTGATGTATCACCTCCATATGGAGGGGCTTGCACCCGATGAACAGCAGCGTGCCGGACTGGTTCACCGTATCGACAAAAATACATCGGGACTACTCGTGGTGGCGAAAAATGAGACGGCGCATGCTCGACTGGCCAAACAATTTTTCGACCACACGATTCAACGCCGGTACGTGGCTTTGGTGTGGGGCAACTTCGAGGAGGAGGAGGGGACGATCACCGGTAACATCGGCCGTAGCCCCAAAGATCGGCAGAAGATGTTTGTTTTTGCAGATGGCTCGGATGGGAAACATGCCGTGACACACTACAAAGTGCTCAAACGGTTTGGCTATGTGACTTTGGTCGAATGTCGGCTGGAAACGGGACGCACGCATCAGATTCGGGTGCATATGGCGTGGATCGGCCATCCGCTCTTTAACGATGAGCGTTATGGCGGCGATCGCATTCTCAAAGGTACGACTTTTGCCAAATACAAACAGTTCATCGAAAACTGTTTCGATGTCATGCCGCGCCATGCGTTGCATGCACGGCTGCTGGGATTCGAACACCCGACCACCGGAAAAGAGGTGCTTTTCGAGAGCGAACTGCCTGCCGATTTTCGGGCTCTGATCGAGAAATGGGAGGGCTATGCATCGGCTACGACCGAAGCCGCTAAAATTTGATCCATGAAAATAATACCGGATTTCAAGGTTGGATGTCCATTTCCGCCATTGAGATTCGCAAAACTGTTACACCTAATATTTAATCGCCCTTGTTTCTACCGACAACCATCAAAGAGGTGCGCGCACGCGGATGGGATCAACTGGATGTGATCCTCTTTTCGGGAGATGCCTATATCGACCATCCGGCATTCGGGGCGGCCGTTGTCGGTCGTCTGCTCGAAGCCGAAGGCTACCGTGTAGCGATTGTGCCGCAGCCCAATTGGCGTGACGATCTGCGCGATTTCACCAAGTTGGGCACTCCGCGCCTCTTCTTCGGCGTGTCGGCCGGTGCGATGGACTCCATGGTCAACCACTACACGGCAAACATTCGCCTGCGCCATGACGATGCCTATACCGCGGGTGGCAAGGCGGGTTTTCGCCCCGATTATGCCGTTACGGTCTATACGCAGATCCTCAAACGACTTTTCCCACATGTGCCGGTGGTGGTGGGCGGTATCGAAGCTTCGCTCAGGCGATTGACTCACTACGACTATTGGTCCGATTCGCTTAAACCCTCCGTGCTTGCTACGTCGGGAGCCGATCTGTTGATCTATGGCATGGGTGAACGGGTTGTGCAGCAGGTTGCCAAAGCGATGCGCAACGGATACAATGCGAAGTTGTTGCGTAAAATCCGGCAGGTCTCCTTTGTGGCCGATGCTGCTTACGTTGATCGGCTCGACTCTGCCGATACGATCCGTCTTCACTCGTTTGAGGCGTGTGTCGCCGATAAACAGGCTTTCGGCGAGAACTTCGTCATTGAGGAGCAGCAGAGTAACCTGATGGAACCGACGGCAACGCTGGTTGAGGCGGTTGGCGACCGTTTTGTGGTGGTCACCCCGGCCAATACGACCCTCTCGACCGAGGAGCTCGACCACTCGTTCGATCTCCCCTATGAGCGAGCTCCGCATCCGCGTTATGCCGGTAAAGGCGATATTCCGGCGTGGGAGATGATTAAGCATTCGGTCAACATCCACCGTGGATGTTTCGGCGGTTGCTCATTCTGCACGATCTCCGCTCATCAGGGTAAATTCATCAATTCACGCAGCGAACGGTCGATTCTTGCCGAGGTCGAGCGTGTAGCAAAGATGCCCGATTTCAAGGGCTACCTCTCCGATGTCGGAGCACCGTCGGCCAATATGTATCGCATGGGCGGTCGCGATCGCACGTTGTGTGCACGCTGCCGCCGACCTTCGTGCCTGCATCCGACAATGTGCCCCAATCTCGACAACGATCACCGTCCGTTGTTGGCTTTATATGCCAAGATTCGGGCTGTGAAAGGGGTCAAAAAAGCCTTTGTCGGGAGTGGAATCCGATATGACCTTTTCGATGAGTCGCCCTATTTGGAAACCGTGCTGAAATATCACACTTCGGGTCGTTTGAAGGTTGCGCCCGAACATACCGAGGAGCGGGTGTTGAAGCTGATGCGTAAACCACCATTTGCCCTTTTCGAAAAATTGAATGTCGATTTTCACCGGATCTGCGAGCGCAACGAGTTACCCTATCAGTTGATTCCCTACTTTATCTCGTCACATCCGGGGTGCACTGAGCCCGATATGAAGGCCCTTTCGGAGCGGGTGCTGGGTAAACTGCACTTCAATTTGGAACAGGTGCAGGATTTGACCCCCACGCCGATGACCCTCTCATCGGTGATGTTCTACACCGGCGAAAATCCCTATACCCACGAGCGTGTCTATGTGGCTCGTTCGCAGGAGGAGAAACGGCGTCAAAAGAGCTACTTCTTTCGTGAAAAACCACAATCGCCTAAAAAAGACGATCGTCGGGTAGATAAGAGTCGGAGTAAATCAGACACGAAGCAAGAATCTGTTTATGGCTTGACAAGGAGATCAAAATTCAAATGAATGATTAACCTCTGACAGAGGCATAGTGCGAACTGCTTGCTGGTTAAAACAAAAGCCTTATATCACATTGATATATAAGGCTTTTTTGTTTTAACGCTCTCTTTCGGGCGTTTTCTGAGCCGAAACCGGGACTTGAACCCGGGACCTCTTCATTACGAGTGAAACGCTCTACCAACTGAGCTATTTCGGCTTGCGAGAATACAAAGACTCTCTTTCGGAGTGCAAATATCCGAAAAAAAATCCTTTCACGCAACATTTTTGAAAAAATTATCGCTTTTCTTGCTATATTCGCATCAAAACTAAGCCGTGACCGATCTCAGGTGTTGTACCTCCATGTTTGGAGTGGCATGATGGGGGGGGGGAGGGTTCATGTGTACGAATCTTTTTTTAATTGCGAAATAATGCAAAAAGCAACTCTTAATCCCACGCCTGACCAGACCTTCGAGGTGATTGGCCAAGGCGCATTCGATTTCTCCAAGGTATTGGAACATTCTCGTGAATTACAGGCCGCAGGACAAGTCGAGCAAGCCTGTAACGAGCGTTACCAAGCCTTCCAGCGTCTGGCCGAACTTTTCCCCGAAAACGAGGAGATTATTTTGGAGTGGAACCACCACAATTCGCGAGCTGCACTCGAATTGGTCTACGCCTCCGCGATCGACCACTTTCTAATCAACGATTTCGAACTTTCGGCGGCGATGCTCGAACTGCTGCTCGAACTCGATCCCGAAGATCATATGGAGGGGAGTGAATTGCTGGCTTTCGACTACCTTGCGATGGGCGAACAAGAGCTTTTCGATGAGGTTATCAACGATGTGTCGGATAAAAGTGCCAGTCGCGAACTGCTGCTGCTGTGGGCGGCATATCGCCGTGACGGCGTGCTGCCGGAGGGCGAGATGCAGCATTTTCGCACGCGATTTGCCCCCTATTTGTCCGAGTTTACAGCGGCGGAACATCCGGCCGATGAGGCCTATCTACGCGATATTGAGAGCTTGCGCCCCTCGCAGCGTGCGATGGCGCGTGAACTTTGGTTACAAACTGAGAATCTGTGGGTGCTCTGGCCGGGGTTTATTGATGCCCTGCGCGCTGCACACCGCCCGTAAATCCAAATCTTTGAAACGTCTGCTGAACTTGTGCGGCTCCCTTCTTCAATAAGAGGGGCGATCATGATGTTCAACAACAGCGACCTCTCGATTTTGTCGAGAGGTCGCTCTTATGATCTGTTACGCTGTGACGGATGATTTGCGCAACTTGTGGCTATTCGAAATCCTCCTTAAACAGGTTGTATTTGCGAATCAGATAGGAGAGTTCCGGGTCGAGATTTCCCCGGAATTTCAGACCGGCGCGCAACTCGACGGCGCGCAGGAAGTACTGCACGGCATGCTCTTCGTCGTTGAGGCGTGCGGCCAGAATGGCGAGCATATATTGCATGTCGGCCGAATCGCCGGCTGAGGCTTGCGCCTGCAAAATACGGTAGGCGGCAGCATCATAGCCCAACGACATGTAGGCGAGTGCCGTATTGCGATCTTCATAGGGGCGCAGGATCTCCAAGGCGGTGGCGTATTGGCGGCGTTTGAGCAGCTCTACGGCATGCATGTAATTTGAATCGACTTCGGTCGTATAGACCGTGTCCTGCTGCATGCCACGACGGTGGAGATTGAAGCGGAAATCAACGGCTCGCATCTGCGGATAGAGTACGTTGCGCATGCGTTCGTAACTCTTCGGGAATCGTGAGCGAATACGCCATTCACGTGTATCGGGGTTCTCTACGGCTGCGATAATGTCGTAAATTCCCGTTTTATCACCCGCCGGAATCACCTCATCGGCGGCAATTAAACGTTGCAACTCATCCCAATCTTCGGGCAGTGATTTCGTGCGCAATAGATTGGGCAGGTCGGGCAGTTTATCATCGTTACCTTCGATAAGCACCTCTCTCCCCTGCTCGTCGAGGGTGTAGCTGGCCGAGATCCGCAGTGAGTCGTAGAGTGTTTTGAATTCGGAAACCAAGATCCGACGCAGGACGTTGGCACGTTGATCGGCCAGTCGATCATTGATCTGCCAGGTTCCTTCGGGCGAGGAGGTTGCGCGCAATGTGATGCTGTCGATGATGTAGATCGGGTCGGTCATCAAATTGCGGGTCAGATCGCGGACGGCGTGGATCTGTTGGCGATTTTCGGGTAGATTCTCATTTAGCTCGGATTTACCCGAGGGGAACGTGAAAAAGAATCGAGCATTAGCTTCGGCATCGCGCAGGATGATGCGCTGCATGTAGCGTGTGGTTTCATCGAGAAATGTGGTCATTGACGCCACATTGAAGGTTAGCGTATCGGTCTTGCGAACCAGATAGTTGCTGCCTCCGCGGTCTTCGATGGCACTATTGAGAAACAGATAGAGTTTCGATGTATTCTCATCGGCCGAGATCTCGTCCGTGCAGTAGAAGTCGATTTTTCCATCGGGGCGATGGATCACCGAGTCGATGCGCGCATCGCTAAAATAGGGGTGGCGAACCAACTCTCCGAAGGCTTGTTGCTTGTTGTCGATGCGCCGTTGGTTGCGTTGTACCTGTGTGGGGTTGAGCAGATTCCGGCGCACAAGTGCCGTGTCGGTGTTCTGTAATGCTTCGACCCGATCGGCGGCATATTTTTGGCGGAATGCGTAGTCGGCATGCAGCGTACTGTCGCTTACACCGCGGATCAAATCTCCCGCATAAGGGGCTTGCAGATCGGTGTAGGCCAGACGTTGGCGCACCAACTCGGAGAGCTCTTTGGGTGGCGTGCGATTGACTTTGCGCCGCACATCGGAGGGGCGGTCGGAGAGCTCCCGAATGTAGGATTCGCGTTCGCGTCCTCCTGCGAGGGGGTATTCACCCTCTACTCGGGTGTAGATCTCACCACCCGGGAGAACCTCTACATTCCCATAACGGTAACGTGGCCGGAGATAGTCGTTCAGATAGTCGAACTTGTAGGTCGGATCGCTTTTGTAGGTCGCATTTGATTTGACATCACGGTCGGTTGCACGAACGTATTTGCGGAGCAATTCGTACTGCTCCTTGCGCTCCTGAGCTGTCATCCAACCCACCTTGGGGTCGCAGAGAGCCTGTTCGGGGGTGAGTTGTGTCAAACGCTCCCCGATATTGGTGTATTTGGCTGTTTGTCGGGCTACATAGTTCATATAGCGACGATAGGCCTTCTTGTTTCCGAAGTGGGCGAAGAGCTGTGTCGAATCGACAATCTTGGACAGATAGTCGTCATAACGCTCGTATTCGCGCTGCTGCATGGTCCGGAATTTAGAACCCGTGTAGACCAGCGGAGCCAGCGAAACCGTATCAATCCCCTTTTGCAGACGAGGATCGACAATCAGTCGCCAATTGTTGTTTTGGAGAATTTCGGGAACGGTGACGATGTATTCCAGATTGATCTTTCCGTTGCGCTCGACCAGATTGCGGCGGCTACGTGCCGAGATCACCACCTCATCAATCGCCACCGACATCAGTTTTTCGCCCGATGCCGAGTCAACCTCGATCGGAGCGAAGAATTGCTGCGTGCCGTCCTGTTTGCGAAAAACGATCATCTTGGGAGCCTGCGTCGTGGTATCCTGCACCACCTTTTTTTCGGTGGTTTTGCGAGGTAACGTCACGCCTACCGCAGGATCACTCTTGGCTAACTTGCGAACGCCGCTGCATCCGGCCGTTATTCCCAACAGGAGCAGCAGTGCATATTTTATCCAACTATGTTGTTTCATTGTGTGCTAATCTCTGTTTGCGCTTGTTTCAACAGCCCCATTGACATCCACCGAGAAGACCCGCTGTTCACCGCGCGGTGTGTTTTGTATCTGACGGATTACGAGTGTGGCATTGGCCATCCAATACTCGTAGGGGACGCGAATCTCATAGCGAAACGTGCGGTCGGTCTTGCGATCTGCGTTGATTATCAGATAAGGTTGTCGCTCTGCCCAATAGCTGCCGGTGAGTTGCTGCCGCCGTTCGAGCATGTGTTGTTGGTAGCGGCCGTTGATCAGTACGTGGGGAAAAAGTTTGAGCGATTTGCGGTCGGGGGTGCTCAATTCGGGGATGATCGTCCAACTTTGTGAACGGGTTACGGCGCGGTGTGTAACGCCGATTTCGAGAAGCATGTGCAACTCTTTGCCATCCATGCGCAGAGTCTTACGTGTTACGCTGATGTCACCGACAATCTGCGCGTGCAGCGAGCAGGCTGCGAATAGGGCAATCAGAAGTATGGTGTATTTTTTCATGAACCGAGTCTTATTTTTTCGAGTTGAACAGATAGACGAACGAAATTCCTAACTCGGTCGGTATGGGCAGACAACGGGTTTTGGTGACCGATGCATTGCCCTTGGGCTGGTAGGAGAGATGTGCCACACCCACTCCGGCCGATGCTTCGAGGTTCCAATGCGGGCTGATGTAAAAATTGTATCCGATGCTAAAACCGCCGCCGATGCCCCAGCCCGTGTAAAAGTTGTCTTTGAGCGCGGGGAAAAGATCCCCGGGTAATCGGTATTTGCCGACTTCGAATTGGCCGCCGATCAGGTGGACACCGACATAGAGCCGTGTGAATTTTTCGCTAAACCAATAGCGATATTCGGGACGAATAAACCAATGCTGTATCTTATTATCCTTGCCGATCACCCACGGATTGCAGTTTGCTGCTATGTTTATGGTCGAACGTTTGTTGAGTGCCACTTCGACTCCGATGTTGGGCGTTGTGGTTGCCCAATATAGCAAGTTGGTTTTTACAGCGACTTGCTGAGCGCGGACGCCCATCGTGCAACAGAGTGCAATCGCAAGCATCCAAAAAACTTTTTTAATCATCTTTTCTGTCGGATTTTATCCTTTTGTGGCTCGAAGCAAGGGGCGTGAAGATCACTTAATAGACCCCATTCGGGCGAAATTTACGATAAAAATCGCGAAAAATTCCCTATTACTATGTATCATATAGGTTACACAGGTCGTGTGATTGAACTTATTTGTTCATTAATACGATATGTTTAGCCTAATTTATACCCGATTTGTGAGAAAAAAAGCTGA
>CAYOKU010000006.1:0-44000 GCA_964404645.1 uncultured Alistipes sp.
CCCACCAATCGAATACAACGCTTCCTGCAATAGTACCCAGGTGGATTTCCAAATCGTTGCCAAAAGTAATTTGGGGGCCGCCGGTATTGCCATCGGCGGTATGGCTGGCAAATTTCACTCCGTCCAACAACCAAATAAGTTGAGCACAGCCGCTTTCAGCCTTTGAGAAGTCAAGCGAAATCGTATGCTCTATGCTTGGACTAAAAGTCGTGTTATTCACGTCATCGGGTGTCGGCGTCGGAAGCAAACTTGCTTCGGTTTTGCTGGTTTGGGCATTCATATGCCAGCGTATTTCTCGTGCTGAGTTTGCCAAGTCAATGAAGTAGAGAATTGCATAGGCATCAGCACTCATGGACTTAACGTGGAAGGTATAACGACCTTTGCCTTTTACCCTGTTTATAATTCGACAGTTACCGGTAAATAGTGCGCCGTTGTCATCAATGTTGAGCGTGCCAACCCGGCTTGCATTTTTATCCTTCACCCATTCATTTTGATCATCGTCTACGTGGAACGATTTACGAACGGTAGCAACTTCGTAGGCTTGTTTGAGCGTAATGGTTTTGGAGATTTGTGAATGATCTGCCGGCGAAAGAGTAAACGTTGCCGTTCGTACATCGGGGGTGGTGTTTTTTGCGATGTTGATCGTCAGATTTTGCGTGCCATCGAATGAAGTCTGATTGAAAGAGTACCAATCCATCGATGGGTCATCTTTTGCCACATTCCATTGTACATTTGAGGTTACGGGAATCACATATTGTTTTGCCTTGCTATCTGTTTTGATCGACATCTCGTTTGGTGTTATCTCTATGCCGTTTTGCGTAATGGTTAGCTTCGCGAAGGCTTGGCCGTGGCGGTCAAAGACCGTCACGGCTCCATAGCGCTTCTCTCCGTCATTACGAACGGCATTGATTGTCACAATACCATCGGCTTCGCCTATTGTGCCTTTCGAGATGGAAAGCCACTCTGTCCCTTCTGAGACAGCAGAACTCCACTTTTGGTTAGAATGAATATTAAAAGTATAACGATCGCCCTCCAAGCTTAATGAGATGTTATCTGCATGGTCAAAAGTCATATAGGCAGTACCCTGCTGTTTGACTTGAATCCATTTCCCCACCCAATAGTCACTTTGAATTGTTAGGGTGTCGATGCGATCATCAAGTGCCGTATTGTCGTTGTAGGTAACTACCACGTCGAATGTTTCGCCAGCGTCACCTGCATCTGGGGAGATGGTGCACCACTCAGGGTGCTGCGCGCAGACAATCCATCTGTCCGTCGATTTGACTTGTAGTCTTAGAGGTTCAGGATTTTGAGCCGTAAGCACATACGAATCTTCGGCAAGAAAGCGCAAATCGACCCATTTGG
This sequence comes from uncultured Alistipes sp., assembly GCA_964404645.1. GTDB lineage: Bacteria > Bacteroidota > Bacteroidia > Bacteroidales > Rikenellaceae > Alistipes. The sequence continues at coordinate 1,363 of CAYOKU010000006.1, forward strand.
TAGGTTGTGCTGTTTGTTCACCACATCCTGCAAGCAACATCACGATTGCAGCTTGAACGATAATTATACTTCTTTTCATAAATTAAATGAATGTTGCGAATGGTTTTAGTCGACTACTCTCCCCAATTAATATCCTCTTCGGGCATTGTGTACTCCCACCAACTGTAATATGTACTACCAGTCCAAGCAACACTATTTCCAAGTTTGAAGGTCAAAGTTGAACCATATGTGACGGCAGTAGTAGAATTATCGGCATTGATTTTGGCGAGCTCTTCGTTGCCAAGCGACCAAACGACTTTGACATTTCCATCGGCAAGTTTGGTGAAACTTAATCGCTCGGGTTCGGTAGTCAGACTCTTTGAAGCTGAAGTCACATCTAACGATGTCGTATATGCCCAAGTACTTGTCGGAGCATGGCGCAGTACGCTTTGATAGGTTGCTGCGGATGTAGAAGATGGCGTAATAAAGCAGCCGATCTCTTTTGATACCCAATGTACTTCATCCATTTGGTATGCTAACAGATGAGGTCTTGCTCCCGCCTCTGTAACTTTGGCAATCTGGAATGAGTAGGTTCCTTTTGCGGGAAGATCTTTGGTGACAAAAGAGATTCGTTCGCAAGCTAATTGTCCATCGGTAATGGTGGGTGCCAATTTTTCATTTCCATCCCCAGCTATGGTTTGCCAAGTATTGCTTGTTCCATTGCCCAGTTCAAATGAGTAACGAGTAGTGGGATTATAAGCTTGTTTTAGCGTAATTGTATGGCGAATTGATTCGTTATCGACTGCTTGAACGGTAAATGTAGATTTACGAGCTACGGTCTTAATAGCATCGGCATTCTCGGTCAAGTTTATAATTAGCGTTTGATTACCGTTAAATTCGGTTTGAGAGAATGAGTACCAATCGGCTGAACCATCATTTTTAACCACTTTCCAAGCTACATCAGACTCAACGGTAACGGCACATGTTTTATCGTTGTATTTGGCCTTTATCAATGTTTTATCAATGTCGAATCGTGTGCCCATTTGTGCAACTTCAAAGGTTTGCGGAGTTAGGTCTGTGGCGGTGATTGTAACCATTGCTTTACGGTAAGCTCCTGCATTGGGTCCAACCGTAGCCCTAATTGATACCATGTCTGTTGAGCCTTCTCCCGACTCCTTATCAAAAGTCAACCACTGCTCAGAGGATGCGATGCTCCAATGTTTATTTGACTTGATTGTGAATACGGCAGTTCCACCGGCAGCAGCAAATGGATCGGTGATGGGTTGAATATTCAATTCGCCGATGTAGTCTTGATTGATGGTTATGACGGTTGGAGCATCAATGCCATCAGCCGTAATTGTCAACGTTGCTTTGCGCGCAACACCTTCGTTGTTATCATCAATCGTGGCGGAGATTTCGGCGACCAATCCACTTGCCGAGCTCATTGCCGGCGAAGGATGGCACCACTGTTGATTACTGGTGATTTTCCAAGGTGTATTGGCACTGATGTTGAATACGATTGCTCCGGCATTGGCCGCATTGACCGAATACTCAGCAAGAGCATCAATGTCAATTTTTAAATCTTGCTGCTTTTGTGAGTCGATTTTATTCTCAGAACAAGCAGTAAAACCGATAACGGTTAAGATTGCACATAATTGCAATGTGCCTTTTAAGAAAGTGTTTTTCATTGTTTTAGTGATATTTATTAGTTGGAGATGATCGCTGTTACCATCCTGTATTTTGGGGTGCAAGATTTGGATTTTTAAAGAGCTCAGATTGGGGGATCGGATAGAGGTAATAACACTCTTTCCACTTCCGTGTTTCGCAACGTTTGCGATTGAACGTATATGCGCGATTTATGACATCTATCGTCACTCCATAGATGTCGCATTGTGTAGCATTGCCTATTTTCCAACGTCGAATATCCCAGAAACGATGATCTTCAAATGCAAATTCAACGCGCCATTCATTTCTCAGAGCTACGGTGAAAGAACTTTTGTCGACAGTGGTAACATTCGGCATGCCTGCATTTGTGCGCACGAGATTCAATGCCCACGAAGCAGAATATTTATAGGTTTCATCAGTATAGGATGGATCCCCAAAGGCCTCAATCATTGACTCGGCATAAGTGAGCAGAGTTTCGGCATAACGATAAACAATCCAATGGTGATAATTGGTGACAATTTGATTCGGGACAAAACTGGTATTTTCAATAATGTGCTTTTTTAAGAAATATCCCGTAGGAGAGCCACCAGCCGACACGGCGACATCATCATTTCCTCCTATGAAAGTTTCAATTGCTACATTTTTGAACCGACAATTGTTATACAGTACAGTACGAGCAAAACGTACATCGCGATTGTTGTATGGATTCTGAGGATCAAATTGCGGATCATTGCAGATCCATCCATCGGAGCCAAGTGTGACCGGATAGCCGTTTATTGTCTGAAAGGCATCGACAAGGTTCTGTGTTGGGAAGGTTGCTGATGCGGCAGTTTCTCGTTTCCCTTCTGTAAATCGAATTGGAAAATTATTGAGTTCGAAAGTGCCACTACTCTCGTTCATTCGAGCAAGTACTAGTTCTGGTGAGGCAATATTATTGCTCTTGTCATTTGGGTCAAGCGAATAATAACCGGTCTCTATAATCTCCAATGCCGCTTTGGCAGAGCGTTTCCACCGTTCAATATCCATAGTAGGATTATGTAGTAAACTGGCTGCATAGAGTAGAGATTTGGATTTAAGTGCCATCGCAAAACCTTTTGTAATTCGACCTGTTTCGTTATTGGGTTCTCCGATATATGTTGCTGGCAGATTCTTGGCGCATTGTTCGCATTCGCTAACAATAAATTCGACCACATCATTGAAGGATGTTTTACCAATTGAATTAGCCTCTTCGGTCGAGAGCATTTTTAGCGGCAAAGCAATGTCTCCGTAACGCTTGGCGAGTTCGAACGCAAAGAAGGCACGCAAAACGCGAGCTTCGTATGAGAAATATTGAATTTGGCGCATCCAATTTGCATAATTCGTATCATTCTCATAACGAGAAAAGTCTGTTTTCGCGATGGATCCGATAAATTCGTTGGCGGCACGTATGCCGTAGTATAGAGACCACGCTGAATCATAATCATTCACTGCCGACCAGTTGCCGTTGTTGAAATTCTGAACATTGCCACCCGTATTCCCGAATTCGGCATCATCCGAAGCACAATCACGCATTGCCCCGTCTATTGTTCCGAAATCCTGAGGAATATAGGAATAGACGTTGGTCAACATTTGTTTCGTCGTGTCGAAATAGGTGTAAATATCATCGTGGGTATATAGTTCGTTGGTTTCATCGAAGTCCAAAAAGTTACACGATGCAAGCATCATTGATGCACCTGCCAGAGCAATCGTAATTTTATGTTTTTTCATAGCCATCATTAGAAATTGAATTTTACACCGATAAAAAAGGTACGTACCGATGGGTAGGTTGCTGTAAGTTGTTCGGGGTCTACTGTTTTGATTCCATCCAAGCAGAAGAGATTGTTGCCTTCAAAATATACCTTCATGTCGGCGATGTGTACGAGTCGTTTAGGTAGGGTATATGACACTCCGAGTTTTCGTAATTTCAAGAATGAGCCATCGCGATACCATAACGAGTTGTTGCGATAGTTGTTGGCATTTTCCAAAGTCGTCAAACGTGGTATTGTAGCATCCGAAATTTTATCTGCACTCCACGGTGTCTCATTGTCGAGCAATGTCTGCGATAAGTTACCATTGTTAACGAGGGGGGTGTAGAGTGGCGAATCGAGCATGTTGATAGTAACGCCGGTTACTCCCTGAAAGTCGGCGGATAATTCGATTTGCCGATATCTCAACGTGAAACCAAAGCCGAAATAAAATCGAGGAGTGCTCGACTCGTACATTTTTACCACATCTCGGTCATCAATAATATTATCGCCATTTTGATCTTTGTATTTCAAATCGCCCGGACGAACTGTTGAGAATGTTTGGTTTGGGCTGTTGTTGATTTCCATTTGACTTTGGAATATACCGATAACTTCCAATCCATAACGTTGCCCGACCCGGTTGCCGGTGTGGTACAGATAATCATATTGCTGATACTCTTGGTTTTCGTTGATGACTTTGCTGGTCAAATAGGAGCCGTTGGCATAAATGCCATATGAGAACTTCTCTTGATGAACATTCCATGCAATGGAGGCATCGACGCCACGATATTGATTTTTGCCGGTAGCTTGTTGCCCGACTCCTATTCCGATGACACCCGAAATAGAGGGCGCAGCGGCGACAAGAATATTTGTGCGTTCTTCAATAAAGCCATTTACCGATGCATCTAATCGGTTATTGAATGCACTTAATTCAATTCCAAATGTTGTTTTAACTGATTTTTCGGGTATCAAGTTCTCGACCGGTAGGTTGCCTTCCGCTTTGCCGCCGAAAGAAGTAATGCTGTTTGTGAAATAGTAGGAACCTGCGTTTGTCGAACCATACGATTGCCTGAACAGTTCGTGAGAGAGAGAGCCATCCCAAGCGGATGCGCCGTAAGATGCTGACACTTTGAGCATATTCAAATTCTTTAAATTGCTCATAAAATCTTCTCCCGATACAATCCAAGCAATATTGGCAGCTGGATAGAAGTGTCGATTGCTTTTGGGCGGTAAATAAGCAGAGCCTGAATAATTACCGACAACACCTATGGCATAACGTTTATCGAATGTATATGAGGCGACTGCCTGTAAGGATTGATTTCGATTTGACACATTGCGACCATTTGCCACATAAGATCTTTGATTATAGATGATTGCTGATGTGAAGTCATGTCTCTCTTGATGGAGATTGTATGTGAGTTTCCCATTGAACTCAGAGGTCATTGATAGTGAATAAAAGCCTTGTCCATGTTGGAGCGTTTCCGAATCTTGTCCATATATTACAGGGTTGGTGATCAAAGTTCCATCGGTAGCAATATAAGGTTGTTCGTTTTTATAGCGATACTCTTTGCCAGAGCTGTCATACATAGCTCCTACATTATCAAAAGATGCGGATACTTCTGCCGATAAACCTTTGACGATCATACCAAGGTCTTGACACAATGCAATATCGGCCATCACAGTCGTAGTGGTCGTTTTGTAATTACCACTATCCATTAAAAGAGCCACCGGATTATTATTCCCATAGATACTCGACCCACCATAGATGCCGTCATCGTAACGCACCGGAAAAGCAGCCGATGGAGTGCGATATAGGGCATTGTAGATATTGCCGAATTGTGCCAGATTACGCTCTGAAATATTTCCTGCAATACCCAGCCTCATAACTGTTGTGGGGCTTATATCAACATCAAGATTGGTTCGCACATTCAGACGAATATCCGTAGGATTGGAGTCGTATCGCTGTTCTTTTTCGTTGCTGCGGAAGAGTGCTCGATCGTGCATATAATCAACCACAGAGTAATATCGGAATCGTTTAGAACTTCCTTCGAATGTTAGGCCAAAACGGTGATTTGAAGCCGTCTTATTATACACCTCATTCCACCAGTCTACATTCGGATATTGCTTGGGGTATTCTCCTGAGCGGAAAGCATCAAGTTCATTTTTGTTATAGCGTATTTCTAATCCATCATTAATCAGCGCACTATTTAGAGCAGAGGCGTAAGTATAGGAGTCTGCAAATTCAGGTGATCGAAATTGGGTGTTTAGGCCATATTGATAAGTAACGCCAACTTTCAACTTCCCGCCACCACCTCTTTTGGTCGTGATCATCACAATCCCATTCGCTCCACGCACTCCATACAAGGCTGATGCGACCGCATCGGATATAACCGTAATATTTGCGATCTCATTAACCGTAATGTTTTTCAAGTCTCTTGCATAACCGTCAATTAAAACCAAAGGAGAATGGCCGTGTAATGAGAGTGTCGATGTGTTATCGGCCGAAGGTCCGATTCCTTGCGATACGCGAAGACCTGCAATACGTCCGTAAATGGTTTTAGTCATATCTATTTGCGTAGCATCACCTAATGCATCGCGGTTTATACCGTTTGCTGTAAACGCACTTTCGCTTTTTGATAGGCCAAAGCCGTATCCTAAAAGTAGTGTGTCCGATTTGGTTTGAGCCGATAGATTTACCCATGTATTGCACTCCAACAATAGTATGATTATGAATATTTTTTTCATCATTCCGTTTTTTTGTCGATTCATAGTTTTACCAGCCAGGATTTTGTGTCATACCGTAATGTTTGTTTATCTCAGTAGTAGGCACAGGAGCTAAATACCATTTGGTGTCCCAATTTTTTACCCAATATCGGTTGTTCAGTGTATAAACTTTGAATGTGAATTTAGTCGGTGTATTCGGGTCGTTCCCTTTCGAAGTCAAGCCATACAGCGTTTTCCGAAAATCATCCTCTTTGCCCCAACGAATCAAATCAAACCAGCGTACCTCTTCGAACCCCAGTTCCAAGGCGCGTTCGTTTAGAACTGCCTCACGAAAAGCTTCTTTACTCATACCGGTCTTCAAAGATGTAAGCCCCACTCGATTGCGGATTTCGTTGACACAATTGTATGCCGTAAGGTTTGGCGCATTGTTGTATTCGTTAATTGCTTCTGCATAACTTAATAAGATCTCTGATAGGCGTAAATAGGGCCATTGGATGGGGGTGTTTCTATCGCTTGTTTGTTGCAAAATGAACTTCATTTGGAGGAATCCTGTTGCCAAAAAGAAATTTGGATGATTGACATAAACTTCAGCAATATTACCATCGTAATATATATCGCCTGGGACGACTACCGTTTCGTATAGGCGGGGATCCCGAGTTGGTGTTCCATCTGCAGCAAAAAATGGTTGCTTGGTCGGTGCCGTCCAGTTAAAACTCTCTGGAAAATCTGAACCATCAGCCCATGGAAACATATTGACATAATTTAGCGTTGGTCCTGAGTAGCGGCGTTCACTATAAAACGGACCAAGAATTGTGCTCGAATAACCTCGACGGGTTGAAATCAGTACCTCTGTACCCCCTCTGTCATAATACCCCGAACGATATGCCAGTCGGCGCGCTCTGGGTGTTGCATCAACGGGCTGTGTGAGCGAGTATTCACCTCGTTTATCAAGTTCCTGAAAAAACGCTGCACCGGCATCTACTGCTCGTTTCCACCGCTCCTTGTCATAATTTCCATAAGTTGTGTATGAATTGGCTTTGGAATGCCACAATGTTTGCGAATTGAATGTTGGACTTGCAGCGAAGAGTAGAACTCGTAATTTCAAGGCCATGGCTCCTGCTTTATTCATTCGACCATCATCGGTGCTTGACTCTTTCCATGAAAGATACGGAATGGCCTCATCCAACAACTGTACAATGTAATCAACGGTTTCGGCAAAGGTGTTGCGAGGAAAGTTCATTTCTCCATTTATATTGACCGACTGTTTAATCAACGGGACTCCACCAACATAGCGTAACATTTCGGCGTAAGCAAGTGCGATGATGGTTTTAGCCTCGGCAATACGCTTGTTGCGCATTGTAGTGGTAATATCGGGGATAAGCGCGGCATTTTCAATATATATCCACGCATAACGAATTGCGCTGTATTCGTACTCTGAGCCGAAGCGATATGCCTCAGTGCTGATTGATGATGAACTGATGTTTGCGCTTAACGAACCATTGTAATATAGATTTACAGGTCCATCGCTGATATTGTTGCGAAAGCTGTAATGTAAATCCGTAATGGCTTCGAGGATGTTGATACCCAATTTTTTAACTTGCGCTTCGTGACCGGTCGGAAGTCCGTATGGTAGATAAGCATAGGCTCTTGTCAGCACTTTGTCGGCATTTGCCGATGAACTGAACATCATTTTCAGATCAGCCCCTGAATTTTCTGGAGCTTCGCCCAGAAAATTATCGCCAAATTTTAAGTCGGAGCAGGCCGATGCGAATCCAATTACTGCCAAAGAAAAAAATATATGGTAAATATGTTTCATTATTTTTTGTCAATTAAAAGGTTATATTTACGCCAAGACTATATACTTTTGCCAAAGGATAGCCGCCATTATTGTCGGCGAGTGATTCCGGATCCATAATGTGTAAAGGTGTAAATGTAAGTAAGTTGTATCCGGATAGCGTGATTGCTACCGACTGAATGCCCAATGATTTTATCCATCTTTTCCCCGATATTGTATATCCGGCAGAGATCGTTTTGAGACGTAAATATTTTGCATCTTTCAACCACAATGTCGAGTTTTCGGAATTCCAGCCCTCACTTGTTTCAGCAGCACGCGGCAATGTGCCCGATTGGTGATCTTCGGTCCAGCAATCATCATAGAAATACTGCAATAAACCGCGCATGCCGGCATTGGTGTATGGAATACGATACTCGATTTGCATCATTTTACTGACGTGGGTAGCTCCCGTCCATTGCATCGAGAAGTTAAACCCGTTCCAATCGAAACCCGTATTCAATCCGAATATATATTCTGGTCGACTTGCATAGCCTGTTACCATTTTGTCATCGCTGTTTACCTGTCTATCTCCGTTCAAATCGGCATACATTGCATCTCCCGGATAGACATTTACAGCCGGTGTGGGAAGCGATGGATTGAGTACTAAATTCCCATTGGCATCTTTGTTAAAGTCCGAGTATTGGTACAGTCGTTCAAATTGGTAGACCCCTGTATAACGCTCGGTCGAACCGCCGGTTTGATTCTGATAGGCATATTCGCTCTTTACTTCATCCATATAGATGATTTTGTTGCGAGCAAACGATACATTTGCATTGATATAATAGTGAAAATTTCGATCTGTTTTATCGTTCCAGCCCAATGCAATCTCATAACCGTGATTGTCAACTACTCCGATATTAAGTGCAGGTGAAGTTGTTGCAATAATTGCTGGTGTTGAATTAGGCGACATAAGAATACCTGTGCGGTGTTCGGTAAAATAATCGAAGCTGAATGATAATCTATTCCGCAACAAATTCATATCCAATCCATAATTCTGCTTGTCGGCAGTCTCCCACGATACTTGCATATTACCTGGGACGCTGTGAACAAATGCAGTTTGATCGGTTGGATTGTTGATGCCAAAACTATACGAACCGCTTGCTGACCAGACACTTGGTACATACATAAATCGAGAGTTGCTACGGTCGTTGCCGACCAGACCTCTCGACAAACGTACTTTCAAATAATCTATGATATTCTGATTACGCATAAAGCCCTCTTCGCTTATGACCCAACCAATTGATGCCGATGGAAATAGGCCATAACGAGTGCTGCCGGGAGCAAAGTTTTCGGACCCGTTGTACCCCATGTTTACGTCTAATAGGTAGCGATTGAGATAACTGTATGTAGCTCTGCCGACAAAGCCGATATATCCACGGGGTATATACTGATAGGCGGCCGATAACCCGTTGCTGTATGTCGGATAATAATCTCTTGATTGGTTGTACAACAACATAGCTGACACTCTATGTTCACCAAAGGAGTGCGAATAATTCAATTTAGCCTCTATGTACCAATTCCTGTCACGGTCATATGTTTCGTTGTATGTTAGCGGAGTGTCACTGCCTTCGGGCACATACACAATTGTTTTATCGTAATCGGGATTTGTCGGTGGAGTGGTTTTATCGGCCAAATACGATTTATAGTAGGCTCGTTGGAATTCTGCACCGTTGCCAGTTCTATATTTATTGAGTGAAAAGATGTTGTCGTAAGCACCTTTGACCGATAACGAAAGACCTTTGACCATGAAATCCAACTGTTGAATGATTTCAGCATCAATATTTAAAGTCGTGCGAGCGTACTGATTGTAACCGTATCCGTAAAACGTGCTGTACCCATCACGCAACTCTACTTTTGGAACGAATCCGGTTGGAACCAACGTTCTTTTACCGTTAATAAATCCTGGTCCAGACATTGGAACAGCCCATATGGTTGCATATACCCACTCATTTTCGTCTACTATCGAATTTGGTTCTTGAGTAGTACCGACCATTCCTCCTACATTGAATTTCATTGTGGTTGTCTTGGTAATGTCGAAATCTATATTGGCGCGATAATTATACCTTTCATATTTATAATTATTATCGTATGGCAAATATCCGCTTTGTTTCAACATTCCATTTTGGTAAAGGTAACCGAACGACATAAAGTATCGAACTCTGTTTCCGCCCCCTGAAATGTTAATGTTATTTTTGGTTTGTAAAAACACCTTGTTGAACATTTGATCGGCCCATTTAACATTCGGGTACATAATCGGATCTGCTCCGGTTCGATATGTTTCAATTGCTTCACGAGTGAAATATTGGCTTTTATCTGTAATTCCATCGTTGCTTTGTTTCATATTCCAGAAACGGGCATATTCGTAACTTCCCGTCTGTTGGACATACGAAAGTGGCTGTTGAATACCGGTATTCGAACTAACAGATATAGAGAGTTTATCATCGTTGCCGCGTTTGGTTGTAATCAGAATGACACCATTGGCTCCTCTGATACCGAATACAGCCGTAGACGAGGCATCTTTTAGTACTGAAAAATTAGCAATCTCATTAGGGTCTATTTGCGAAAAGTCACGTTCGACACCATCGACCAATATCAAAGGAGAGGAACTACTTGTCGACAAAGAACCGGCTCCTCGTACATAAATTGCTGCGGCATCGGCCCCAGGTTGCCCCGAACTCTGAACCGTTGATACTCCCGGTATTGCCCCCGATAGAACATTGGTTATGCTTGCCACAGGAGCCCGTGTTAACTCTTTTGAATCTATTGTGGATAATGCGCCAGTAACCGAAACTCTTGATTGTGTGCCATACCCGATGACAACCACGTCTTCGAGTTTTGTGTCATCATCGTCCAACACAACATCAAGTTTCGTGTTAAAATTGACTTTACACTGTTTGGTTTTGTATCCTAAATACGAGAAACTCAAAACACTCTCTTTATTTGCAGAAATTGAGATTGAATAATGTCCGTCAACATTTGAAACATCTCCGTTATAGGTTCCCACCTCAATTACCGACACACCAAGCAAAGGCTCTCCGAGGTTATTTTTGACGAAACCCTCTACTACTATTTTAGCGGATTTTGTCGTTGGTTGTGGTTTTGCTGTGGGCTTTTCGTTTGCATTGTATATTATAACCTGTCTATTGGAGATGGTAAAGTGCACCTGCTCATCTAAAATCTTTTGTAAAACAGATTCTAACGAGGCGTTTTGAAAGTTAGCCGTGATTTTTCTTTTTACATCAACAGCATCGGCGGAATAGAGAAACCGATAACCGTTTTCAGTCTCAATCTGTTCTAATACCTCGTCTAACGGCTTGTCTTTGACATTAATGCTGATTCCGACTCTCTGTTGTGCCCAAAGTGTTTCCTGAGTAACGATACCGAGTAGTGCCAACAATAGACAACTTTTCAGTAGCAAGCGGTTTCTTTTGTTTTTGTTCATTATGGTATAAGGTCTTAAATTTTATGTTGGAAAAGTTATTTGTCCATTAGTGGATAAATGGTAAAATCGAATTGTTGAATACTGATCGGAACTCGATATTCATCTCTCACACCTGGACCGCACGTTGCTGTTCCGACTCCGGATTGAATAGCATCAAGATGCAGCGTAATATTTCCATCACTTTTCAGCCCATTTATATGAGTATTTTCATAGAGCATCTTATCTGAGAAAGGTACTGCCGAGAATTCGAATGGCCGTTGTGATGTTACCATTATCCCAGCTCCTTGGTCGTTGGTGATTTTTATCCATCGTGTATCAGTGCGGTTTCCGGTAGTTTGAGGTCGAACATAGTAGTGGAACATCTCTTGGGGCGTTGTTTTGAAAAGACCGATTATGCCACACTGTTTACGGTCGGAGTATGTTTCCCACTCGCCACGTCCCAGATACTCTATCGTATCATAGATATCCGAGAGAGTGCACGTTACTCCTATGCGTGCCAATGCCCTTAATTTCTCAGGATCAGGAATAAATGTAACATTAATATTGACGCCACCTTTTACTCTGCGATATCGATATTTTGCCGTAGCAATCTGTTGATTTTCGACGTTGTAAATGATGGTTTGAACTTCAATCTCTTTTTTGAAGTCGCTCACCTTGATGGCTTTTTCGCGTAGCGAATCTATTCCCGCCGCCAACCATTGCTTGTTGCCGTGATAATCTCGACGGTCGTTGTCGGTCGCTGCACGCCAAAGGTTTAATGAGAGCGGAGATGTCAGGATATTTTTTCCATCCACCTTCAGTGTTGTCAGTGCCCCTGTTGTGCGGTCAACCGTGTAATCCACATCGCAAAAATGACTGGGTCTATACGCATATTGTGCGGGTGCTTGCAAAATAAATTGAGAGTAGGCTACAACATTTTCTGCATATGTCAAAGCTGATGTATTCCGTGGAACCCACTGTATATCAAGATATACTTCTCTGCCTTGCGGTATGCTCACACTCCCCAGCTCGATAATTGCAGACCGATGAGGTTCGCATGTGACTATATTTTGACCCTTGCCGAGTGTCTTTCCATTGTCGGTTACGACTTTCCATGACAAAATATAGGCATTCAAATTCGAAAAATCGAAATAATTTGTCACTTCAATTTTTAGCTTTTCTGGCGAAATCAGCTTGGATTTTATCTGCTGATAGACCTTCTGCACTTCGTAATAGTGAGGATGAGGCTTACGCAACGCATCGACCAATCCGTTTGTGCAAAAATTGCCGAAACTCGGTACGTTGCGAGGTCCGTAATCGCCTCCGTATGACCAATACCGGCGATTAAGAGTGTCGGTTTCCATAAAAGATTGGTCTACCCAATCCCAAATACAGCCGCCTTGCGCCATTGGTTCTGACTCAATAATGTCCCAATACTCTTTCATTCCGCCGACACTATTACCCATTGCGTGGAGATATTCACATAGAATTATAGGACGATAGATTCCCTCTTGACCAACATACTTTTTGATATACTCCGGTTGGCAATACATAGGACAAACAATGTCAGTATTATAATCTTGTTCAGCCTGTTCGTATTGTACGGGACGGGTGGAATCCATCTTTTTTAGCCAGTCGTATGTTCGATGAAAATTAATGCCGTTTCCGGCTTCATTGCCTAATGACCAGATGATTACCGACGGATGGTTTTTGGAACGTTCGTACATACGTTGAGTACGATCCATGTGTGCTGTGAGCCATGTGCTGTCTTTTGCAAGAGACTTTTCTCCATAACCCATTCCATGCGACTCAATGTTTGCTTCGTCAATAACATATAGACCATATCGATCGCAGAGTTCATACCAATATGGGTCGGCCGGATAGTGCGAATTGCGAACTGTGTTGATGTTACAGCGTTTCATTAGCTCTATATCCTGCATCATCAACTCTTTACTTACCGTATGACCATCCTGTGAATGCGAATGGCGGTTTACTCCTTTGATGAGAATGGGTACTCCGTTGATGCAAAGTTGACCGCCCTTAATTTCAGATGTACGAAATCCTACATCGCAACCAGTAATGTGGAGGGTTTTCCCATGATCATCGATCAGCTCCAAGGAGAGTGAATATAAATACGGATGTTCGGCATTCCAACTTTTGATGTTGGATAATATACTCGGTTTGACGGTAATTTTGCCGTTGGCATTTACAGGTGCCACATTTTGTAACAAGATCCTATTGTCGTTTTTGTCGCGTAGCGAATACGTCAACGATGCGTTGTGGTACTCGCCATTGATTTGTACGTCAAGGCCTAAAATGCCGTTTTTATATGAGATGGTATCAAGTGCCGCGGATACCTTAAAATCGGAAATATGACAGCGTGGAGAGGTCGAGTAGAGGTATACATCGCGCTCAATGCCGCTCAACCGCCACATATCTTGACACTCCAAATATGAACCTGAACTCCAACGGTAGACCTCCAATGCAATCGTATTTTTATCTGCGGTCACATAGTCGGTAATATCCCATTCGGCGGCTGTTTTTGATCCTTGATTAAATCCGAGTTTCTGTCCGTTGACCCATACATAGTAGAATGAAGCGACACCTTCGCAGCAGAGTACAATGCGCCGGCCGTTCCAACTCTTCGGAAGAATAAAGGTACGGCGATATGAACCTACTTCGTTGAATTCATGGGGTACTAACGGAGGGTTCTTTTTAAATGCAAAAATCGGGCTGTCAAACTCATAATCTTCATTCACATATATCGGCAGACCATAACCTTGGCGTTCCCAATTGCCAGGGACATCTATCTCAGCCCAATCTTTATCGCAAAACGAGGTTTGATAAAATTCGGTTGGGCGATTGTCGGGGTTTTGGGTCCAATTGAATTTCCATCGGCCGTTAAGTGATAAGTACCATGCGGACCGTTCATGCTCAATGACTCCAACGTTCGTCGTCGATTCATACGGCCACACATAGGCGTGCGGTTTCAATTTATTCTCTCCAATGGCGTATTGACTTTGCCATTCAACAGGCGGTTGTGCTAAAATATTTGGTACATATAATAAAATCGCGGACAAAAAACACACAGTAATGTTTTTTTGTATTAAGAAAGTCTTTGAAGGTATCGTCATTTCGGTTGGTTGGTTATAGGTTGGGGCTAATCTTGTTTTTTGGGGAAATTATTCGATGATAATCTTAATTTCGGATTCGCTTTGGTGATAATAGGCAACAGGAGCCAGTAATTTAATAATATTCAATGCATTGTCGATGCCGCCTTTTAGTTCGAGTTTTCCATTTATTTTATACTCTTTTGCTTGATTAACATCGAAAAGCAGTGTAATATCATAGACGTTTTGTAACTGTTTGAAAACCTTGTCGAGGGACATGTTGTTGAATTGCAAATAGCCCTCTATCCACGAGGTGTAGTCTGATGTATTGACTTGAGAAATCTGTTGGCTGTTGGTTTCGCTATTATATGTGTACATCTCATTCGGTGAAAGATGATCGTTCGATCCATTTCGTTTTGCCGTGACACCTACCGAACCTGATACCAATACCACGGATTGCGTATCATCGTAAGCATTTACATTGAATTGTGTTCCAAGTACTTTAATCTTAATCTGTGAAGTCTCGACAATAAAGGGTAGTTCCGAATCTTTTGCGACATCGAAATAAGCCTCGCCGCGCAGCTTTACTTTGCGTACTTTATCTGTTAAATCCGCAAACGCCAGCTCCGAGCCCGAATTAAGCCATACCTCGGTTCCGTCAGACAATCTGGTTTTGGTCTGTTGTCCCAAGGGAGCACAGATCGTTTGGTATTGGGGTTCTGATAGGTGATCTACGATTGTAGGCAATGAAATACTGATGGCGAGAATAATCATAGCGGCGGCTACCCAGCCCCAATTTTGCAATGAATATATCCTCTTTTTTGCTGGTGCAATGCTGCCGTCCGACATTAAAACAGCCTCGTAAAGCCTACGCATTGCATTGAGTTCATCGGCGTGAGCCTTGTTTTCTTCTGCCCACTTCATCACAGCAATGCGTTCCGATTCAGAGGCATCGCCATTCAGATATCTATCAATAAGGCTGTTGCTGATTCTCATATTTTTGGAATTATTTGACTTGTCAATATTTGTTTCTATCTGAGAAGTTCCTCTAAGAAGAAGAAACCCTAAACGAAAATTCAATTTTTTTGCAAAAAAACACATTTCTGCGCAAAACTCTTTGAAAAAGATGTTTCGCAGAAATGTGTTTTTTTAAAATCAGAGATTTTAAAAAGAAATCGAAGCTTGTAAAAGGAAAATATTACAGACCTATAAGAATTGAAATTAGCGGGAGATAATCCTTTAAATCTATTTTTAACCGTTTGATTGCCTTTGTTATATGATATTCAATTGTTTTGGATCCCACACCAAGCTCCTGCGCAATTTGAAAATTGGATTTTCCTTGAAAGCGGCTTAACAAAAAAATACGGCTGGTTTGCTCTCCAAGCGAATCAAGTGATTTATGCAATATTGCTTGCACATCTTCTGCGTATAATGAGTGAGGGTCGCATGCTTCGAGTGTGTGGATACGAAATTCGATCTCGCGCATGCTGTCGGATTGGATATTGGCGTGGGTCTGATTTTTAATGTATTTATGCCGTAGATAGTGTAATGCCTTGTTGCGAATAATCGAAAAAAGGAAAGGTAAGGGAAACTCGACTTGTTCTTTTGCCGTCATTTTCTCCCAAAGAATAGACAATGCCTCAGATGCCATACATTCAGCTTGCGGCAAATCGCAGGTGTACGATTTGGCAAATCTAACGCACCGCTGATAGTAGCGATTGTAATCTTCGTTAAAATCCTTTATGGTTTCTGGGCTTGTTCGAGTCATCTGTTCACTAATAATACGATTTTTATTCCATAGACGCTACGTCTGGGACAAATCTTAATATATAGCATCGCAAAAGTAAAAAAAATAATTCAATTGGTTCGATGTGGTCTATTTTTTACCATTATATCAAACTAAGCCCACTCAACAAACACAAAAAATCGGGCTGCGCAGTTTCATACACCCTACGCAGCCCGATTTTTGTGTTATCGGCAAGACTTACTTGCGATTAATGTCCGATGACACCCTCGAACTCTGCCATCACCCGCTCCATTTTGCTGCGAATCTCGGCATTGCAGAGGTTTCCGATGCTCCCTTCGTGGGTGTGATGCACCTCGCGTGTAGGGTGATATTCGCCCTTTTGAACTGCAACCCCGATCTGGCGATAGGCCTCGCGAAAGGGAACCCCCTGCAATGTCAGGCGATTGACATCCTCCACCGTGAAGAGGTAGTCGTACTTGCGGTCATCGAGTATTCGAGTATTGACCTTCAAATGGGCGAGCATGAAATCGCACATGGCCAGCGTGTGGCGCAATTCTGTGGTTGCCGGAAAGAGAATATCTTTCAACAACTGCATATCGCGGTGGTAGCCGATCGGGAGGTTGGCCGTGAGGAGTGCAATCTCATTGGGAACAGATTGGAGTCGGTTGCAACGGCCGCGCATGATCTCGAAGACATCGGGATTTTTCTTGTGAGGCATGATGCTCGATCCGGTTGTTAGGTTGTCGGGTAACGAGACGAACCCGAAATTTTGGCTCATAAACAGGCAGAGATCCATCGCCATTCGGCCAACGGTAGCTGCCACGGCCGCAATGGCATTGGCTGCGGCTCGCTCGCTCTTTCCTCGACTCATCTGCGCCGCCACCACATTGTAGTGCAACGCTTCAAACCCGAGCAGCCGTGTTGTCATTGTGCGATCGAGCGGAAACGACGAGCCGTATCCGGCGGCCGATCCCAACGGATTTTGATTGGCAATATGCCAAGCTGCTGCCACAAGTCGCATGTCATCAACAAGTGTTTCGGCGTAGGCTCCAAACCACAGTCCGAATGACGAAGGCATGGCAATTTGCAGGTGCGTATAGCCGGGCATCAAAACCCCCTTGTG
Organism: uncultured Alistipes sp.; assembly: GCA_964404645.1. Taxonomy (GTDB): domain Bacteria; phylum Bacteroidota; class Bacteroidia; order Bacteroidales; family Rikenellaceae; genus Alistipes. The sequence goes on from CAYOKU010000006.1 coordinate 18,729, forward strand.
AGCTTCGCTGAGTGTTTGCAACCGATCGAAAAGGGTACGCACGTCATCGGCAATCTGCCGCAACTCGTCACGCAGAAAAAGTTTGAGATCGACCAGCACCTGATCGTTCCGCGAACGTCCCGAATGGATCTTTTTGCCCGCATCGCCCAACCGGCGTGTCAGCAGCAGTTCGACCTCGGAGTGGACATCTTCGGTGTCGGGTTCGATCGCGAAGTTTCCCTCCTCGATTTCGGCGGCGATCTGTTTCAAACCTTCGGTCAACAGATGCAGTTCTTCGGTGGTGAGCAGCCCGATCTTTTCGAGCATGGCGATATGTGCCAATGACCCTTCGACATCGTAGCGCGCCAAGCGCAGGTCGAGTTCACGATCGTTGCCAACCGTATATGCTTCGATCAAGGCATCCGGTTCGAACCCCTTGTCCCATAGTTTAGTTGCCATTTTGTTCAGCTAATTTTTCGATAAATTTTTCATAAATAGCCACCCCCGTTTCGATCTCCGACAAACAGACAAATTCATCGGCTGTGTGGGAGCGCGAGGACTCTCCGGGCCCCATTTTGAGTGCCGGAAAGGGCATTAACGTGCGGTCGGAGGTGGTTGGCGACACGTAGACCGTGCGCTCAATTGCACGAGCCGCCCGAAGCAGTGGGTCTGTGTCGGACAACGCCACAGCACGGATATGGGTTGAGCGCGGCATCAGATCGGAGTGTACAGCGGCACGTAACAGCTCGACCGTCTGCTCGTTGCTGTAAACATCCGTTGTGCGGACATCGACTACGAAACGACAGGTGTCGGGCACGACATTATGCTGCGTACCTGCTTCGATCTGTGTGACGGCTATGCCGATCGGCCCTAACAGCGGGGAGGTTCGATCGAACCGAAAGTTGCGCAGCGTGACAATATCGTCTAATGCAATATAGAGGGCATTGATCCCCTCACCACGCGCCGCATGGCCGCTTTTCCCATGCGCCACGCCGTCCAATACCAACAGACCACGTTCGCCGGCGGCGGCTTGCATGCCGGTTGGTTCTCCTACGAGAGCCATGTCGATCGGGCCTAATTCGCTCACCAAGGCGCGCATTCCCTTCTCGCCCATACACTCCTCTTCGGCCGAGAGCGCCAATACGAGGTTGAACGGTAACGGTCGCGTGCGGAAGGTGAGGAATGTTTCGATCAACGTAACCACCGAAGCTCCGGCATCGTTACTGCCTAAGCCGTAAAGGCGATCACCCTCCACAACGGGTAGATACGGGTCGCGCGTATAAGAGGCTGCCGGACGCACCGTATCGTGGTGTGAGTTGAGTAGGAGGGTCGGACGTTTCGGGTCGTAATCCACGCTGCGTGCCACCAGATTGTGGTGAATCCGCTGAGTCGTGACGCCGTGTTTGTCCAGAAAAGCGGCCAACAAATCAGCCGTTTGCGCTTCGTTGCGCGAAAGAGAAGGCGTTGCAATCAACGTCTTCAACAATTCGATGGCCTCTTTGGTTTTTGCTGTCATGATAGATTCGTTCCTCTTTTTCCGTCGCTCCACGCCTCACAATGGCGGTCGGGCAGTTTTAATTTTTTATGGTTGTTCCCGTTGTATTCGAGAGATTTTTTGCATGTTTGATCTGCACGCTGCGCACCCCTTTTGCAACCGCTTTCAAGGCATTTTCGACCTTGGGTATCATCCCTTTCGAGATGGTGCCATCGGCTTTGAGTGGTGCATAACTTGCTGCCGTGATCTCGGCAATGATACTCCGGTCATCTTCGGGATCGCGCAGCACTCCGGACTTCTCGAAACAGAAGACCAGATCGGTTGGTGCTACGGCTGCTGCCCCCTCAGCCACGGCCGAAGCCACGCTGTCGGCATTGCAGTTGAGCAGTTCTCCGTGCCCATCGTGCATGATCGCTGAAAAGACAGGTGTCAAACCTCCCTCCAAAAGATGCCGCAACAGATCGCTGTCAACCCGTTCGATGTCACCCACAAAACCATAATTCACCGGAGCTGCTGCCCGACGATGTGCCGTTACGCTGTTGCCGTCGGCACCCGAAAGCCCGATTGCATTGCATCCAGCTGCTTGAAGAGCCGCCACGATCTGCTTGTTGATCAATCCGGCGTAGACCATTGTCACAATCTCCAACGTATCGCGGTCGGTGATTCGGCGGCCGTCGATCATCTGCACCTCGACACCCATCTTTTCGGCCAGTCGCGTAGCCAATTTACCGCCGCCGTGTACCAAGATTTTTGGGCCGGACAATGCGGCAAAGTCCCACAAGAAGCGTTGTAATGCATCGGGGTTATCGATGACGTTACCGCCGATTTTGACCACTGTGATCTGCTCCATTACAACCCCTCCAACAGCCGTTTGAGCACAACTTGTGCCGATATCTCCCGGTTTGCCGCTTCGGGAATTACCAACGAACGTTCCGATTCGATCACCTCGTCCGTAACGATCATATTGCGGCGCACAGGCAGGCAGTGCATAAAGAATGCGTTATCGGTCAGTGCCATCTTTTCGGCATCCACCGTCCATGCGCGATCACGCGAGAGTACCTGCCCATAGTGGGGATCGGCATAGGCCGCCCAGTTTTTGGCATAGACAAAATCGGCTCCTGCGAGTGCCTTGCGTTGGTCGTACTCGACCTGTGCATGGCCCACGAATTGCGGCGCGAGTTCGTAACCTTCGGGGTGGGTAATCACAAAGTCGTAATCGGCTGCGTTCATCCACTCGGCGAAGGAGTTGGGCACGGCCTGCGGCAGCGCATTGGGATGCGGAGCCCACGTCATGACCACTTTGGGCCGAGCTTTGGTCTTGTGCTCCTCGATGGTAATCAGATCGGCAAAACTCTGCAACGGGTGGCGCGTGGCAGCCTCCATCGAGAAGACCGGACGACCTGAATAGCGGATGAATTGCTCCAATACGCGCTCTTCGTAATCTTCGGCCTTGTCGTGAAATTTGGCGAATGACCGCACGCCGATCACGTCGCAATACGACCCCATGACCGGAATTGCCTCCAACAGGTGTTCAGCCTTGTCGCCGTCCATGATGACGCCGCGTTCGGTTTCGAGTTTCCATGCCCCTTGGTTGACATCCAATACCATAACGTTCATTCCCAGATTCATCGCTGCTTTCTGAGTCGAAAGACGGGTGCGAAGGCTGGAATTAAAAAAGAGCATCAGCAGGGTTCGGTTGCGACCCAATCCGGTATATTGAAAACGATCATGCTTGATCTCTAATGCCTCGGCAACGGCCTGTTGCAGATTGCCTATATCTTCTACGCAGGTAAATTTCTTCATGATAATAGTTCGTTAAAAGCCATTAAAAAACGATCGGCCAGTTCACGCGGCAAACACAATGCCGGTAGCAGTCGCACCGTTGATGCCCCTGCGCCGCCCGTAAAAATACGTTTTTCGAAGAGCAGTCGCTTGCGAAATTCCGAACCCGAACCATCAAGTTCGATGCCGATCATCAGACCACGCCCACGTACCTCCTTGATTTTCGGATTCTTGTGCAACTCCGTAAGCAGGTATTCACCCACCGTAGCTGCATTTTCGACCAATCGTTCGCGCTCCATCACATCAAGTACCGCAATGGCTGCGGCACAAGCCAGATGGTTACCGCCGAATGTGGTTCCCAGCATACCCGAACGGGCTTCGAAGTGTGGGGCGATCAGCACACTGCCGATTGGAAATCCGTTGCCCATACCTTTGGCCGTAGTAATCAAATCGGGACGGATTCCGGCCCATTGGTGGGCGAAGAAACGCCCCGTGCGGCCATAGCCCGATTGAATCTCATCGAGGATGAGTTGTGTGCCGGTACGGGTCGCCTCCTCGCGCAACTCACGCAAAAATTCATCGGTCGGGCAATGGATGCCGGCAACTCCTTGAATACCCTCGATCAGCACCGCTGCAAAGGCTTTGCTGGCTAACTTCGCACGTACTGCCGCGATGTCGTTCAACGGCACGAATTCAACATTGAGGGTGCGGTTAAAAGGTGCGCTGATGGTTGGATTGTCGGTGACGGCCACCGCCCCCGATGTTCGGCCATGGAACGCCTTCGTAAAGGCCAAAACCTTGGTGCGTCCGGTGTGAAACGAGGCCAATTTAAGGGCATTTTCGTTTGCCTCCGCACCCGAATTGCAGAGAAACAGCCGATAGTCATCGTATCCCGATGCGCGGCCTAATTTCTCGGCCAGCGTGGTTTGTAACGAATTTTCGACCGAATTAGAGTAGAAACCCATCCGTGCGACCTGCTCAGAGAGTGCACGCACGTAATCGGGTTGGGCATGTCCGATCGAGATGACGGCATGCCCGCCATAGAGGTCGAGGTACTCCGTACCGGCTGCATCGTAGACAAAGCAGCCATTACCGCGTACCGGCTCTATGGGATATAGAGAGTAGACATTGAATAATTCCATGATTGTCAACCTTTACTGATTCATTAAAAAGCACTTGCTTTGAGTCGTAGTCCGCACATCTCGTCTATGCCGCACATCAGGTTCATGTTTTGCACGGCCTGCCCCGATGCCCCCTTCAATAGGTTGTCGATGACCGACACAATGTGTAGTTTGTCACCGTACTTGGCCACATGCAATGCCCCTTTGCAGGTATTGACGACCTTTTTCAGATTGACATCCTTGGGACAAACTTGCGTAAAGACAGCCGAACGGTAATACTCTTCGTAAAGAGCCACAGCCTCCGCCTCCTCCCATGCGCAATCGGTGTAGACACTCGCCAAGATCCCGCGAGCAAAGTCGCCGCGCATCGGGACGAAGTTGATTGCGCTGTCGAACGTTGGTTGCAACCGGCGCAGGTTGTGTCCGATCTCGATCAGATGTTGGTGCGTAAAGGCCTTATAGGTCGATATGTTGTCCGATCTCCAACTGAAATGGGTTGTTGCCGAGGGTTTCACACCGGCTCCGGTCGATCCGGTGATGGCTGTGACGTGTACCTCGCCCTGCAAGGCTCCGCAGGCTGCCAGCGGTAATAAAGCCAATTGGATTGCCGTCGCGAAACACCCCGGATTGGCTACGCGTGTTGCGGTGCGAATGCGTTCGCGGTTGAGTTCGGGCAGTCCATAGACAAATCCGCACGACTCGTCGCGAAAATCCTGCGCCAAGTCAATAAGCTTTACTCCGTCGGGCAACTCATTTGCATCGAGCCATTTGCGGCTCTCTCCGTGTGCCGAACAGAGAAAAACGACATCGACTGCCGCGAGGTCGTACTCCGCGCAAAAACGCAACTCTGTATCTCCATCCAAACCACCGTGTACGTCTGTCAATTGGTTCCCTGCATTCGAACTGCTATGGACAAATACGATCTCCGCCAAGGGATGATTGATCAACAGCCGGATCAACTCTCCGGCCGTGTAACCGGCACCGCCGATAATGCCGACTCGGATCATTGCTTGTTGCGTTTCTGGACGTTGTGGTAGATTTTGATCTGGTTGGCGAAGATCTTCGTGAAGCCCTTCACGTCATCGGCCGTCCACGCCTTGTTCACCTCGCCGTATTCGCCGAAGTCGGTCTTCATCAGATCGAACGTGGAGTCGACACCCACCAGCGTATAGCAGTAGGGACGTAGAATCAGTTCCACCGTACCCGATACGTTGCGTTGCGAGGAGATGAGCATCGCCTCGATGTCGCGCATGACGGGTTCGAGGTACTGTGCCTCGTGGAGGAACATGCCGTACCACGTGGCAACCTGATCTTTCCAGTACAACTGCCACTTGGTCAGCGTATGTTTTTCGAGCATCTTATGTGCGGCGATGATGACCATCGGAGCGGCGGCTTCGAATCCGACACGACCCTTGATGCCGATGATTGTGTCGCCGATGTGCATGTCGCGACCGATGCCGTAACGTGCGGCGATAGCTTCGATCGCGCGGATCGCCTCGACCTTATCGGTGTAGGGCGTGCCGTTGATGGCAGCCACCTCTCCCTCCTCGAAGGTGATCTTCAAATGCTCCTCGCCCGTAGCGGTGATTTGGCTCGGATAGGCCTCTTCGGGCAGAGTCTGCTCCGAATGCAAAGTCTCTTTACCGCCGATCGAAGTGCCCCAAAGCCCTTTGTTGATCGAGTACTCCATCTTTTTGTAATCGGCCGTGATACCGTGTTTTTGGAGGTAATTGATCTCATATTCGCGGGTCAAGGTCATGTCGCGTGTCGGAGTGATGATCTCAATTTCGGGGGCAAGGGTCTGGAACGTCAAGTCGAAACGCACCTGATCGTTCCCCGCTCCGGTCGAACCGTGCGCTACGGCATCGGCTCCGATCTGCTTGGCATATTCGATGATGGCGATCGCTTGGAAAATTCGCTCCGAGCTGACCGAAATGGGATAGGTTCCGTTACGAAGCACATTGCCGAAGATCATATATTTGATGCTCTTCTCGTAATACTCCTGCTCGATGTCGAGGGTGGCATGCTCCACAGCTCCCAACTCCTTGGCGCGTTGCTCTATACGCACAAGTTCATCCTTCGAAAATCCGCCTGTGTTGGCAATGGCCGTATAGACTTCGTAACCCTTCTCCTCGGAGAGATATTTGACGCAAAACGAGGTGTCCAGACCACCGCTGAACGCCAAAACTACTTTTTTCTTATTATTCATGATGTGTGTTTACTTTAAGTGAAAGATTTTTTTGAATTTATTCCGGATATACATGATGTAGGGAGCCATGCTCGATTGTTGGGGCTGCTCCCGCGATGGGTCGTATAACATACCCGTACATAGACACATGCGGCGGTTGTTTCGTTGCAGAATATCGTAATTACAGCAACCTTGGCAACCTTTCCAGAACTCCTCGTCTTCGGTCAACTCGGAGAAGGTGACCGGCGTGTAACCCATGCGCGAATTGAGTTTCATCACCGGCAACGAAGTCGTGATACTGAATAACTTGGCATACGGAAATCGTCGTCGGGCCAACTCGAAGGTTCGTCGCTTGATCTGTTCCGCGAGTCCCATATGGCGGTACTCGGGATCGACGATCAAGCCCGAGGTTGCGACAAAGTCGCCATGTCCCCAGCACTCGATGTAGCTGAATCCGACCAATTTCTCACCGTCCAGCGCCACGACGGCCTTTCCACCGGTCATTTTGGCAGCGATGTATTCGGGTGTTCGCTTGGCGATACCCGTTCCCCGCTGCAACGCCGATTCATAGATCAGATCACAGATCTGCTGCGCGAAATGCGCATGAGTCGAATCGGCAAAAACGACGCTGATTGAGTTGTTATTCATTGATTGTTTATAGTGGATAAATGTTTCTAATTAATGCGATAGGCGCGTTGTACACCCTTGATGCGCATGATCTGGTGGATCAGCGTATCGACAACATTGACACTCGGAACCTCAACGCTGACTGTGCCACTCACACAACCGTTCAACGCCTCTCCGAAGAGGAGCGAGCGGATGTTGAGTTTCAGGTCGCGACTGATGACCTCGGTGATGTGGTTAGCCATACCCGGCAGATCGGCCGTGACGATACGGATCGTGACGCGAAAAGCTCCATCGGCCGATTGTCGCCAGCGGGCATCAATCACGCGGTAGGGGTAATTTTCGCGCATGCGCTTGGCGTTGGGACAATCTGTGCGATGAATCGTGATTCCTGAATTGATCGTCACAAAACCGAAAACCTCATCGCCCTTGATCGGGTTGCAGCATTTGGCTAATTTATATTGAATCTTCGAGATGTCATCGTCGATTACCAACGCATCTTGTGGTGAGGTTGTTTCGCGTGTGGCCTGCTGTGCCGCTTTCTGGCGTTCGGCCTCGGCTGCCGCAGCGCGCCGTTCCTCGGCTGCTTCGCCCGACAGGTGGCGCAAAAGTAGCTCTTTGATGGTTCCGAAATCGAGTTTTTGGGTGGCGATCAGTCCATAGACCTCCGTCCCTAAACGCAATTTATACTGTTTGGCCAGATAGGCGACCGCCTCATCAATCGTAATGGCGAGCTTCCAGTTTTTGAGCTTGCGCTCCAACTCCTCACGCCCCATGCGCGTATGTTTGGCCTGCTCCTCGCGAATGAAGGATTTGATCTTGTTTCGTGCTTTGGCCGTCACGGCAAATGTGAGCCAATCGGCCTTGGGGGTCTGATTCTTTTGGGTCAGGATCTCCACGATGTCACCATTGCGCAGCACCTCGCGGATTGAGGCCGAGCGATTGTTGACTTTGCCGCCGACACAAATCGACCCCAGATTGGAGTGGATGTCGAACGCAAAATCGAGCAACGTTGCCCCCTCGGGCAGTTTGCGCAGGTCGCCGTTGGGCGTGAAGACGAAGATCTCGCCCGATGCCGGTTTGGCATCGAAACGTTGCGCCAGCGCGTGGGTGGTATCCTCCATCAATTCACGCAGGCGGCCGAGCCACTGCTCGCTGGTCTGTGCCCCTTGATTGACCCCTTTATACCGCCAATGGGCGGCAATACCGCGTTCGGCCACTGCATCCATACGCTCGGTGCGGATCTGCACCTCGACCCATCGACCTTCGGCCGAAACGGTCGTGTGCAACGATTCATAACCGTTCGATTTGGGGATCGAGATCCAATCGCGCATGCGGTTGGGGTTGGGTGTATAGAAATCGGATACGACCGAATAGGCCGTCCAGCACAACTGCTTCTCGGCCTCCTTGTCGCAATCAATGATGATACGAATGGCAAAAATATCAAAAACGCCCTCGAACGGAACATGCTGTTTATGCATCTTCGTCCAGATCGAAAAGATGGATTTTGTGCGGCTTTTGATGTGGTAGCGAATGCCTAATTTGGTCAACCGCTCCTCGATCGGCACCAAAAAGTGGGCGATGAACGAACGACGTTCTTCGGCACTCTCTTCGAGTTTGAAGACGATATGTTCGTACTCCTTTGGTTCGAGGTATTTGAGGGCGATATCTTCCAATTCGCTTTTCAGCGAATAGAGCCCTAACTTATGGGCGATCTGGGCGTAGAGATTCATCGACTCCCAACTCTTCTTGCGCCACTTCTCTTTGGGGAAAATATCGAGCGAGCGCATCACCTCCAACCGGTCGGCCAATTTAATCAGGATCACGCGGGGGTCCTCCGAGTAGCTGACGATCAGATCGCGAAAGTTGTCGGCCTGCTCTTTGGCCACTTTGAGTTTTAGCTCCGAGATGTTACTCAATCCCAAGGTGATTCCCACCACCTCCTCGCCGAAACGTTGGCGAATATCGGTCGAGAGAGCCAGAAATGCTTCGGGGCTCTGGTGTTTGTGGGCAAGGCGCACCACATCGTGCAGGATTGCCGAGAGTGTGGAGTTGCGGCCGAGGCCAATCTCCGAGATGGAGATGGCGGCTACGGCAACACCGTGGTCGAGCAGCGATGAGCCATCGTAGCGTAACAATCCGGCGAGCTTCTCATCGGCATACTCCAACGCCTCGTCAACGAGGGTCGCAGTCTGTTCCGAGAAGTTCGCGCGCACCAAAGCACGGAATTTTTCGTAGCGTGAAACGTCCATTTTAACCTAACTCAAAACCTCGGCAGCAAATATATGAAAAAATTTCATAAATTTGGCACGTTCTACCAATACGATCTATCATGAAAGGAAAAAAGGAAAATTATCAACCCACCGTGGGCGAAGAAGTAGCCAATTCGGTCAGCCACGGCGTGATGTCGCTCTTGGCACTCATTGCGTTGCCGTTTGCCGCTGTATGGGCCTACACGCATGACCCTCAAAGCGTTTTGGCTTCGGTTTCGGTGAGTATCTTCGGCATCTCGATCTTTCTGATGTTTCTGGCCTCGACACTCTACCACTCGATGAACCCCAGTTCGCGTCACAAAGCGGTTTTTCACATCCTCGACCATATTTTTATCTATGTGGCGATCGCCGGAAGTTACACACCGATCGCTTTGTCGGTCATCGGTGGTTGGCAGGGGTTGTTCATCACCATTCTGCAATGGACAATGGTGCTCTTCGGGATATTCTATAAATCGCTTGCGCGCAAGTCGATACCGGCCATTAGCCTGACGATCTATCTGGTAATGGGGTGGACGATCATCTTCTTTATGCCGCTTTTTGTACGACAGGCATCGGCGGCGTTGTTGAGTCTGATCGCCGCCGGTGGCCTGTTCTATACATTAGGTGCGTGGTTTTATGCGCGTAAAGGTTTTCGATACCACCACATGGTTTGGCATCTGCTGATCAATCTGGCCGTTATTTGCCACTTTGTCGGCATTGTCTTCTTCCTCTACTGACAAACCTCAACGGTCTTTTTCTGCGGGCCTACCCCTTTAATAGTCAACCGTTTCCAATGTGTCGGCAGCGGCATTCGTTTATGGACAATTCCCTTTTCGGTGATCGACAACCCGCCGAATCCCATCATCACGGCCTGCAACGTTCCGCCAGCTCCCGTAGCGAAGTAGGGGTTGTTGCCTGCGGCATATTCGGACAACACGCCGAACGGAGCCAGTTGGTTGGGTTGATACGAACGGCAGAAGAGCGCGTAGCTCTTTTCGGGGTTGCCTAAACGGGTGTAGAGAATCGAGAGAATCGAATGGGTCATGGCAGGTCCCGATGCAAAACGGGGTTCGTAATACTCCAAATCGCGCAAAATTTGCGCGCGATCTTTAACCACCTCCAACGGATAGGCCAGCAGGTTGACATCGGCCTGCTTAACCTTTCGGCCATCGTAAGTGGCATGTTCTCGGATCACGCCGTTGTCAAAATAGAGGATGCGCAACTTTGCGGCAATCTCCGCCCAGCGACTATCGACCTTTTCGCCGACAAGGCGTGCCGCAGCGGCGGCTACCTCCAAATTTTTGCGAGCCGAGGCGTTGGTAAAGGCGTTGTCATCCACGTTTTCGGCAAACTCATCAGCCGCCACTACATTGCGAATGCTGTACGACCCGTCATCATTGCGCTCGACACGGCTGATCCAAAAGTCGGCGCACGAACGGATGATCTCAAATCCTTTTTTTTGTAACCATTCGCGATCGCGCGTTACGCAGTAGTAGTTCCATGCGGCCAACGCCACGCAAGCCGTGATGTGGTGTTCGAAAGGGCCACTCAGTGCCCATACCGGAGTCTCTTCAACTCCGACATCGGCACTCTCCCACGGATACATAGCACCTTGATAGCCATGTGTATAAGCATTATTGCGTGCTGCTTCGAGGCGTGCATAACGGTACTCGATCATCGACTCGGCCAATTCGGGATGGAGCATCAAGAGCGGTGGGAACATCCACAAATCGGCATCCCAAAAGATGTGTCCGTTGTATCCCATCCCCGAAAGTCCCATAGGCGAGATCGATAGCCCCGAACCGGCGCGTACAAACGAGTAGAGGTGATAGAGCATGCTTCGTACATCTCGCTGAGCCCGCAGATCCCCTTCAATCTCGATGTCGCTCTGCCAAAGTTGTGCCCATTCGCTTTTGTGGCGGTCGAGCAGACGCTCTACCCCCTCCAAACAGGCATAGATATTGAGCCGTTTGCTCTCGTTTTTGGGATTGGGATTCGATGCCGAAGTGATGGTCGATCCGATTACCGAGAAGGAGAAGGGTTGATCGGCTGTGAGCTCTTTTTCGAAAGTGAGTGCCTCTTGATCGGCATTGTCCGTGTGCCGTTCGACCGTCGGTTGCTCGTTCTGACCGAAATCGAAGGCGACCGTGGCGGCCACCTCCAATCGTTCGCGAGGAGTCTTTGCCGAGGCGGTCAACATGTTGATATTGTGATCTATTCGATCGTAATCAAATCGCACCGCCCCAAAAGATTTTGGCCGCGATAGATTGACCGATGAGGCGATCCGGATTTTGCGCATGGGCGTAATTCGGAGTTGCATCAATGCCGAGTAGGGTAGGTGGCGCAGCGAGAGCATCGTGTATTCGACCGAGGCTTTCCCTCCGACTGTAAAAGAACCGTGGAGCGTGGCTTCGCGCATATTCAGCTCCTGCACATGGTTCGTAATATGCTCTTCGTCAATCCGTTCGCCGTCAATCTCCAAGGTGAAATCGAGAATATTGAATCCGTTGAGAAAATTGCTGACATCATCGGGTGGGCAGGTGTCGTAAACTCCGGCCAGAATAACGGCCGAGGGGCGCATCGGTTCTCGTGAGGAGACGATCCCCAGATTTCCGTTGGCTACTGTGACTCCGAAATAGTCTTCGGGAAGTGAATCGGCTCGAAGCGTCCATTCGGGTTGTGCATAGGTTGTGCCCGCAAAGAAAAGGAGAGCTGCAAGTTGTGCGATTGTTCGTTTCATCGTGTATCGTTGAGTTGTTTGTCCTACAAAGATAATCTGCATTCGGCAGATTCCGAACGCGAAAAAAGTTGAGTTATCAAAAAAAAGCCCCGACTGAACGGTACAGTCGGGGTATAATCGCGTGATCGCAGAGCGAATTTATTTAATACGCTCGTAGTATTCGCGTGTGCGAGTATCGACCCGAATCTTATCGCCGGTGTTGATGAACAGCGGCACGCGAACCGTCGCACCGGTATTGACGGTAGCCGGTTTGAGCGAGTTGGTCGATGCCGTATCACCCTTGATGCCCGGCTCGGTATAGGTAACCTCCATATCCACGATCGGAGGTAACTCGGCCGAAAGCACACTCTCTTTTTCGGTGTGGAACATCACCTCGACCACCTGACCATCGGCCATCAGGTCGTAGTTGTTGATCATGTTCTTGTCGATGTTGATCTCTTCGAAAGTCTCCGTGTGCATGAAGTGCATACCCAGATCGTCCTCATAGGTGAACTGGTAGGGGCGACGCTCGACACGTACCTGTTCGAGTTTTTGGCTTACCGATGAGAAGGTGTTCTCCAAAACGCGACCGTTTTCGAGATTTTTGAGCTTCGAACGGACAAAAGCGGGGCCTTTGCCGGGTTTGCAGTGCTGGAAATCGACTACGAGGAAAGTCTTACCGTCCATTTCGACGCACATGCCGATCTTGATATCAGCGGCTGTAATTGTCATATTGTTGCGTATTTTGATTTAAAGATTTTTTCAGCGGTCGCAAAGTTAGAAAAAAAATCCGGATTTTCCTACTTTTTTCTTCGTGGAGGTTCGGTTTTTTTCTGTTCGAACGGCTTAGAGTTCAATCGGTTTGCATTTGTAGCCCAGTTGTCGGATCTTCTCCAAGGTGCGCGGAAGAGCATAGCGCATGTTGCGAAAAGCCTTCTCGCTGTCGTGAAAAACAACAATCGAACCGGGGGCGAGGTATTTGGTGACATTTTTCAGGCAGGTGCGTGGTGAAAGTTGGCGGTTGTAATCGCGTGAGATGATATCCCACATCACCAATTTATAACGTTGTCCCAAAAAACGCGCCTGCGCGGGTGTGATGCGTGCATAGGGAGGACGAAACAGGTCACTGTGGATCAAATCGTTGGCGAAATCAACATCTTCGGTATAACGCTCCAAACTCATTCCCCACCCCTTTTGGTGAGAGTAGGTGTGGTTCCCTATTTTGTGTCCGGCATCGAGGATGCGGCGATAGAGATCGGGGTACATCTCGACATTTTTTCCCAACACGAAAAAGGTGGCCTTGGCTTCGTATTTGTCGAGCGTGGCGAGAATCCACTCGGTGATGCCGGGTGTCGGGCCGTCGTCGAAAGTGAGGAAGACTCCCTCTTTGTCGTCGATTTCCCAGATCAGATCGGGCATCAGACGGCGGATGATTTTCGGTGGTTTCAAACGCATAGTGGGGCAAAAATAGTGAAAATCGCACGAATGAGAAAAAATATGCGTATATTTGTGACAGTACACTCAAAAATATTCACCTATGAAAACTATCATTCGACCTCTTCTCATGTTGCTTATTTTGACCACAGCGGTCAGTTGCGATCTCTTCCGGAAGGTGACCAATACCGATCAACAGACGGCGCAGGGGAAGCCCTATGAATTGATTGTGGCTTGTTCGCAGGAGTTGTGGACGGGTATGGTCGGTGATTCTTTGCGTGTATTACTGACCGCCCCCGTTCCCTATCTCAACCAGACCGAACCGCTTTTCGATGTGCAGCGTGTCACCGAACGCGGCCTCACGGGATTGATTGCAGCCCACCGCAATGTGCTCAAAGTGTTGGTTGACTCCTCGCTCAAAGAGGCATCAACCGTTGTACAGTACGATGTGACCGCACAACCGCAGATCATGATGACCCTCCAAGGGCCGACCCCCATGTCGCTGGTTGATTACCTCTCGGCGCATGGCCCGAAGATTGTTGAGGCACTCGAACAAGCCGAACGCGAACGTGCCATCAAGCAGAATGCCACCTACAACAACTCCGGTATCGGAGCGGCCATTCTTAAAAATTTCGGAGTGAAAATGAACGTTCCGGTTGGCTACACACTGGCCAACGAACAACCCGATTTTCTCTGGGCGCGTTACGAATTTCCCGCGGCAAGCCAAGGCTTTTTTGTCTATTCGTACCCTTATGCCGGTCCCGAATCGTTGAAACCCGAAGCCTTGATCGCGGCGCGCAATCAATTTGCGGCGCGCATTCCGGGGCCTTCGCAGGGGAGCTATATGACCACCACCGAGGTGATTAAACCCGAATACAAAACCGTTCGACTTGATGGCCGTTTGTGGTGCGAAATGCGCGGATTCTGGGATGTTGCCGGTGACTTTATGGGTGGTCCGTATGTGAGCTATACGACAGTCGATCAAGCGACCAACCGTGTCTTTACGCTCGATTGTTACATCTTCTCGCCGAAACTTCACAAACGCAACTTCATGCGCGGGGTCGAACACCTGATCTACGGTGTCAGCATTCCCGCAGCACCAAGCAAGTAGCGGCCGATTTTGCGTCCGGTCAACATCCGTCCCGACATATGCAACAGATTCTGACACATATTTTTGTCGGCATCTACTCGCTGACAATACTCGGTATCATTCTGGTCATCATCACCGACAACCGAAATCCGCTGAAAACCCTGCCGTGGATCATCGTCTTGATATTGGCTCCGGTGGTCGGGTTGGTCTTCTATTTCTTTTTCGGACAAAACCTTTCGAAGCAGCGAATTATCTCGCGCCGCATGCGCAAGAGGATTACCATGCAGCTCGAAGAGAGCAAACGCGCCGATGATCCCACCATCCCCCCTGAGTTACAACCCCTCTCCGAACTGCTGGCTACGACGGCTCATGCCATCCCGCTCTATGGAAGCCGGATTACCCCCTACATAGACGGTAACTCGAAGATGGAGGCTCTCTTGGCAGCTATCGCCGAGGCTCGACACCATATTCACATCCAATATTATATCTTCTCGGATGATCAGACCGGATGCCGACTGCGTGATGCGTTGGTCGCCAAGGTTCGCGAGGGGGTTGAGGTGCGAGTACTCTACGATGATGTGGGGTGTAGCCGCGTGCGGAAATCGTTCTTCAAGGAGATGCGTAACGAAGGGATCGAGGTGCGAGCCTTTCTGCACGTAGCCTTTCCGCGTTTCACCAGCAAGGTCAACTACCGCAATCACCGTAAAATTGCCGTAATTGACGGTCGTGTGGGATTTATCGGGGGGATGAATATCGCCGACCGCTATGTGAAAGGAACCGCATGGGGCAGTTGGCGCGATTCGCACTTCCGCATTGAGGGGAGCGGAGCGGCCGGATTACAGGCCTCGTTTTTGAGCGACTGGACGGCTACCACCAAACGCAACATTGCCGGAGAGGCCTACTATCCTCCGACTGTACACGACACCGATACCATTCTTCAAATTGCAGCCGCCGGCCCTTTGGGTAAGTGGCGCACGCTGTTGCAGGCCGACAGTTTTGCCATTTCGCGCGCGCAGCATCGTATTTGGCTCCAAACACCCTATTATCTGCCTTCGGACGTACTCAATACCGCCCTCCAAGGGGCTGCATTGGCCGGCACAGATGTGCGACTGATGCTTCCGGCAAGATCGGATTCACGGCTGATAGACCTTGCGTCGCACTCCTATCTGGACGATATGATGAAAGCCGGTGTAAAGATACTCTTTTATAAGCCCGGATTTTTACATGCCAAGCAGATGATTATCGACGACCAATTAACAGTGGTCGGATCAGCAAACCTCGATTTCCGCAGTTTTGAGCACAACTTTGAGATCAACGCTTTTGTCTACGATGCAGCATTTAACCACCGCATGTCGATGATCTTTGAGGCCGATGCGCAACAATGCCATTCCCTGACTCCGGCCGAGTGGTTCCGCCGTTCGCGCCGCCTGCGTTTTGCCGAATCATTCATGAGAATCTTCTCTCCGCTGATGTAGCTCCCTTGTCTGCGCCTCTTTTTTAGTCCGGAGCCGTTCCCTCACTCCGCCCAGCCAAAATCCGAGGGCAAAGGGGGCTCCGAAGAGAACCAATAAGGCCAGAACCAGATAGAACAGCACTTTGCCGATCATCGACGGCAGAGCATCCATCATCGCCTGCAACAACTCGTTGGCCGTGCTGCGAAATTGGCCGATAAGCTCTTCTCGCTCGCCGGAGAGATACTGTTGCAATTCACTGCGCTGACGATCAATATCGGCAAAGAGTTGGTCGGCCATGGCATTCATCGTGCGGACTAATTGTGTTGCTTGTGCGTTGAGATCGCGCATCACGGCATCGGAGATTTCGGGTAGATGCTCCGCTACAATCACCATTCGCGTAAAACCGCGATCGAGGGAGTCGAGTCGTGCGCCCAACTGCGAGCGCAAGCTATCTTGTCCCAATCGCATCTCCCAAATATCCTTCGACCAACCCAACGAGTTGGAGAGTTGTTGTGTCTGTCCGCTCACACGATCGTTGACATCGGCGAGTACCTCGGAGATCGAGCCGGTGGCAAAACTCTCCTCAATACCGTGTGCCCGCAAAAATTCGATCCAAGCCAACGTAGTATTCTCCGAACTATCGCCATTGGTGACGGGGTGTGCCGCCAAGTAGTCATCGACAAAGGCCGACATCAGTTCGTAGCGATCTGCGGTGAGAGTCTGTTTGGCCAGTCGAGCAATTTTACGATCCAGTCCATGTGCCGCGCTTCGTGCAATCGGACTTTGCGCCCCAAAGAGCAGCGAATCGGGAGTCTCGGCAAAGGCCGTATCCATCCGGCGGCACAAAATCCAGAGGTCGGCCAACGCCACATCGGGAATCGACTGCATGGCGGCACCGATACCGGCTCGTGTGGCACGAATCTTCCACTGAACGGCCGCAATGCGAATCCGCGGATTGTCGGATGTGGCCACAATCGAATCGGCCGCACGCTCGACAACCGAGGCAAAGTCGTAATAGAATCCGCGTGTCAGCGTGCGGGTATTCATCGCTGCTTTCGACAACGGGTCCCCTGTCGACACCGACACTTTGAGCAGCGAACAGCCCGTAAAACAGAGGGCGCAAATCGCTGCAAAGCCCCAAACAGTTACTCTTTTCAACATCCTCATCTCCTTCTTTTCTCAATCCACTCGCGCATGTAGCGAATGGCTGTAAAATGGCCGGCTTGTGGCATATTCCCGTGGTCGAATCCGTCGAATTCATACAACCGAACATCGGGGTGTCCCACCACCTGCATCATTCGCCAAAAATAGGCATTCTCCTCATACCTCCCCAGCATTTCCAGCTCACGGTCACCCGAGAGAATCAACATTGGGGCCGACTCTTTGCGCAGGTGATTCAACGGAGCAAGGTCGTCGACCCACGGTTGTGTATCGCGCAGCCCCAGCTCCCGTCGACGGGCAAAATGTGTCACCACCTGACCGCTGTATGGAATCAACGCTGCAAAAACCGTGTCAGGGTCGATTCCATAGGGGGTCAACCACCGTTTGTCAAGTCCGATCATCGACGTAAGATACCCGCCGGCAGAGTGTCCGGCTACGAAAATCAGCCGCGGATCACCTCCATATTGGGCAATGTGCTGAACGACCCATGCCGCTGCTGCTGCCGCATCGGCGATGCAATCGGCCACAGTTACATGCGGTACAAGACGGTACTCCACACCGGCTACGGCAAATCCGGCGGCCGTCAACGCTGCGGGGATCTCTCGGTGGCCGCCCTCCAAACCTCCGCCGTGAAACCAGATCACGGTAGCATAGCCGCGTTGTGCCGGATAATCGAGGTCGAGGCGGCACATCGTATCGACCTGCCGGTCGCCGTTTGCTTCGCGGTAGGCAAGGTTGCGCACAAGTGTGCGCGCCGGCTCTGCTGCAATTGCGCTGCGAGCTGCCACCAAGCTGCTTGCAACAAGTA
Source organism: uncultured Alistipes sp. (assembly GCA_964404645.1). GTDB lineage: Bacteria > Bacteroidota > Bacteroidia > Bacteroidales > Rikenellaceae > Alistipes. The sequence continues at coordinate 36,836 of CAYOKU010000006.1, forward strand.
GTAAAATTCGTAAAAATCGCATCATCGCTATGGGGTTTTCGGCCTTAAAGATAGATAAAATCCGGCAAAAGTGCTATATTTGCAAAAATATATAGATTACTTATGAAAATCGCATGTCTGCCTTTTAACCCGATACAGGAGAACACCTACCTTCTTTGGGACGATACGAAAGAGTGCATCATCATTGATGCCGGTAATTCGTCGCCACGCGAAGATGCCGCACTCGATAATTTTATCGCAGAACACGGCTTGAAACCCGTTATGGCGGCCAATACGCACGGCCATTTTGACCATACGCTGGGGGTTGAACACCTGCGCAACCGTTACGGTATTCCCTTTGCACTCTCACAAAAAGATCAATTTCTGCTGGATAATGCGCAGACGAGCGGTTCAATCTTCGGGGTAAAGGTGGGCCCGATGCCGCCGATCGACATTGATTTGGATAAAACACCCGAAATCCACTTCGGCCATACCACCTTGCGCGTGATTCCTACCCCCGGTCATACCCCTGGTCATGTAGCTCTCTTCGATCCGCAGTCCAAAGCCCTCTTTACGGGCGACACGCTTTTTCGTGAGAGTATCGGGCGCACCGACCTACCGGGCGGCGACTACTCGTGGATCATGCGCTCTATTCTCCAAAATCTGATTCCGCTCGGCGATGAGGTGCATGTCTATCCGGGTCATGGACCCGAATCGACCATTGGCCACGAAGTGCTCTATAACCCGTTCATTGTCGAGGTACTCAATCAGGAAGTGAACTACCAATAATCCATCGTTGATCGCGCAAGGCAAACCCATTCGCATGCTGCTGCCATCCCTTTCGACTATCTATTCTGCTCACTCACGGAGTCTATGAAAAACTTGATTCATAAAATTTTATATCGCAATTTGTCGCTCGAAAACTACCTGCGCACAGTGAGCCGACTCTTTTTTCTGAGTCGCCGACTCGGCATCGGTCGTTGGGCTCCCGCGACGGAGTATGTCTACCACCTGCCCCAATTGGTGCGCGCGGGCGATACTTGTATCGACATCGGGGCAAACCTCGGTTACTATGCACACGCTCTGTCGAAGCTGGCAGGAGCCGCAGGTAAGGTCTATGCCGTTGAGCCTGTACCTCCGATTCTCAACGTGCTGCGCCGCAACTTACACGGCTGTGACAATGTTGAAATTCTGCCTTATGCCCTCGGTACCGAGCAAAAGCTGATCACTATGGCCAACGACTCGGCACGTCAGGCCGGATACTTCGGTACGGGACAAAATTTCGTCAACGAGAGCACCCAACACGCCGATTGCGAATTCTCCGCCGAGATGCGTCGCGGCAGCGAACTCTTCGCTACACTCGATCGGCTGGATTTCATCAAGTGCGACATCGAGGGGTATGAAGTGGTGGTTATGAATGAATTACGCCCGCTGATCGAACGATTTCAGCCCACGGTATTGATCGAAACCGGCGGCGAAAATCGACCGCAGATTATCGCTCTCTTTACCGAATTGGGTTATCGCGGCTATACGTTGGAGCATGGTCGCGAAGTGCCGCTCGCGGCGGAGGGCGAAAAAGATATTATTTTCAGAATAGCGTTGTGATCCGGAGGGTAATCGCGATTGTATCGCCCCTTCTGTTCCGATTCTTGTTAATTAGCGCAAAATCTTATGCGAATTGATATTATAACGGTCGTTCCCGAACTGCTCTACTCGCCGCTCAACGAGTCTATCTTGAAACGTGCGCAGGAGAAGGGGTTGGTCGAGATCGTCATCCACAACCTGCACGACTATGCCCACGACAAGCGCAAAACCACCGATGACTACCCCTTCGGCGGTGAGGCCGGCATGGTCATGAAGTGCGAACCGGTTTTTGAACTGGTCGAGAAACTGCAATCCGAACGCCACTACGATGAGATCATCTATACCTCACCCGACGGCATACAGTATGACCAACACGAGGCCAATCGCTTGTCAACCCTCGGAAACATCATCATTCTCTGCGGTCATTATAAGGGAATTGACCACCGTATCCGCGAGCAGCTCATCACGCGCGAAATTTCGATTGGCGACTACGTGCTGACGGGTGGCGAACTGGCCGCCTGCATCATTGCCGATTCGGTCGTGCGTATTATCCCGGGAGCGATCGGCGATGAGGCCTCGGCTTTGACCGATTCGTTTCAGGACAATCTGTTGGCCCCTCCCGTCTACACTCGTCCGGCGGAGTTTCGTGGTTGGCGTGTGCCCGATGTATTGTTGTCGGGTAACTTTGCCGAGATCGAGAAGTGGCAGGATGAGCAGGCCTACGAGCGCACGCAACGATTGCGACCCGACCTGCTGGAACCTTCAAAAAACGAGTCGCGATGAGATATTACCTCCTTGCCGGCGAGCCGTCGGGAGATCTGCACGGAGCCAACCTGATCGAAGGATTGAAAAAAGCCGACCCTGCGGCCGAGTTTCGTTTTTGGGGCGGCGACAACATGGCTGCTGCTGGCGGTGCGGCTAATTTGCGGAAACACTATCGAGAAACTTCGTTTTTCGGGATTGTGCAGGTGGTGAAAAATCTCGGCACAATTCGCCGACAATTTGCCGAGTGTCAGGATGATGTTGCGGCTTATGCCCCCGATGTGCTGATTCTGATTGACTATCCGGGGTTCAACATGAAGATGGCGCGCTGGGCTCACGAACACGGCATCCGCACCTTTTACTACATCGCCCCGAAGGTGTGGGCTTGGCGAGAACATCGCGTAAAGGCCATACGTCGCTATGTAGACAAATTATTTATCATCTTTCCGTTCGAACGTGACTACTTTCCCCGCCACGGCATCGCGCCGCTCTTTGAGGGAAATCCGTTGATCGATGCCATTGAAGCCAAGCGCGCCACGCTCCCCTCGCTCGAAGAGTTTCGCCGTACAAACGGATTGGATGCGCGTCCGATTGTGGCCCTGTTAGCCGGAAGTCGTCGTGCCGAGATCCGCGATAACTTGCCACTGATGGCCGCCTTGTCGAAAAAATTCGCGGGGTATCAGTTTGTCGTAGCGGGTGTTCCATGGCTCGACCGCAATTTGTATGAACAATATATAGGAGACAGCGACATCCGCTACCTCTGCAACCAAACCTACGAAACGCTGGCGGCGGCCGAGGCTGCCGTGGTGACATCGGGCACAGCCACCCTCGAAACCGCTCTGCTGGGCACACCCGAAGTGGTGGTCTACCGCACGTTGTGGTGGCAGGTCAAATTGCAACCCTATGTTCTCAAAGTGCCGTGGGTTTCGCTTGTCAACCTCAATCTGCAACGCGAAGCGGTTCCCGAGATCATCCAATCGAACCTCTCGATCGAACGAGCCGAACGCGAACTGCGGGCAATTCTCCGCGGAGGAGCCAATCGCGAACGGATGCTTGCCGACTTTGCCGAGCTACGCACGATCATCGGCTCGGCGGGAGCGAGCGATCGTTTCGCCGCACGTATGGTCGAAGAACTTCGTAAAAGATAGCTGCATGGAGTACGTCGCATCACTGCTTATGGCTATCATCTGGGGACTCACCGGCCTGTTGTTGAAGCATTACCCCGAAACGTTGGCAGGCTACAACACCCTATCTGCCGAGCGCAAAAAACAATTCGACATCCAAGGAGCCGGACGACTGCTTGCTCGTGTACTCTTTACATGTAGTGCGATTTCGGCTTTGGGGGTGATCTGCATAGTCTTCGGGTGGGAGGTTGCCGCAAATGTGACGTTGTTGATTCCAATCCCCATTCTGCTTATTGGCTTAATCTGGGGTTCTATCCGTTTCTCTCTAAAATCAAAAAAGGAGTAACCATGAAGATAATCTGCATAGGTCGTAACTACGCCGCACATGTGGCCGAACTCCACGACGGCGGCTCGGTGCCGAGTGAACCGATCTGGTTTTTGAAACCCGACACCGCGCTGTTGCGCAACAACGATCCGTTTTACATACCGGCTTTTACGCAGGAGCTACACTACGAATGCGAATTGGTCGTAAAGATCAACCGTGTCGGCAAGGCTATCGCCGAGAAATTTGCCCATCGTTATTACGATGAGGTGGGGCTGGGCATCGACTTCACGGCGCGCGACCTGCAACGCAAAGCGATCACCGAAGGGTTGCCGTGGGAGGCGAGTAAGGCGTTCGACCATTCGGCTGCCATCTCGCCCGAATTCGTGCCGCTGGCCGATTTGGGCGGCGAGATTGGTAAGCTACACTTTGCACTCGACGTCAATGGCGAACGTCGTCAAACGGGCAATACGGCCGAGATGATCTTCGGTGTCGATCGGCTCATTGCCGCCGTGTCGCAATACATGACCCTGCGCATCGGTGACCTGCTCTATACCGGAACACCCGTTGGGGTAGGAGCCGTACAGTGCGGAGATACGCTACGCGCCACACTCGAAGGGCGCGAGTTATTAAATTTCGACATTCGCTAACGCCATGTTACTCCACAAAAAATTAGCCTCCTATCGGTTGCTTTTGGCCTCGCAATCGCCCCGCCGCCGTGAACTGCTCACCGCATGCGGACTTCCCTACGAATTGGCCGTAAAATACGACTGCGAAGAGATCTATCCCGATACCATCGCGGCCGAAGAGGTTCCCATCTACCTTTCGCAGCTCAAAAGCAACGCCTATCCGCAGCCGTTGGCCGACAACGAAATCTTGCTGACGGCCGACACGGTGGTTGTGCTCGATGGAGAAGTTCTCGGAAAACCCGCCGGATGCGATGAGGCAATCGACATGCTGCATCGCTTAGCCGGCAATACTCATACGGTCGTATCGGGCGTGACGCTTCGCTCGGCCTCGCGCATACGCACCTTTTCCGCCCATAGCCGCGTGAAATTTCGACCGCTCTCCGAGGAGGAGATCCACTACTATGTGGAGACCTTTCGTCCCTACGACAAAGCCGGCTCGTATGGCATTCAGGAGTGGATCGGATATGCGGCTATCGAAAGCATTGAGGGTTCGTTTTACAACGTCATGGGGCTCCCTGTCCAGAAAGTATATGTTGAACTCGAAAAATTCATAACACCATGAAACAAAAGTTATTGACGCTGGTGATCATGCTCGTGGCACTCCCCGCATTTGCTGATGAGGGGATGTGGTTGCCCAGTCTGATCGCCGACCGCATCGGCGACATGCGCGCCAAAGGGTTTCGGTTGACGGCCGAGGATATATACGCCGTTAACCAAGCCTCGATGAAAGATGCTGTCGTGCTCTTCGATGGAGGTTGCACGGGAGAACTGATCTCCAACAAAGGGCTTCTGCTGACCAATCATCACTGTGGATACGATGCCATTCAGAGCCATTCAACCATCGAACATGACTACCTGACCGATGGTTTTTGGGCAATGTCCTGCCAAGAGGAGCTGCCCAATAAGGGGCTTAATGTCCGTTTTCTGGTGCGAATGGAGGAGGTGACCAGCCGCATAGCCGCGGGTGAGAGTCACAAGGAGATCATTGCCAAGGCCGAGGCCGAAGCGACAGGTTACAAAGCGGCCATCGAACAGTTGTACTATGGAAATCAACAATTCCTCTTTGTCTATGAGCAGTTCGATGATGTACGTCTGGTCGCAGCACCGCCCTCATCCATCGGTAAATTCGGTGGTGATACCGACAACTGGATCTGGCCTCGTCATACGGGCGACTTCTCGATTTTCCGCATCTATGCCGATAAGGAGAATAAGCCAGCCGCATACTCTCCCCAAAACGTCCCCTACCGCCCTAAAAAGCACTTTCCAATCTCAACCAAAGGGGTTAAGACGGGCGATTTCACGATGATCTACGGATTTCCGGGCAACACACAGGAGTATATCCTTTCGGATGCCGTCGAATACATTGCTCGTCGCTCCGATCCGGCTAAAATTGCCGTGCGTACCGGACGGCTGGATATCATGAAGAAGGCTCAGGAGAGTGATCCTGCTTTGCGGATCTTCTACGCCTCGAAGGTCGCTTCGGTTGCAAATGCGTGGAAGAAGTGGCAAGGTGAGGCACTGGGCATCGAACGCCGCGGAACCATTGCCGCTAAGCAGGAATATGAGAGCCAATTCGCGGCATGGGCTGCCGACAAGCCCGAATATCGGAATGTTGTGACGGAGCTGAAAGCCGAATATGCGCGAATTACCGACCCCTATTTTGCCAGAGAGATTACGCGCGAAACGATCGGAGCGTTGCCGAACCGGTACACAACCGAAGAGCGAAACGGTGATGAATTCGAACGCCGCAAGCCAACGGAAATGGCGTTGTTTGAGAGCCTTTGCAAAGAGTACGCCGCACGTTGTCCGCGACAATATCTGACCCCCGAATTTCTCGACGGTACTGCCGCCTGCGGCTCGGTCGAAAAGTACGCTCAACGACTCTTCGAGAAGGTGTGGCAGGGGGTTGACACCGTCGCTGTGGTTCGATTGCGTAAAGGGACAGATCGCATGTTGGGGCATATCACATGGTTGCTCGGAACCTCCTCCCTGCGCAATATTAACAGCCGTCGTTTAAACGAGCTATATACTACTTATATTAAAGGGTTGCGCGAATGGGATCCCACGCGAGCCTTCTATCCTGATGCCAATTTGACGTTGCGTGTGGCTTATGGTTCAATCGAGGGGTATGAGTATGCCGATGGCGAATATCATACGCCGCAAAGTACACTCGATGGCATTATTGCCAAGGATAACCCCGAAATATACGACTACGACATCCCTCAGGCATTGCGTAAAATTTATGCCGCAAAAGATTTTGGTCGTTGGAGTACGGTGATCGACGCTCGCCGTACTGTTCCGGTCTGTTTTTTGGCTACTAACCATACAACGGGTGGTAACTCCGGTTCGCCGGTGTTGAATGCCAAAGGCGAGTTGGTCGGCATCAATTTCGACCGAACGTGGCGATCTACGATGAGCGACATTGCATTCGACCCCACGATCTGCCGCAATATCGCCGTTGATATCCGTTACGTGCTCTTTGTGGTGGATCGGATTGGACATGCGGATTACCTAATTCGCGAAATGACACTCAAATAGAGCGAACCCCAAGCAGGCGACTTTGTGAATTTACAAAAAAGAGTGCTTTCTTGGGGTTTTTCGCTAAAAAATTTTGGGATTCACAAAATAGTGGCTATATTTGCACTCCAGAAACCGCAATTTGCGGAGGTAATGCCCAGGTGGTGAAATTGGTAGACACGCTACTT